>DKNF01000072.1 GCA_002470165.1 Betaproteobacteria bacterium UBA7395 | reverse complement strand
GCTGGCGCTCGCCACCGGACAGGGCGTCGGGCTTGCGCTCAAGAAGGTGGCCGATGCCGAGTAGTTCGATGGCCGCATCCAGGCTGACCCGGTCCGAACTGCCGCTGCGTTTCTGACCGAAGCGCAGATTGTCGAGCACATTCAGGTGGGCGAACAGGCTGGCTTCCTGGAAGACGTAACCGATGGGCCGCTGGTGGGTCGGTCGCCAGGTCTTTTCGTCCTGCCAGGTCTGGCCCTTGAATACCAGTCGCCCCGGTTGCGCCCGCTCCAGCCCGGCCAGGCAACGCAACAAGGTCGTCTTGCCCGAGCCGGAATGGCCGAACAGCGCGGTGACGCCGCTGCCCGGCAGCGTCAGGTCGACATCCAGGGTGAATCCCGGCCAAGCCAGCTTGCAGCGAATTTCGATGCCGTCCATGTCAGGCCTCCCGCCGTGGCTTGTCGCGGCGCAGGTACATGGCCAGCAACACGGCAAACGAGAAAGCCAGCATCACTGCCGACAAGCGGTGGGCGTCGGCATACTCCATCGCTTCGACGTGATCGTAGATCTGTACCGAGGCAACGCGGGTGACGCCGGGGATGTTGCCGCCGATCATCAGGACGACGCCGAACTCTCCGACAGTATGGGCAAAACTCAGGATGCCGGCAGTGACGAAGCCCGGCCGGGCCAGCGGCAGCACGACCGAGAAGAAGGTATCGAGCGGCGAGGCGCGCAGCGTTGCGGCAACCTCCAGCGGTCGTTCGCCAATCGCTTCGAAAGCGTTTTGCAAGGGCTGCACCATGAACGGCAGGGAGTAGAAGACCGACGCAACGACCAGGCCCCAGAAGGTGAATGGCAGTGTTCCCAGGCCGAGCGACTGGGTCAGCTGGCCGACCGGCCCGTTCGGCCCCATCGCCAGCAGCAGGTAGAAGCCAAGCACCGACGGCGGCAATACCAGCGGCAGGGCGACGACGGCGCCGCACGGCCCTTTCCACCACGAACGGGTGCGCGCCAGCCACCAGGCGATCGGCGTGCCGATGATGAAGAGGATCAGGGTGGTGATCCCGGCGAGGCGGACGGTCAGCCAGATGGCCTGGAGGTCGGTATCGGTGAGCATGGCGGGAAGAAGTCTAGCGGATTGCGTAGCCGAAGCGCCGGATGATGGCGCGTGCCTTGTCGCCCTTGAGATAGGCCTGCAGCGCGCCGGCGGCAGGGTTGTTCTCGCCGCGCTTGAGGATCACGGCATCCTGGAGGATGGGGTCATGCATTTCGGCCGGTACGATCCAGGCGGAGCCGCCGGTGATCCTGCCATCCTGGAAGACCTGTGACAGGGCGACAAAGCCCAGGTCGGCATTGCCGGTGGAGACGAATTGCAGTGTCTGGGAGATGTTCTCGCCCTGGACGAATTTTGCCTGTACCGCTTCGAGCAGGTTCAGCTTCTTCAGCGTTTCGACCGCGGCGGCACCGTAGGGCGCGGTTTTGGGGTTGGCAATCGACAGCTTGTTGAATCGGCCGGATTTCAGGACTTCACCTCCGGCATCGACGAAATTGGCTTTCGATGACCACAGGACCAGCGTCCCGACGGCGTAGGTGAAGCGGCTGCCGGCGACGGCATGGCCTTCCCGCTCAAGCCTGGCGGGCGTCGAGTCGTCGGCGGCGAGCAGCATCTCGAACGGTGCGCCGTTGGTGACCTGGGTGTAGAACTTGCCGGTCGAGCCGAAGGAGAGTTTGGCAAGGTGGCCGGTGTCCCGGGCGAATTCCGCGGCAATCTGCTTCGCCGGCTCGGTGAAGTTGGCGGCGACGGCCACCTGGACTTCGGCAGCGTGAAGACCGGTGGCGGCGAGGAGGGCGGTGAAGAGGACCGACAGACGCTTCATGGGGGATCTCCTGGGTTGGGTTTCAGGCGTACTTGCAAAGGATGACGGACGAAGCCTTGAACACGGCGCAGGCCTGTCCCCCGACGGCGAGGCCGAGCTTGTCGACGCTGTCGTGGGTGACGACGGCACACACCGATTTGCCCGTCTTCATGGCCAGCGTCACTTCGGAATTCACCGGCCCTTCGTGGATACGGGTGATTTCGCCCCATAGGTGGTTACGTGCCGTGGTTTTCACCGCCGGGTCGTTGAGCAGCAATACCGACGAGGATTTGACCAGCGCGTTGATCTCCATGCCGATGCTCAGGCCCAGGTTCTCCGCCGATTCACCGGTGATCACCGCGACCAGTTCGTTCTCGTCGTCGAGCTTGATGCGCACCTCGTAATCGACATGGCCTTCGCGCAGGCCGACGATGCGCCCGGCAAACTGGTTGCGGGCACTGGTCTTCATCGACATGCGTTTGAGCAACTGGCTGAACTGCTGGAAATCGGTGGCCTGGCCGTCGTTCATGCTCGCCGTCAGCCGGTCGAGTGCCGCCTGGTACTCGGCCTCCAGGGCGCGGTAGAGGGCGATCACCTTGCGTCCGTAGTCGGTCAGCAGCGTGCCGCCGCCGTGCTTGCCGCCGGTTGAGCGCAGCACCAGCGGCTGGTCGGCCAGGTTGTTCATCGCATCGACCGCATCCCAGGCCGCCTTGTACGACAACGGCACGGCTTTTGCTGCCTGCGAGATCGAGCCGTGTTCGTCGATGGCTTCGAGCAGCCGGATGCGCGTGTCGCCCAGGAAATTGCCGAACGGGCCGTCGAATTCGAGCTTGCTGCGCAGGCGGGGAGCGGCTTGATTCATTCGGTTATTTCCTTGCGTATATAACGAAATCGAGTTTACCGGAAAATTCTGCTGGCGCTATGGTTGATGCTATATCGCATTCAGGATTAGATTGTCGGCAAGCCGCCAATCGCTCGCTGTTTGTTTCGTATATAGCGAAAAACGGGCCAGCCCGAGCCAGCCGTCAGGAGAACGCCATGAATGTCAGCGCACGCAATGTTTTCAAGGGAAAGATCACTGCCCTCACCGACGGCGTCGTCAATGCGGAAATCGAACTCACCCTGCCGGGAGGCGACAGGATTGTCGCAATCGTGACAGAGACCAGCGTCAAATCACTGGGTCTGGCCGTGGGGGGGGAGGCCGTCGCCTACGTCAAGGCGCCGTGGGTGATGCTCTTGTCCGGCCAGCCCGACGTGCATTTCTCGGCGCGTAACCAGTTGTCCGGCAAGGTCAGCGCGCTGACCAAGGGGGCGGTGAATACCGAAGTCGCCATCACCCTGGCCGGTGGCAGCGTGGTCCATTCGGTGGTCACCAACGAGGCCGTGCTCGAACTCGGGCTCAAGCTCGGCGAGCCGGCGACTGCGCTGATCAAGGCCAGCCACGTCATTCTTGGCGTGCCGGGCTGAAGGGCGGTAACGGTCTAGCGGGGGCCGATGCTGCTGACCCAGCGCTCCAGTTCGTCGATTGTGGCGCCGAGCTCGCACGCCATGCCGCCGGTGAAATGGCGCCAGGCGGGCAGGTTGGCGGCCTGGACGACGGTGATGACCGGGATGCCCTGGCTCATCACCTGCAGCATTTCGTCGGCGAAGCCTTCGCCGTCCGCCTCCAGTCCGGAAAAGCGGTTGAAGACGGCGAGGTCGGCGCCTTCGGCGGCGATCCGGCGCATCACCTGGGTCGCGTCGGCAATGCCGGCGGCGTCGAGCGAGCAGGCGGTGGACTGGCTGCCGAGGTTCTGCGAGATCGGGTAGCGCTGGCCGGTTTCGATGTCGCTCAGGCTGAACTTGCAGCCCCAGGATTCCGGGCAGGCTTCCTGGACCAGGCCGCGCACGCGCAGGCCGCGTGCCTGCAGATCGGCGATGAACTCGCGCAGTAGCGGGTCGATGCGGGTGCCGGGCGGCGGGACGATGGCGGCGATGGCCGGGGCTGGGGTCAGGGGCATGGAGCGGATTTTAGGCGGTTTGTGGCGGATTGCACAAAGCGGGCCGGGCACTTTTCGCGAATTCGGCAGTCTGTGCGCTTCCCCGCGTAAAATACGCGCTTTGCTCGCCGGCCGCGCCGGAAATCCTGGAAAACCGCATGACCTCATCACCGAAAGTGCCCACCGTCGGCTTCGTCAGCCTAGGCTGCCCGAAAGCCGGCTCCGACGCCGAACTCATCCTCACCCGCCTGCGCGCCGAAGGCTACGAGATTTCGCCCAGCTACGACGATTCCGACCTGGTCATCGTCAATACCTGCGGCTTCATCGACGCCGCCGTCGAGGAATCGCTCGACGCCATCGGCGAGGCCCTGAACGAGAACGGCAAGGTGATCGTCACCGGTTGCCTCGGCGCCAAGGGCGACATCGTGCAGAGCACGCACCCGTCGGTGCTCGCCGTCACCGGCCCGCACGCGATGGAAGAAGTCATGGGCCACGTGCACCAGCACCTGCCCAAGCCGCACGACCCGTATTCCGACCTGGTGCCGCCGCAGGGCATCCGCCTGACGCCGGAGCACTACGCCTACCTGAAGATTTCCGAAGGCTGCAACCACAGCTGTACCTTCTGCATCATTCCCTCGCTGCGCGGCCCGCTGGTCTCGCGCCCGGTCGGCGACGTACTCGCCGAAGCCGAGAACCTGGCCCGCGCCGGGGTCAAGGAAATCCTCGTCATCTCGCAGGACACCAGCGCCTACGGCGTCGACCTCAAGTACCGCACCAGCTTCTGGGGCGGCAAGCCGGTGAAGAGCCGCCTGAAGGAGTTGTGCGACGCGTTGTCGTCCTTCGGCATCTGGGTTCGCCTGCACTACGTCTACCCGTACCCGTCGGTCGACGACGTCATCCCGCTGATGGCCGAGGGCAAGATCCTGCCTTACCTCGACGTTCCCTTCCAGCACGCCAGCCCGAAGATCCTCAAGGCGATGAAGCGTCCGGCCTCGGCCGAGAACACGCTGGAGCGCATCGCCAAGTGGCGCGAAATCTGTCCGGAAATCGTCATCCGCTCGACCTTCATCACCGGCTTCCCGGGCGAGACCGACGAGGATTTCGACCAGTTGATCCAGTTCCTCGAAGACGCCAAGCTCGACCGCGTCGGCTGCTTTGCCTACTCGCCGGTCGAGGGCGCCACCGCCAACGAGATTCCCGGCCTGCCCCCGGAAAGCGTGCGCGAGGACCGCCGCAGCTGGCTGATGCGCGTTCAGGAAGACATCTCCGCGGACAAGCTGGCGGCCAAGATCGACACGGTGATCGAGGTGCTGGTCGACGAAGTCGATGAAGAAGGCACCATCGCCCGCTCCAAGGCCGACGCGCCGGAAATCGACGGGGTGGTTTACCTCGACGGCCATTTCGACGCCCAGCCCGGCGATTTCCTCAAGGTCCGCGTCATCGACGCCGACCACCATGACCTCTACGCCGAAGTTGTCTGACTTGGTCGGGCAACTGGCCGACATCGTCGGGGCGACCAACGTCCTCGTCGATGCGGCCGACACCGCGCCTTTCCTGACCGACTGGCGCGGCCGTTATCGTGGGGCGGCGCAATGTGTCGTCCGCCCCGGCTCTGTCCAGGAAGTCGCTGCCGTTGTCCGCGCCTGCGTCGAAGCCGGTGTGCCGATTGTGCCGCAGGGCGGCAATACCAGCCTGTGCGGCGCGGCAACGCCGGATGCGACGGGCAGGGCAGTGGTCGTCAGCCTCGGGCGCATGAACCGCATCCTGGCGCTCGATGCGCAGAACAACACGATTACCGTCGAGGCGGGTTGTCCGCTGGCGGCCATCCAGGAAGCCGCGCAGGCGGCCGACCGGCTGTTTCCGCTGGCGCTGGCGTCCGAAGGGACTTGCCAGATCGGCGGCAACCTGTCGACCAACGCCGGTGGCGTCCAGGTGCTGCGCTACGGCAACACGCGCGAACTGACGCTCGGCCTGCAGGTCGTGCTGCCCGGCGGCGAGGTCTGGGACGGTCTGCGCGGACTGCGCAAGGACAATACCGGCTACGACCTCAAGCACCTGTTCATCGGCGCCGAAGGCACGCTGGGAATCATCACCGCCGCCGTGCTCAAGCTCTACCCGCTACCGAAAACCCTGACCACCTGCTGGCTGAACATCGCCTCGCCGGCGGCGGCGGTCGAACTCCTGAATCAGGCCAAAAGCACGTTCGATGCGCAGCTGACGGCTTTCGAGCTGGTCTCGGAACCCTCGCTGGCGCTGGTGCAGCAGCACATTCCCGGGGTCAGTCGGCCGACGGCGTCCAGCCCGTGGTATCTGCTGGCCGAGTTTGCCGATGCCGAGCCGGCGGCGGTCGAACGCTGGCTGGGCGAGCGTCTGGCCGATGGCTCCGTCAGCGACGGCGTGCTCGCCGCCAGCGTGGCCCAGGCGAAAAAGCTGTGGGCGCTGCGCGAGAACATTTCCGAAGCGCAGAAGATCGAAGGCGTCAGCATCAAGCACGACATCGCCGTGCCGGTGTCACGCATTCCCGAATTCCTGGCCCGCGCCGATGCCGCGCTGGCCGCGGCGTTTCCCGGCATCCGCGTGGTCGCCTTCGGCCATGTCGGCGACGGCAACCTGCATTACAACCTGTCCAAGCCGGATGCCCAGGACAACGCGCTGTTCCTCGCCTGCCAGGCCGAGGTCAATTGCATCGTCCACGATACGGTCCATGCACTAAACGGCTCGATCTCCGCCGAACACGGCATCGGCCAATTGAAGCGCGAGGAAATCCTGCGCTACAAGTCGGCGACCGAAATCGACCTGATGCGGACGATCAGGACAGCACTCGATCCACGTGGCTTGATGAATCCCGGGAAGCTGCCAGGGCCGCGTTGAGCGTTTCCTCGTTCTGCAGTTCGTCGCGGATCAGGCGCAGCAGCAGGTTGTCCAGCGTGTAGAAACCCTTGTCGCACTGCGCCAGTTGCTCGATGGCAAACGCCGCGCCGGTGCCGAAGGCCTCGCGCCGGATCGAATCGTGGATCAGCCTTACCGTCTGGTAGGGGAAGCCGAAAATGACCTCGTGCCGGCCGACGATGCCGCCCAGGCGCAGGGAAGTGATATGGTCGGTCTCGACATCCAGCACCTCGGCGATGCGCCGTGCCGTGCCGGAAATTTCCGGCTTGTCGCGGAAATGCTGCTCGACGATCTCGACGTCGGCAAACGGCGCGATGCGGCGCAGGATTTTGGCCGCCAGCAGCAGGAAATTGATCCCCAGCGTGATGTTGGGCGACGACATCACGCGGATGTCGCGGCCCAGGCTGCGGATGTAATCCATCGTTTCCTCCGGGTAGCCGGAAATGGCGGTCACCACCATGATGCCGCGTTGGCGGACCGCTTCGCCGTAGAGGTGGATGGATGCGGCATCGGAAAAGTCGATGATGCCGTCGACCGGGTGCGTATCGAGCCAGCCGGGAAAGCTGTCCTTGTCCAGTCGGGTGACCGGGACATCGATATCCTCGGCCGGGGTGCCGGATCGCCGGGCGATCCAGCACAGTTCAAAACGCGGATCCTCGCGCAAGACGCTGGCCACTGCCTGGCCGGCTTTCCCATAACCAATGAGTCCGATTCTGGTCATATGTCCTCCCTAGTTGCTGTCGATGGGGCATCACCGCGACGGTATCGGCTGAAACCCTGGGGAACGCCAGTCACCAGCGGGTGCCGACGATTTATATATGCCCTGTCTGATTCGCCAGGCTGCCGCAGCATGGGTTGCCTGGTCTGGTGCGACGAGAAAGGAAAAAATGGGGGGATTTCCCCCCCCTGAAATATCCTCGTCGAAAAGGAATGGGGTTATGACCTAAGTTACAACTCCATTGCCGGGCAATATAATTGAGCCTTGTAAATCGCGCAACACTATTTCGTTGGGAAACAGAATATTGAAAAAGCATGAATCCCCGCCGGGGCAGACGGTGCTTGATGTCCTGCAGCAATTCCGCCTGATCTACGGCTCCATGCGTCAGCACTTCCGCCTGGTCGAGGATCGCTGCGGCATGTCCGGCTCGCAGATGTGGGTGCTGCAGGAAGTGCAGCGCACGCCTGAAATCGGTATCGGCGAACTGGCGGCGCGCCTGGGCATCCACCAATCGACCTGCAGCCTGCTGGTGGACAAGCTGGTTGGCAGCGAATGTCTGGAAAAGCGCAAACAGCAGCGCGATCAGCGCCGGGTCGGGCTCGTTCTCGCCAAACGCGGGCGCGAAGCCCTGGCCGCCTTGCCGGGGCCGGCCGAAGGCATCCTGCCAGAGGCCCTGTCGGCCATTCCGCCGGTTGTCCTCAAAACATTGCAGATCAATCTGGATGAACTGCTGCGGCATCTGCCGGGCAAGGATGAAAACTATGCCAGCGTGCCGCTTGCCGACATGCTGAAACAAACGGAGAAAACCTGAAATGCGGCATCTTGCAGTTTCCCTGAGCCTCTTGCTGCTGGCCGGTTGCGCCAGCCAGGCGGTATTCGATGCACCATCGGCCGCCACGGCCGAGCCCACCAAGGCTGCCCAGAGCAGCGAGAAGAGGCAGCGCGAGCCGAGCGAGGCCGAGATCATCGCTGCAATCAACACCGACAACAGCGTGTTTTTCCCGCCGTCCGGGGTCATCGTCGATGAAGCCAACCGGCAGCGCCTGCTCCGGCATGCCGCCCGCCTCAAGGAAAACCCGAACCTCCAGGTGACCCTGGTCGGGCATACCGATCATCTCGGCAGTCCGTCCTACAACCTGGCGATTGCCGAGCAGCGGGTCAATGCCGTGCAGGCCATCCTGCGCGCCCAGCGCATTCCGGTGACGCAGATCCGCCGTCAGGTCGTCGGCAGCGAGGAAGTTTCGATCAACTGCAAGTCGGCCGAATGCCGGCGCAAGATGCGCCGGGTCGAACTCGTCTTCAGCGAATAAAATCGCTCAGTGCAGCGACTGGCCGTCGAACAGGGCGGCCACGTCGGCCGGGCTGAAGCGGTAATCGCGATTGCAGATATCGTCGCGGATCAGGATTTCGCCGCGCTCGGCCAGAATGGTTTCGGCGTCGGCGCGGCCCAGGCTGCGGATCATGTCGCGCACCTTGTCCCAATCCTCGGGGCAGTGATAAACCACCGTCTGCGGATCGTAGAGGCGGATGCCGCGGGCCTCGATTTCCTCGTGGAACAGCCGGCCGAGCAGCGTTTCCGCATCCAGCTCCAGCAATTCGCTGGTCTTCACCGTCGCCGCCAGTTGCGTGACGCGATCCCAGCCGTCGGCATCGTGCTGATCCGCCTGCGGCAGCTTCTGCAGGAACAGGCACACGGCCGCCCGCGGGCTGGCCGTGGTGAACAGGCGCGACGGCTGCTGCTCGGACTGCTCCAGGTAATGCTCGAAAATCTGCGCAATGCTGTCGCCGACCATCGGCACATAGCTCTGGTAGGGCTGGCGCGCCGTCGGCAGGTCCAGGCTCATCAGCAACTGCCCGCCCTGGTGGGCGCCGAGCAGCTCCGGCACCGGCGCCGGCAGCACCACCGGGTTGCTGCGCGCCATGCCGCGCATCTGCAATTGCTCGTTGCAATCCATTACCAGCAACTGGATCGGCCCGTTGCCGCGCAACTGCAGCGTCAGCCGGCCCGGCTGCTTCAACTGCGCCGCGATCAGCGCCGTCACCGCCGCCGTCTCGCCCAGCAACTGCGCCACCGTCGGCTGGTAATCGCGGCCGGCCTGCATCTGCGTCCAGGCATCGCCCAGATGAACAATCGCCCCGCGAATGTCCAGCCCCTCGAAAATGAAGCGACGAACCGTACTCACGCTCATTTCAGCTTTTCCGCATAAATTTCCGGCGCAAAGCCGACCAGCAGGGCATTGCCGATATCCAGCACCGGCCGCTTGATCAGCGCCGGATACTGCGCCATCAACGCCAGCGCCTTGGCCTCATCCACATCGGCCCGCTCGGCGTCGCTCAGCTTCTTCCACATCAGGCCGCGCTTGTTGAGCAACACCTCCCAACCCGCCCGCGCCGCCCAATCCGGCAAATTCGCTGCAGCCACACCGGCCTTCTTGTAATCGATGAATTCGTAAGCGATCCCGTTCTCCGTCAGCCAGGTCATGGCTTTCTTCATGGTGTCGCAGTTCTTGATGCCGTACATGACCGGCTGGCTTGGGGTGGCTTTGTTCATATCCGTGATTCTGGCGTAGGGAAGCGGGCCATGCCCGCGACAGGGCGCAATGATAACAGGCGGCCAGGTGGTGAGAGTCTCCAGACCACGGAGGAGGGGGTTAGTCAATCCCTCCTAGGTTGTAGCTCCCTCTCTCACCCCGGAAAGCTACAATCCCAGCCGCCGCAACAGGTGCCAGGTACAAAGTTGTAGCTCCCTCTCTCACCCCGGAAAGCTACAATCACTTCCGAGCCAACAGCGAAACGCGCTGAAGTTGTAGCTCCCTCTCTCACCCCGGAAAGCTACAATCGTCGCCGATGGTCCGCCGGTCGATGCTGGTGTTGTAGCTCCCTCTCTCACCCCGGAAAGCTACAATCGTGGCGGTGCCAAGGGGTTCATGCGTGGCAGTTGTAGCTCCCTCTCTCACCCCGGAAAGCTACAATCCCGTCACGCAGGCGCTGCATGTTCTGCGCAGTTGTAGCTCCCTCTCTCACCCCGGAAAGCTACAATCCTGACGGTGAGTCCACTGGTCACGGTCACTGTTGTAGCTCCCTCTCTCACCCCGGAAAGCTACAATCGTGGAGGAGGTAGAGCGCAGCCAAGCCGACGTTGTAGCTCCCTCTCTCACCCCGGAAAGCTACAATCGGTCATCGACGGCGGTGCGCAGGATCTCGTGTTGTAGCTCCCTCTCTCAC
>DKNF01000098.1:550-3385 GCA_002470165.1 Betaproteobacteria bacterium UBA7395 | reverse complement strand
ATGAACGTCATCAACGGCGGCGAGCACGCCAACAACAGCCTGGACATCCAGGAATTCATGGTCATGCCGGTCGGTGCCAACACCTTCCGCGAAGCCCTGCGTTGCGGCGCAGAGATATTCCATGCGCTGAAGAAGCTGCTCGACAAGGCCGGCCATTCGACCGCCGTCGGTGACGAAGGCGGTTTCGCCCCGAACCTCGGTAGCCACGCCGAAGCCCTGCAGATCATCATGCAGGCGATCGAGGCCGCCGGCTACGTGCCCGGCCAGGACGTGCTGCTGGCCCTCGACTGCGCCGCTTCCGAGTTCTACAAGGATGGCAAGTACCACCTGTCCGGCGAAGGCCTGCAGCTGACCTCGGCCCAGTTCGTCGACTACCTGGCCAACCTGGCCGATCAGTTCCCGATCGTCTCGATCGAGGACGGCATGTCCGAAGCTGACTGGGACGGCTGGAAGCTGCTGACCGACCGCCTCGGTTCCAAGGTGCAGATCGTCGGCGATGACATCTTCGTCACCAACACCCGCATCTTCAAGGAAGGCATCCAGAAGGGCATCGCCAACGCCATCCTGATCAAGATCAACCAGATCGGCACGCTGTCGGAAACCTTCGCCGCCGTCGAAATGGCCAAGCGCGCCGGTTACACCGCGGTGATCTCGCATCGCTCGGGTGAAACCGAAGACAGCACCATCGCCGACATCGCCGTCGGTCTCAATGCCGGCCAGATCAAGACCGGTTCGCTGTCGCGCTCGGATCGCATCGCCAAGTACAACCAGCTCATCCGCATCGAGGAAGATCTTGGCGATACCGCTTCCTATCCGGGTCGTGAGACTTTCTACAACCTGCGCTGATCGTTCATGCGCTGGCTGACGGTCGGCCTTCTTGCCCTGATCGTCCTCCTCCAGTACCCATTGTGGCTGGGCAAGGGAGGATGGTTGAAGGTATGGGAGTACGACCGTCAGTTGAAGGTCCAGCGGGAGGAAACCCGCAAGCTGGAAATCCGCAACGCGGGCCTCGATGCCGAGGTCCGCGATCTCAAGCAGGGCTACGATGCCATCGAGGAGCGCGCGCGCTTTGAACTCGGCATGGTGAAACAGGACGAAGTGTTTGTCCAGATTCCCGACGAGCCCGCTGGCGAGCGCCGGTAAATCGCTTCAAACCTTGTAGCCACCGCCATTTTGCTCAGCTAGAATCGTTCTCAGCAGTCCCACGCTGAGCACTCAAGGAGAACGACATGCTGCTCAAGAATGGCGATAAGGCCCCGACATTCAGCTTGCCGGATGCTGATATGGAGACTGTCGATCTGGCGAGTTTTCAGGATAAGCAACACCTTGTCCTGCTTTTCTACCCGAAGGACGGAACACCCTCCTGTACGCGCGAAGTCACTGATTTTTCCGACCACGAGGTCGATTTCCGGAAGCTGGGTTGCAGCATACTCGGCATCAACCGGGAAGACTGTCTCAAACACCAGGAATTCAGGGACAGGGAAGGCATAGGCATCAATCTCCTGTCCGACGCCGAAGGCGAAGTCTGCCGGCAATACGGTGTCTGGCAGACGAGGGAGGTGGATGGGCAGCCGAAAACCGGCATCGTCCGTTCAACTTTCATCATCGATCGCAGCGGCGTCATCCGCCATGCGCTTTACAACGTCAATTTTAAGGGTCATGCCCAGGAAGTACTGGCCCTCGTCAAGGAACTCGACACATGAACCAACAGGTTGCCCGCAATACCGTCATCACCCTCGACTACCATGTCACCGATCCCGATGGCGAAGTCGTGGACGAAGGTCGCGATCCGCTCGTCTATCTGCACGGCGGCTACGACGACATCTTCCCCAAGATCGAAGAAGCCCTGCAGGGCAAGAGCGTCGGCGAGTCGGTCCAGGTCAAGCTGCAGCCCGACGAAGCCTTCGGCGAATACGACCCGCAACTCGTCCAGATCGAGCCGCGCAAGGATTTCCCCAAGGAACTCCAGGTCGGCATGCAGTTCGAAGGCGGCCCGGAAGACGGTAGCGACGACGATTTCGTGATCTACCGCGTGACCGACATCGAAGGCGACAAGGTCGTCCTCGACGGCAACCATCCGCTCGCCGGCAGCGCCCTGGTATTCACCTGCACCGTCACCGCCATCCGCCCGGCCAGCGCCGAGGAAATCGAGCACGGCCACGTGCATGGCGCCGACGATGAGGACGGCTGCGACCACTAAGCTCGCTACTTCAGCAAACCTTTCAGCGCGTACAGCGCATCGAGTGCCTCGCGCGGCGTCAGACTGTCCGGGTCGATGGCGCCGAGGTGCTCGACCACCGGATGCGGCGCCGGTTCGCTGGCTTCGGCCTGTTCAGCCGGGAAATCCTGGGCGAACAGGTCGGGTTGCAGCGGATCGACGGCAGCGCGCTGCTCGAATTCACGTAGCTGTTTTCTCGCCGCACGCACCACGGCCGACGGAATTCCCGCCAGCGCCGCCACCTGGATCCCGTAACTCTGGTTGGCCGGGCCTTCCTCGACAGCGTGCATGAAGACGATGCGGTCGTTGTGCTCGACGGCGCCGAGGTGCACGTTGGCTAGTTCGCTGTATTCGTGCGACAGCCGGGTCAGTTCGAAATAGTGCGTGGCGAACAGCGTCAGGCTGCGGTTCTTGTCGATCAGGTGGCGCAGGATGGCGAAGGCCAGCGCCATGCCGTCGAAGGTTGAGGTGCCGCGGCCGATCTCGTCCATCAGCACCAGGCTCTGGTTCGTCGCGTGGTGCAGGATGGCGGCGGCTTCGGTCATCTCGACCATGAAGGTCGAGCGGCCGGACGCCAGATCGTCGGAAGCGCCGATGCGGGTGAAGATGCGGTCGAG
>DKNF01000098.1:0-447 GCA_002470165.1 Betaproteobacteria bacterium UBA7395 | reverse complement strand
TGCGGGTGAAGATGCGGTCGAGCGGGCCGAGCACGCAGCGGTCGGCGGGCACGAAGCTGCCGATGTGGGCGAGCAGGGCGATCAGCGCCACCTGGCGCATGTAGGTCGATTTACCGCCCATGTTTGGGCCGGTGATCAGCAGCAGCCGCCGGCTTTCGGCCAACCGGCAGTCGTTGGCGATGAAGGTCTCGGCGCTCTGCGCGAGTTCGTTTTCGACGACCGGATGACGGCCGCCTTCGACGGTCAATTGGGTTTCTTCGGCAAATTCCGGCTTGCACCAGTTGCGCTTCAAGGCCGACTCGGCGAACCCGGCGAGCAGGTCGAGCTGGGCGACGGCGCGGGCAATGGTCTGCAGCGTCGGCACGACCGGCAGCAGCGCGTCGAGAATGCCCTCGTAGAGCAGCTTCTCGCGCGCCAGCGAACGCTCCTGCGCCGACAGCGCCTTGT
>DKNF01000139.1 GCA_002470165.1 Betaproteobacteria bacterium UBA7395 | reverse complement strand
CCGCGCACCGGGGTGGCCGGCCAGCTTCGTCGACGCCGCCCGCCAGTTGCTGCAAAGCCACGCCGAACGCGGTGCCGCCTTCGTCGCCGAAGCGCTCACCCTGCCCGGCGAAACGACGCTGGCCGAACTGATGAGCGTGGTCGATCCGGACGCCCTGCACGCCGCTCGCAACAGCCTGCGCCGCCACCTCGCCGAACGGCTCGAAAGCGAGTTCGCCGGCCTTTACGACAGCCTGAGCGTCAACGAAGCCTACGCACCGAGCAGCGAACAGGCCGGTCGCCGTGCGCTGCGCAACCTGTGCCTGTCCTACCTGGTCGAACTCGACGGCGAGGCGGTGCGCGAACTGGCGTTCAAGCAGTTCCGGGAAGCCGACAACATGACCGACCAGTTCGCCGCGCTGGCGGCACTGGCCAACATCAACGCCGCCGACTGCCGTCAGCGCGACAACGCGCTGGCCGAGTTCTACGCCAGCTGGCAAGACGAAGCGCTGGTCGTCGACAAGTGGCTGCAGGCGCAATCGACCAGCCGCCGGCCGGACACCCTGGCCACGGTGAAGGCGCTGACCGCCCACCCGGCGTTCGACCTCGGCAACCCGAACAAGATCTACGCGCTGATCCGCGCCTTCGGCGCCAACCTGGTCCGCTTCAACGCAGCCGACGGCAGCGGCTACGCCTTCATGGCCGAGCAGATTCTGGCGCTGCACGACCGCAACCCGCAGGTGGCCTCCCGCCTGGCGCGCTGCTTCGACCGCTGGAAGAAATTCGACGCCGGCCGACAGGCGCACGCACAAGCCGCACTGCGGCGCGTTCGCGACCATCAGGGCTTGTCGCGCGATGTGCTCGAGGTGGTTACCCGGGCACTGGGCTAAGGGATATCCACAAGAAAATCCGCTGGAAATTATTCCCTTGTCGTGATCAAATGCGAACAACATGACTCACGCCCGGGGACCGTTGCAATCGTTCCCGGAAAGTACGCCCGAAGATTCAGGTGACCAAGCGGAGAACAGCAGATGGGAATACTCGACCAGCTCAAGGCATTGTTCGGCCGGCCGGCCATGGTGCCGGCCAGTCAGCCGCTGTCGGCGGCCCCGGCGCCTGAACGACGGCTGCATCCGCGGCTGAACGCCCGCGACGGCACACGCGTGCTGATCATCGACGACTCCAAGACGGTCCTGGCCGTGCTGCGCAAGTTCCTGCGCTCGGCCGGCTACGAGACCATCGAATGCCTCGATGCCGAAAGCGGCCTGGTCGCCCTGCGCGAACAGAAGCCGGAACTGGTCTTCCTCGACATCATGCTGCCGGGCATGAACGGATTTGCCGCCCTGCGTGCCATCCGGCGCGATCCGCAAACCCGCGGGACGCCGGTGATCATGATGAGCGGCAACGAGCAGGCCATGGAGCAGTTTTTCGGCACCCGCATCGGTGCCGACGACTTCATGAAAAAGCCCTTCTCGCGACACGAAGTCTTTTTCCATGTCGAACGCCTGCTCGACGAAGAAGGGATTCCCCGGCGGGCGGCACCGCGCACCGCCGCGCCGCACCTGCAGCCTGAAATCCGCGTCGTCCGGGCCGCCTAGGCCGTCAGTTCGGCACGGGCGGCTGCCCATTGCCGGCGGCTGACCGGCAGTTTTTCGGAAACGCCGCGCAGCAACGCCCAACCGTAAGCCTCAGCATCGTCGCCGGCCGCCTTTTCGAACCCTGCCAACGCCGGACGCGCGACCAGCACGGCGCGGTGCAGGCGCAGAAAGCGTTCGGGAAACTCTTCCTCCAGATGGGTCAACGATTCGTCGAGCAGGTATTCGCGCTCGACCGTCCGGGCCGTGACGTATTTCAGGTCGGCCTTGAAGTAGAGGACTTCAACCACCGGCACCAGCAACAGGCGCCCGCGCTCGTGGCAGGACAGGTGGGTCCGGCCGCCACCGCGCACCGCCTGACCGATGCCGGCAAACAGGGCGCTGTCCGGCCGTTGGCCGGACACCTTCTGCAGCGCCGCCAGCAGACGCTGGGCACGTACCGGCTTCATCAGGTAATCGACCGCATTGAGGTCGAAAGCCTGGACCGCGTAGTTGTCGTAGGCCGTGGTGAAGATCACCGCCGGCGGCCTGTCCAGCCGGCCGAGGTGCGAGGCCAGTTCGATACCGTCCATGCCCGGCATGCGGATGTCGCTGAGCACGATGTCGGCTAGCGCCTGCTGCAGGAATTCGAGGGCCTGGACACCGTTGGCCGCTTCGCCGACGACCTCGACCGGGCATTGCCCGGCGATGTCGCCAAGCAGTGTACGCAGCCGCTCGCGGGCGGGCGGTTCGTCGTCGACCAGCAGGATTTTCAGCGGATTTTGCGTTGGCATGGCAGGACGATACGGACTTCGTAGGAATTGTCGCCGGCTTCGGTTTCCAGACGCGCTTCGAGATCGTAATACAAGGCGAGGCGTTCGCGGATATTGGCCAGGGCCATGTGGTTGCCGGCGGCATGCGCACGCTGACCGACGGTTGGGTTGGTGATGCGGACATGCAACTCCTCGCCGCGCCGGCGTATCTGCACACCAACCACGCCCCCCGTCGCCGAGGGCTCGACGCCGTGATAAACCGCATTTTCCAGCAAGGGCTGCAGCATCAGCGGCGGGATCGGCAGTCCCAGGGCCGCTTCATCAACCTGCCAGTCGGCAGACAGGCGCTCACCCAGGCGCAATTGCTCCAGCTCGAGATACTGCCGGCCGAGCGCAACCTCGTCGGCCAGGCTGACCAGTTCCGCCGGATCGCGCATCGCCGCCCGGAACAGGTCGGACAAGGACTCCAGCGCCGCCTCGGCCTGTTGTGGCTGCGCCCGGATCAGCGACAGCACGGCGTTCAACGAATTGAACAGGAAATGCGGCCGGATGCGGGCATTCAGCGCCGCCAGCCGCGCCTCCGCCTGGGCCGGCGAAAAGGCCCGCGAGCGAAGCTCGAAATAACCGAGCAGCAAGCCGGTCGTCGCCAGGGTCAGCAGGATGCTGCGGCTGAACGCCCCGTCGACCAGATTCAGCGAGGCCGCGTAGGCGTGCATCGAGCCCGCCATGAGCGCCGTCAGCGCGAGCACGCACGCCTGCCCGTGACGCAGGCGCAGGCGCCATAGGCCGTCGCGCAGCAGGGACAAGACGCAGAGACAGAGCAGCAGCAAGGGCTCGACAATCGACGCCAGATCCATGAACCGCTCCCACCAGTTGAGCAGATCCGGCGCCTGAACCAGCGCCCCCAGCGCCGCCAGCACATTGACCCCGAGCAGCACACGCAGCATCACCCCGAAATTGCGCCAGTCGGGCAGCGGGTGAGTCGCCGGAAAGTGCCGTATACTTGTCATCTTTAAGCGGGTTTCACTGAAATTCGTCGTCGATCTGCCCCATTCTAGACCAGAGTCATGACTTCCAACGCCAATCAATACACCTGGGCCGGCCGTTTCTCCGAGCCGGTCTCCGATCTCGTCAAACGTTACACCGCTTCGGTCGACTTCGACCAGCGCATGTGGCGCCAGGACATCCGCGGTTCGCTGGCGCACGCGCGCATGCTCGCCAAACAGGGCATTATCGCCGCCGCCGACCTGGCCGACATCGAGCGCGGCATGGCCATCGTCACCGAAGAGATCGAATCGGGCAAGTTCGAATGGTCGCTCGACCTGGAAGATGTGCACCTGAACATCGAGAAGCGCCTCACCGCCCTCGTCGGCGACGCGGGCAAACGCCTGCATACCGGCCGCTCGCGCAACGACCAGGTGGCAACCGACATCCGCCTCTACCTGCGCGACGCCATCGACGACATCCAGATGCTGTTGAAGGCTTTCCGCAGCGCGCTGGTTGACCTGGCCGAGAAGGAAGCGGCAACGCCGATGCCCGGCTTCACCCACCTGCAGGTTGCCCAGCCGGTGACCTTCGGCCACCACATGCTGGCCTATTTCGAGATGTTCGGCCGCGACAGCGAACGCTTCGCCGACTGCCGCAAGCGCGTCGCCCGCCTGCCGCTCGGCTCAGCCGCGCTGGCCGGCACCACCTACCCGATCGACCGTGAATTCGTCGCCGAGCAACTGGGCTTCGAGGGCGTCTGCGAGAACTCGCTCGATGCCGTCTCGGATCGCGACTTCGCCATCGAATTCACCTCGGCCTGCGCGCTGCTGATGATGCACATCAGCCGCCTGTCCGAAGAACTGGTGATGTGGATGAGCCCGCGCGTCGGCTTCATCCAGATCGCCGACCGCTTCTGCACCGGCTCCTCGATCATGCCGCAGAAGAAGAATCCGGACGTACCGGAACTGGCGCGCGGCAAGACCGGCCGCGTCTACGGCCAGCTGATGAGCCTCTTGACGCTGATGAAGGCGCAGCCGCTGGCCTACAACAAGGACAACCAGGAAGACAAGGAACCGCTGTTCGACGCCGTCGACACCGTCACCGACACGCTGCGCATCTTCGCCGACATGGCCGGCGGCATCACCGTCCGCGCCGACAACATGAAGGCCGCGCTGACCCAGGGCTTCGCCACCGCCACCGACCTCGCCGACTACCTGACCAAGAAGGGCCTGCCCTTCCGCGACGCCCACGAAGCCGTCGGTCTGGCGGTCAAGGCCGCCGAGTTCAAGGGCGTCGACCTGCCGCAACTGACACTGGAAGAACTGCAGCAGTTCTCGCCGCTGATCGAAAACGACGTTTTCTCGGTACTGACGGTTGAAGGTTCGCTGGCTTCGCGCAACCACATCGGCGGCACCGCGCCGGATCAGGTACGCGCCGCCGTGGCCCGTGCCCGCGCACGCCTGGCCTGAAAAACCGGCAAAGGAAGGCGAGCCTCAGGCCTCGCCTTCCCCGCTCTCCTGGCCGGTGGGGAAATCACAACTGGCAACGCGGATGCTGACCGTACGGCAGATGTCCATGAAATCCGGGTCGATGACGCGGTAGAAAATGCTGGTCCCGGCGCGCCGCTTGTCGATCACCTCGGCCTCGAACAGGATACCGAGGTGACGCGAGATGTTCGGCTGGGACAAACCGATGATGTCCACGATCTCGCCCACGGTACGCTCCTGGTTGCACAGGCAGGAAAGTATCCGCAAGCGCGTCGGATCGGAGAGCAGCCCGAAATACCTGGCCACCCGGTCGAAAACTGCCTGTGTTTCATCCATGAAACGCGTTGTATTCTGAAAGACGAAAGCACAATCATAAATCGCCCCCGAGGTTTTCAGCCCCCTTCCCGGAAAATCATGTTGCCTCGCCATATATTAGCGACTTAATATATAAGCACACATCAATAACCGAAGGCAGAACAGCATGTACAGCACCGTCGTCGACAGCACCCCGCTGATCAAGGTCAGCACCGGCAAGCACGAAACCAGTTTCGCCCTCAACGGCAGCCTGATGAACCCGCTCGAAGGCTTCTACGCCACCCTGGCCGCCTGCGCTGCCGTCTATGCCAAGAAGGCGTGCAAGGAACTCGGCATCTCGGCCGAAGGCATCGCCATCGACTGCAAGCCCTTCGCCGGCCCGAAGGGTCCGCTGACGCTGGCCAAGTTCAAGACCGACGTGCGTTTCCCCGAGCATTTCAACGCCGAGCAGAAGGCCGCCATCCTCGACAGCATCGCTCATTGCGCGGTCAAGGAAGTGGTCATGGACGGCCCGACCATCGAATTCCTGGTCGCCGAAGTCTGATTCCCGGCTCACGAAAAAAAAGCCCGCCGGTCGGCGGGCTTTTTGCTGGGTGAGGCAAAAACTCAGGGCTTGGCGATGTCGGCCAGCAGCGGTTGCAGTTCGCCGGACTGGTACATTTCCTTGACGATGTCGCAGCCGCCGATGAATTCGCCCTTGATGTAGAGCTGCGGAATGGTCGGCCAGTTGGCGTATTCCTTGACGCCCTGGCGGATTTCCTCGTCGGCGAGCACGTTGACCGTGACGAAGTCGTTCACGCCGCACAGCTTGAGCACCTGAACGACGGCGGCGGAGAAGCCGCATTGCGGGAAGCGCGCGTCGCCCTTCATGTAGAGGACGACCGGATTGTTGGTGACGGTTTCGTGAATGCGTTGCTGAACGTCGGACATGCTGGCTCCAGAGGATTACAGTTGGCCGCCGGACACGCGATCGGTGCCGGCGAGGTCGGGATGGGTGAATGCGCCTTTGAACCCGGCGCCGGTCAATAAGTTCCGACAGGCTTCGCCCTGGTCGTAGCCGTGCTCGAACAAGAGCCAGCCACCGGGGTTGAGGAAGGCGGGCGCATCGGCGACGATGCGGCGGATGCAGGCCAGGCCGTTGCCGCCCGGTTCGAGATCGCTCAAGGCCATCTGCGGCTCGAAGGGGAGGCCGTCCCGGCACAGGTGCGGATCGCCGTCGGCAACGTAGGGCGGGTTGGAAACGATCAGGTCGAAGCGTTCGCCGGCCAGCGGCGCCAGCCAGTCGCCTTCGCGGAAATCGACGCGGGCACCGAGTCGGCCGGCGTTGTTGCGGGCGACGGCCAGCGCTCCGGGCGAAAGGTCGACAGCAAACACCTGCGCCTGCGGACATTCGAGCGCCAGCGAAATGGCGACAATCCCGGAACCGGTGCCGAGATCGACGACGCGGGCGGTTCTCTGCATTTTCAGGCGGTCGACCGCCAGATCGATCAGGACCTCGGTTTCCGGGCGCGGGATCAATACCTCGGGCGAGACCTGGAAGACCCGGCCGCGGAATTCGGTTTCACCAACCAGGTAAGCCAGCGGCTCGCCGGCGGCGCGCCGCTCGACCCACTCGGCGAACTGCGCATACGCCGGCGCAATCACCGGAGTTTCCGGGCGCGCCAGCAGGTCGGCGTGGGAGCAACCGGTGGCGTATTCGAGCAGCAGGCGGGCATCGAGCCGGTCGATCTTCTGCCGCGCCGCGGCCAGCGCCTCGCCCAGCGTCATTGCTGCTCGGCCAGTTCGGCCAGCAGGTCGGCCTGGTATTCGGCGGCCAGCGCGCCGAGCAGTT
Organism: Betaproteobacteria bacterium UBA7395; assembly: GCA_002470165.1. GTDB lineage: Bacteria > Pseudomonadota > Gammaproteobacteria > Burkholderiales > Rhodocyclaceae > Azonexus. The sequence goes on along the minus strand of DKNF01000139.1, from coordinate 1,180 downwards.
CGTCCATGTCGCCGTCCATGATCGCGGCGATCTTGTACAGCGTCAGGTTGATGCGGTGATCGGTGATCCGCCCCTGCGGGAAGTTGTAGGTGCGGATGCGCTCCGACCGGTCGCCCGATCCCACCTGCAGGCGGCGAGCCTCCGTCCGTTCGCTCGCCAGCCGGGCGCGTTCCTCGTCGAAGATGCGGGCGCGCAGGAGCTGAAGCGCCTTGGCCTTGTTCTTGTGCTGCGAGCGCTCGTCCTGCACGGCGACGACGATGCCGGTCGGCATATGGGTGATGCGCACCGCCGAATCGGTGGTGTTGACGTGCTGGCCGCCGGCGCCGGAGGCGCGGAACGTATCGATCCGCAGATCGGCATCGTTGATCTGCACATCCACGTCCTCGGCCTGCGGCAGCACCGCCACCGTCGCCGCCGAAGTGTGGATGCGCCCGCCCGATTCGGTCTCCGGCACCCGCTGCACCCGGTGCACGCCGGATTCGAACTTCAGCCGGGCGAAGACCTGGTCGCCGGCAACGGACGCAATCACTTCCTTGAAGCCGCCGACCTCGCCCTCGCTCGCCGACAGGATCTCGACCTTCCATCCCTTCAACTGGGCATAGCGCTGGTACATGCGGAAGAGATCGCCGGCAAAGAGCGCCGCCTCGTCGCCCCCCGTTCCGGCCCGCACCTCGAGAATGACGTTGCGGTCGTCCGCCACGTCCTTCGGCAGGAAGCCGATGCGCACCGCCTGCGCCAAGGCCTCGACGCGTTCGCGCAAGTCGTCCCGTTCGATCTCGGCAAGTTCGCGCATCTCCGCGTCGGCGGCCGGGTCGGTCAGCATCGCCTCGACGCCCGCCAGTTCCGCCTCCGCCTTGCGCAGCGCGGTGATGCGCGCGGCCAGCGGCTCCAGCTCGGCATAGTCGCGCGCCAGCCGGACATAGGTCTCCGGGTCCGGATTCTGGGTCATCCGGTATTCCAGTTCGGCGACACGCGTCAGCAGCGCATCCAGTTTGTCCGCCGGGATCATGGCGTTACGATCCTCAAGATTGGGGAAGGAAGGCCCTTGCGGGCCGGAGCAGGCCTGGCGCGCAGGGTCGCTGGCAGGCTCGCTACAAGGCGACATCCGTGTCGGAGGCAAAGCGCCGCAGGAAGCCGCGGATATCGGCAGCGGCCGCCGGCTCGTCCAGCCTCGGCAGCA
>DKNF01000255.1 GCA_002470165.1 Betaproteobacteria bacterium UBA7395 | reverse complement strand
CGCCGTGCTCACCCGCATTGCTGCCAGCCACCTGCGTGTTGGCACTTTCGAGTTCGTCGCCGTGCATCACGGCCCGGCCGCCGTGCAGCAGCTCGCCGACTACGCCATCGCCCGCCACGACCCGCAACTGGCCGGCCGCGAAGATCGCTACCTGGCACTGCTCGACGCCGTCGCTGGCCACCAGGCCGAACTGGTCGCCCGCTGGCTCGGCGTCGGCTTCATCCACGGCGTGATGAACACCGACAACATGACCATCTCCGGCGAAACCATCGACTACGGCCCCTGCGCCTTCCTCGAAAGCTACCACCCGCGCACCGTGTTCAGCTCGATCGACAGCCAGGGCCGCTACGCTTACGGCCGCCAGGCATCGATTGCCCAGTGGAACCTCGCCCGCCTGGCCGAAACCTTGCTGCCGCTGATCGACACCGACACGGACCGCGCGATTGCCACCGCCACCGCGGTGATCGAAGCCTTCCCCGAACGCCATGCCGCCTGCTGGCTGACAGTGATGCGCGCCAAGCTCGGCCTCGACGACAACGGAGACGCCGAAACCGACCTCGCCCTGGCCGACGATTTCCTGACCCTGCTGCAACGCGGTCGCCACGACTTCACCAACAGCTTCCGCGCCCTTTACGACTTCGCCGACGGCCGCCCGCAGACACTCGCCCGGCTGTTCGCCGACGACCCGGACGCCGTCGCCTGGCAGCAACGCTGGCAAGCCCGCCAGCCGCAACGCGATGCCGCCCTGCTGGCGACCATGAAGCGCGCCAACCCCTGGCTGATCGCCCGCAACCACCAGGTCGAAAACGCCCTCGAGGCCGCCGCGGACCGCAACGATCTGGCCCCCTTCGACGCCCTGCTCGCCGCACTGCGCGCGCCCTTCGACGAACGCGACGCCGACCGCCGCTACACCGAACCGGCGGCGCCGGAAATCACCGCCAGCTACCAGACTTTCTGCGGGACCTGACCCGGTAAATCACCGGCTGGTTTTCAGGGCATCCAGAACAGAGCGATCGGCCTTGCCATCGACAGTCTTGCCACTGGCCCGTTGAAAATCCTCAATGGCCTTACGAGTCTTTGCGCCATAAAGCCCATCCACCGGACCAGGGTCGTAGCCCCGTTGCTGCAAGGCTTCCTGAATCTGACGCACCAGGACACGCTGGCTGTCATTTCTGGCGGCAGCGCCCGCAAATCGACGCATGTAGCCCGCCAGACCTTCCTCAGTCAGCAAACGCCGATCAACGTCAAAACCGCGCTTCTCGGCTTCTTGAAACCAGCGCATGGCCTCCTCCGCATTGGCCGGAACACCCTGGCCGCGGGCGTAGGCAACACCCATCATGAACGCAGCAAACTCGTCCTTGAGTTCGGCTGACTTGCGGAAGTGCTCAACCGCCTTGCTCCGGTCGGCGCGCACGCCGTCTCCCCCTTGCCAGAGCCAGAGACCGAGCATGTTGTGCGCCGGGGCATAGCCGGCATCTGCTGCCTTGGTGATCAAGCGCCTTCCTTCAACAACATCCTTGCGCACGCCGACACCCCGCACATACATGCGTCCGAGCATCATCTGCCCATAGGCGCCACCGGCGGCGTCGGCCTCCTGATAGGACTGCGCCGCCGCCTCGAACTGTTTCTGGCTGTAGGCTTCTTCGGCCCGCAAGGTCGCCATGTCCGCCTTGACATGATCGACGACGGCGCACCCCGATGTCAGGGAGACAAGGGAGATGACCCAGAGCAGGCGAACGGATGGTTTCGTGTTCATAACGATTCCCCTAAGAGATGTTTCAGCCGACTGCTATATGACTGTGTCCAAAAAAAACCGGGTACGAGACAGCCTCGGGCACCAACCGGTGACTGCCAAGCTCATAGACATGAAGCCCCTCCATGTAGCCGGTCACCACGTAGTGCCGTCCGTCCTCCAGCAGCGCAATGCCGCTGGGGTGATTCAAGCCATGGCGGCGCGTGTCCCCACCGCCCACCACACGGCCATCGCCGGCGTCGAAAGCGAAGACGGCATGACTGCTGGGGAAAGTCGCGATGAACTGACGGTGCGCCGGGTCGAAGACGATGGACAGACCATGGCGCATCTTTCTTTCGGCATCGCGCCCCACGACAACCGGCGGCTCACTGCGGGCGAACAGCAGCGGCGGTACCGGCAGGTAATGCACACCCTCTTCGGCGGTAATGTCTTTGGGATACGCGACAGCCTCATCCGCGAGCGCCGACATCAACGCCGCTTCGTCCCCGAGCAGGGCCTGGATTGCCGATACCCGATTACCACCAGCAGCCAGATGACGGAGTTCAGCATGTGCACTGGCCCCACCGAATTTCTCGAGAAGACGCCCACTGGCGACATCAATCACGGCAATACAGGCCTCGACGACATGCCTGGGCACTCCGAGACCGGACTGTCCGTCCCTTGGCAAAGAACCATAGTTCGCCACCGCCAATTCCCGTCCACCTTCAAGAAAGCAGAGATCGTGCGGGTCGATGCCGAAGGAGGAATAACTGTCGACAATTGCAAGCGTCCGGGGATCGCGGATGGAGACCCGGCCATACCGGACCGCTGGCGCATCGCCATTCAAAGCGGCACGCGGCGCCCGCTCGGATAACAGCACATGACCGTCGGCCGCAAATGCCGCATGACCGCCGCCGCGCCAGCCGATATCGAGCGATGGCGCAATTGCCAGCAAATCCAGTGTCTCGGGATCGAAGGCAACATGGTCTCCAGCCTCAAAACCGCAATAGACCCCCACCCTACCATCCGGAGATATCTTTACATCGTGCCCTTGCACCGGAAAAACAGCTTGCAGCAGATCGCCCGTCGGCGACACCCGGGTCAGTAGTCGGGCCGGGCCTGTTACCGGGCTTTTCCCCAGAAGTGCCCGCGCCAGCACCGGATGCTGAAGTAGTGGCAAGCCATTGGCCCAAGCCAGTCCGGGTTCGTAGCCAGGGACGAATACCCTTCCCGGCCTGCGCCGCTCCCCCACCGCCAAGGCAGCACCCGGCAAGCCGGCGATTGGCACGATCAGGCTGCTGCGCAGAAAATCACGCCGATTCACGATTGACTCCTAATGCGAGCCACCGCCGCCGCCACCTCCGCCGCTGCCGGCCAGAGATTGCTGCTCGATCTGAGTCAACTCGCGCTCCATGGCGATTCGCTGATTCTTGATCCGGTTCTTGTATTCGTACTGCGCAGTCATGTCTGCCGAGTTCCTGCCGACATCCGCCAGATCGACCGTATCCCGGGTACTTGGGCCAATCAGCTTCGGTCCCTGCATCTCCAGCACCGTCTGGTTTATTTGATCCTGCACCCACTGCTCTTCCTGTTGCAGTCGGGAGATTTCCCTTTTCAACTCGTTCGTACGCTCCGAACTGTTGATCACTGCCGCCGGTCTAGCCTGGGTGGATTTGGCTGCCGGCGCCATCGCAGACCCGCCGCATCCTTGCAAGCCAACGATCGACAAACACAGGACAAGGATGCCTGTTCCCGCTGTTGAACGTATCATGACGACCTCCCGCGATAGAAGCTTCGACCTAGAGCAAACTTCGCCTTTACCCTATTCCAATGGCAAACCCCTGCATTGATCTCGGTCAAGACATGGATTTGTCCTTGCATCCATCAATCCGCATGCGCCTCCTCCACACCTCCGACTGGCACCTCGGCCAGCATTTCATGGGTAAAAGCCGGCAGGCCGAGCATCAGGCGCTGATCGCCTGGCTGCTCGAACAGGTGGCGGAACACAGTGTCGACGCGGTGCTGATCGTCGGCGACATCTTCGACACTGGCACGCCGCCGAGTTACGCCCGCGAGCTGTACAGCCAGTTGGTCGTGCGCCTGCACGAGGCGGGCGTCGCGCTGCTGCTGCTCGGCGGCAACCACGATTCGCCGGCAACGCTGGGCGAAAGCCGCGAACTGCTGGCGCGCCT
>DKNF01000096.1 GCA_002470165.1 Betaproteobacteria bacterium UBA7395 | reverse complement strand
AGCACCTTCATGTCGTCGAGCGTGGCGATCGACACGCCGGAATTGCCGATCTTGCCGTAGATGTCCGGACGCTCGTCGGGGTCGCAACCGTACAGCGTGACCGAGTCGAAGGCCGTCGACAGCCGGTGCGCCGGCATGCCTTCCGACACCTTCTTGAAGCGGCGGTTGGTGCGGAAGGCGTCGCCTTCGCCGGCGAACATCCGGGTCGGGTCCTCACCCTCGCGCTTGAAGGCGAAGACGCCGGCGGTGTAGGGGAAGGAACCGGGAACGTTTTCCTTCATCAGGAAGCGCAGGATCTCGCCGTCGTCGGTGTATTTCGGCAGGATGACCTTGCGGATCTTGGTGCCGGAAAGCGATTCGGAAGTCAGCTTGGTGCGGATTTCCTTGTCGCGGATCTTGACCACGTATTCGTCGCCGCTATAGGCCTCGACGGTCTGCGGCCACATGTCGAGCAGCTTCTTCGCCTTCGGATCCTGCTGGCTGTCCTTGAACGCCTGCAGTTCGTCAAAGTCGGCGACATTCTTGTCGCAGCCGGCGAACACGTTCCTGGCGATGCGCAGCGACTGGCGCTCGCGGGCGATCTTGACCTGTTCGTCGACATGTTTGTGATAACCGCGCACCGCATCGGCGATCTCGGCCAGATAGCGAACGCGGGCGGTCGGCACGATGGCGCGGCTGGCCGACGACTGCTTGACGGTGACCAGCGGCAGCGAACCCGGCTTCAGCTTCAGGCCCTTCTCGGTCAGCGCCGGAACCAGCGCCTGGTAGAGGGCGGTGACGCCGTCGTCGTTGAAACGGGCGGCCATGGTCCCGAACACCGGCATGTCCTCGGTCGGCGTCGTCCACAGTTCGCGGTTGCGCTGGTATTGCTTGCGCACGTCGCGCAGCGCGTCCTCGGCGCCTTTACGGTCGAACTTGTTGATCGCGACGAAGTCGGCGAAGTCGAGCATGTCGATCTTCTCCAACTGCGAGGCGGCACCGAACTCCGGCGTCATCACGTACAGCGACAGGTCGACGAAGGGGACGATGGCAGCATTGCCCTGACCGATACCGGAAGTCTCGACGACGACCAGATCGAAGCCGGCCAGCTTGCAGGCGGCGATGACCTCGGGCAGTGCGACCGAGATTTCGCTGCCGGTGTCGCGGGTGGCCAGCGAGCGCATGAAGATGGCCGGATGTTCGATGGCGTTCATCCGGATGCGGTCGCCGAGCAGCGCGCCGCCGGTACGCTTGCGCGACGGGTCGATGGAGACGATGCCGATGTTCACGCTGTCGCCCTGATCGAGGCGGAAGCGGCGGACCAACTCGTCGGTCAGCGACGACTTGCCGGCGCCGCCGGTGCCGGTGATGCCGAGCACCGGCGTGCTCAGTTCGGCCGCCGCCTTGAGCAGCGGCTCCTTGAGTTGCGGTGCCGAGCCGTTCTCGAGCAGCGTGATGACGCGCGCCAGCAGACGGCGGTCGCCCCCCTTCAGGCCGGCAACGACCTGCTCGGCGCTCGGTACGCCCTGGTCGGCGACGTCGTAGTCCGATTTCTCGACGACTTCGTTGATCATGCCCTGCAGGCCCATCTGCACGCCGTCTTCCGGCGCGTAGATGCGGGTCACGCCGTAGGCGTGCAGTTCCTTGATCTCGGACGGCACGATGACACCACCGCCGCCGCCGAAGACCTTGATGTGCTCGCCGCCGTTGGCCTTGAGCAGGTCGATCATGTACTTGAAGAACTCGACGTGACCGCCCTGGTAGGAGGTGATGCAGATGCCCTGCGCGTCTTCCTGCAGCGCGGCATTGACGATCTCCTGCACCGAGCGGTTGTGGCCGAGGTGGATGACTTCGGAACCGGTCGACTGCAGGATGCGGCGCATGATGTTGATCGACGCATCGTGACCGTCGAACAGCGAGGCGGCGGTGACGAAACGGACCTTGTTCTTCGGCTTGTAGGGAACGAGTTTCTTGGCGACGGATAGATCGGTCATGACATCAACCTCGACAGTGCAGATGGAAAGGCATCCATCTTAGGCCGCTTTGCCCATCGCACCATTGTGGGGATTGACGCCTATCGTGCAAATTCCGCCAAGATGTTAGTCTATGTTTCAGACCACCCGAAACCGGCCACGATGCTGCATCGCAACAATTCCGCCCCCGCCAACCGCAAGCAAGCCTCTGTTGCAATGGGCTTTGTTACCGGCATGCTGTCCGGCCTGGCGCGGCGCGGCATCGACCCTGGCCCGCTCCTGCAAGCCACGGACATCGATATTGCAGACACCGCCAGCCGTATCCCCATTGAACGGTACGCGGCCCTGTACAACCTGATCAACCACGAATTCGACGACGAAGGCTTCGGCCTGTTCTCGCAACCGATGCGCTGCGGCAGTTTCGAATTTCTCTGCCGTGCCTGCCTCAGCGCCCCGACACTGGCCGAAGCGCTGCACCGGGCCAGCCGCTTCCTGCGCATCGCCCTGCCCGATCTCGCCGTATCCGTACGCCGCGCTCACGGCCAGGCGGAACTGGTCATCGGCGAAACACGCCGGCTGGCCGAGGCATGCGACGACCCCGGCCGGATCTTCGCCTTCGAATGGCTGCTGCGCCTGCTGCATGGCCTGTCGTGCTGGCTGGCCGGCCGCGGCCTGGCGCTCGACCATGTGATATTCCCCTATCGCCGGCCGGCGCATGCCGCCGACTACGCGCTGATCTTCACCGAGGACTCACGCTTCGCACCAACCTTGCCCGGCGGCAAGGGCAGCCTGATCGCCAGCTTCAACGCCAACCTGCTGGAACTGCCGCTACGCCGCGACGAAGCGGCGCTCAACACCTTTCTCGACGGCGCCCCGGGCAAGATCACCACGCTCTACCGGCGCGACCGTGAAATGGTCATCCGCGTGCGCGACCTGTTGCGCGCCGCCATGCCAGCGCCGTTGGCACTCGACGACGTGGCCGCCCGGTTGCACCTGTCGCCGAGAACGGTTCACCGCCGGCTCGAAGAGGAAGGTTCGAGTTTCCGCAGCATCAAGGATGCGCTCCGCCGCGACATGGCGCTGGCCCGGCTGGTCAAGACCCGCGACCCGGTCGCCCGCATCGCCGCCGATCTCGGCTACAACGACACGTCGGCCTTCTATCGTGCCTGCGTCGAGTGGACCGGAATGGCGCCGGCGCACTACCGGCGCCGCTGGGCTGCGCACCAGGACTAAGCGGCAACACTGTCTCAAGAAGTTGCCGCCACCGGGCTTCTGGGTGACAATTCGGGCGCTGCATTCCCGCAGCCGCTTCAGGGATATCATGACCCTACTGTCTCGACTTGCCGGCTTACTGCGCATTGCCGCCCTGTCCAGCCTGGGAATGGCGACCTCCGTCGGTGCCGGCGAAGCCCCCCCGCTGAAGCTGGGCATCATGCCCTTCAACAGTCCGCTGGCCCTGATCAAGGCGCACCAGCCGCTGACCGCCCACCTCGAACGCAAACTGGGCAGAAAGGTCGTGGTCTACACCTCGCCCGACTACTTCACGCACGTCAACCAGTTGCTTGCCGGCGACTTCGACCTGGCCATCACCGGACCGCATTTCGGAGCGATGGCCGCCAATCGGGAAATGCTGCTGTTGTTCCGCTACGCGATCGACCTGCAACCGGTTTTCGTGGTCCGCCAGGATGGACCGATCAACGCCGCGGAAGCGCTGCGCGGCAAGACCATCGCCCTCTCCAGCCGTCTATCGATTTCCTCCATCGGCGGCATCAAGTGGCTGCAGGACAAGGGTTTCGTCCTCAATCGCGATTTCCGCGTCGTCGAGTACAGTTCGCACGGTGCCGCCGTCGCCGCCGTCGTCGCCGGCACGGCCGACGCGGCAATCACCACGCACACGCCGCTGCGTCAGATTCCCGAGGATGTCCGCTCCCGCACCCGGCTGCTGACCAGCGACATCAGCGTCCCCCACGTCATGACCCTGGTCAACCGGCGCCTGGGCAATGCCGACATCGAGCGCATCCGGCTCGCCATCGCAGCATTCCCGGACACGCCGGAAGGCAAGGCCTTCTTCATCGAAACCGGCTACAAGGCCTATGTCCCGGTCTCGCAAGAAGACCTCGACAGCCTGCAGGACTTCATCGAACCAACCCGGCAGATGATGAGGTAATCCGCTTGCAGCTTCCGGCATTCACCCGCAGTTTGCGCTTCCGCCTCCTCCTCGCCGCACTGGCCATCGAATTGCTGGTCCTCGCGGTGCTGATCGCCAACGGCCTGCGCCTGATCGACGACCGGCTCAACACGCAGACGCTTCGCCATCAGGAAGCCATCCAGCAAGCCTACCGTGTCGCCGTGGTGGTCCCGCTGGCGACCCGCGATTACGCCACGTTGCGCGACATTCTCGATGGCTGGCAACAGAACGAGGACATCGACTACCTGGTGCTCACCGACCCGGAAGGCCACCGCCTGGCCAGCAGCCGCTGGCCGGAAAGCGATGCTCTGCCGCCCCCCGGCCGACAGGGCAACGACCTGATTCACGCGCGCTTTCCCATCGAAATTTACGGCCAGCATTACGGCGACCTGCAGTACGGCCTGTCCCTGAAATTCCTCAACGAAGCCCGCCGCGAACTGCTCTGGCAAGGCTCGCTGATCGCCATCGTCGGCATCCTGCTGACGACGCTGGTGCTGGCCGCGGCCGGTTACTGGCTGACCCGCCACCTGGCCATGCTGGCCGCCGCCAGCAGCCGGATTGCCGCCGGCGATTACCGGGCACCGCTGCCGGCGACGGTCACCGACGAAATCGGCGAACTGAGCCAGAATTTCGCCGTCATGGCCAGTGCCGTCGAAACCCGCATCGAGGAACTGGCCGCCCATCTGACCCGCCAGCAATCGATACTCGAAGCGCTCGGCGAAGGCGTTTTCGGGCTTGATGAGGCGCACCGCTGCATCTTCGTCAACCCGGCCGCCTGCGAACTGCTCGGCTATGCCGCCGAGGAAATCCTCAACGCCGACACCCACGCACTGTTCCACCATCACCATGCCGACGGCAGCATCTATCCGGCCCACGACTGCCCGGTGCACAAGACCGTCAGCGACGGCTTGCTGCGCAGCGGCAACGACTGGTTCTGGCGCAAGGACGGCAGCGGTTTCCCGGTCATCCTGACGGTCAATCCCTTGTGGCGCGACGGTCGCCATTGCGGCTCGGTCGTTGCCTTCCGCGACATCACCGATATCGACAACGCCCATGCCGCGCTGCGCGACAGCAACGCCCGTCTGGCCAGCTTCATCGATGCCCTGCCCGACGCCGTCGTGCTCAAGGACGGCAACAACCGCTGGCAGCAGATCAACCATGCCGCTGAAGACATCCTGGCACTGCACGGCTTTCCCTGGCTGGGCAAGACCAACCGCGAACTGGCTCGCGAACGCCCGGCCTTCCGGAAATTCCACGAACAGGCGGCGAGCACCGACGAGGCGGCCTGGGGCGCCGGCGACATTTCCTGCAGCATCGAATACCTGAATGCGGACAATCAACCGCAGCGCATCTGCGAAGTCCGCAAGTTTCCGCTCATGGCCAGGGATGGCAGCCGCCTGGCGCTGATGGTCATCGCCCGCGACATTACCGAAAGCCGTCGCACCGAAGCCGAACTGGCGCACTACCGCCAGCACCTGGAAGAACTGGTGGCGCGGCGCACCGAGGAACTGGAAATTGCCAAGGAAGCCGCGGAGAGCGCGAATGTCGCGAAAAGCGTGTTCCTGGCCAACATGAGCCACGAAATCCGCACCCCGCTCAACGCCATCACCGGCATGGCCCACCTCATCCGCCGCGCCGGCCTGACCGACGAGCAGCGGGAACGCCTCGACAAACTGGAGTCGGCAAGCACCCACCTGCTCAACATCATCAATACCGTACTCGACCTGTCCAAGATCGAAGCCGGGAAATTCACGCTGGAAAGCACCTCGGTGAATATCGCCGCGCTGTTCGGCAACATTGTCTCGATGCTGCAGCCGAAAGCGGAAAGCAAGAACATCCGCCTGATCGTCAATGTGCCGCCACTGCCCGACCCGCTGACCGGCGACCCGATCCGTCTGCAACAGGCGCTGCTCAACTATGCCGGCAATGCCCTGAAGTTCACCGAACACGGCAGCATCAAGCTGTCGGCAGAGGTACTCGAAGACGCCGGCAATTCCGTGCTGCTGCGTTTTTCTGTCGCCGATACCGGCATCGGCATCGAGCCCGAAGCGCTGGAACGCCTGTTCTCGGCTTTCGAACAAGCCGACAACTCGACCACCCGCAAGTACGGCGGAACCGGCCTCGGTCTGGCGATCACCCGCAAGCTGGCGGAACTGATGGACGGCCAGGTCGGTGCCGACAGCATCCCCGGCCAGGGCAGCACCTTCTGGTTCACCGCCCGCCTGAAGCGTGGACAGACCGCCGGCAACGAGCTTTCGAACGAGCCATCGCCGGCGCCCCCGCAAGACCTGCGCAACCGGAACATCCGCCTGTTGCTGGCCGAGGACGAGCCGATCAACCGGGAAATCACGCAGATGCTGCTCGACGAAATCGGCCTGCGGGTCGACTGCGCCGAAGACGGCCAGAAGGCACTGCAGATGGCGTCAGCAACCGCCTACGACCTGATCCTGATG
>DKNF01000132.1 GCA_002470165.1 Betaproteobacteria bacterium UBA7395 | reverse complement strand
TGGCGTCGCTGGCGACGATCTGGCGGTCGGCGCCGGCCAGGTCGCCGGCGTCTCGCCCAACCGGGAACTGCCCGCCCTGTGGCGGATCACCAAGGGCAGTGCGGTGAACAAGGTGTGGCTGGCGGCATTGCTGCTGGTCGTCGGCTACTTCCTGCCGCCGGCAATCACCATCGCCCTGACCCTGGGCGCGCTCTACCTCGCCTTCGAGGGCGGCGAGGGCCTGTTCGAGTATTTCCACGATGACAGCGACAGGGCTGCCGAAGCGGCGCCGATGACCGAGGACGAAAAGGTCCGAGGTGCCATCAAGACCGACATCGTGCTCAGCTTCGAGATGCTGGTGATCTCGCTCGCCGCCACCGGCGACGCCCCACTCGGCTACAAGATCGCCGTGCTCGCGCTGGTCGGCGTGGTGATGACGGTCGGCGTCTATGGCCTGATCGGCCTGATCATCCGGCTCGACGACATGGGACTGGCGCTCGCCCGTAAAGGCGAAGGCTGGCGCCGCCGCCTCGGCCTGGCAATGGCCAACGCGGCACCGCTCATCCTGAAGGTGCTCGGTCCGGTCGGCATGGTCGCGATGTTCGCCGTCGCCGGCGGCATCCTCGGCCACCTGCTCCATCTCGAGATCGGCCACTGGGCGCTGGCGCTGCTCGCCGACATCGCCATCGGCGTCGTCGTCGGCCTGCTGCTGGTCGGCCTGCACCACCTCTGGGCCAAGTGGCGCAGCAAGCACTGAGCGGCGCAACGGTTGCGGTTTTAGCGGAATCATCCCTCGGCTTTTCCGAGGCCCGGCGCATTGACCGGCCCCGACCCACCGCCTATTGTCGACGGCATTTTTCGGTAGCCGCCCGGCCACCGCTCATCGTCGGGGAACACTTTGGAAACTGTAGGTAGCTGGGGCCTGTGGGCCACGTTTTTCGGCATTGTGCTGACGATGCTGGCCATCGACCTGTTCGTCGTTGGCGGCGGCAAACAGCACCGCGTCTCGGTCCGCGAAGCCGGCACCTGGACGCTGATCTGGATCACCGTCTCGATGCTCTTTGCCCTGGGCTTGTGGGCCTATCTCGACGAGACCGCCGGCCGTGCGATGGCCAACCAGAAGGCGCTGGAATTCGTCACCGGCTACCTGATCGAGAAATCACTGGCCGTGGACAACCTGTTCGTCTGGCTGATGCTGTTCAATTTCTTCGCCATTCCCATGGAGTTGCAGAAACGGGTGCTGATCTACGGCGTCCTGGGCGCCATCGTCCTGCGTACCGGGATGATCTTCGCCGGCGTCTGGCTGGTGGCGCAGTTCCACTGGCTGCTCTACGTCTTTGGTGCCTTCCTGCTGGTCACCGGGATCAAGATGTGGTGGTTCGCCGACCAGGAACCCGATCTCGAGACCAATCCCATCCTGCGCTGGATTCGCGGCCACATGAAGGTCACCAATCAGCTCGAAGGCGAGCGCTTCGTGGTGTATCGCGAGGAAGGCGGCAAGCTGGTGCGCTACGTCACCCCCCTGTTCCTGGTGCTGGTGCTGGTCGAGTTCTCCGACATCATCTTCGCGGTGGATTCGATCCCGGCGATCTTCGCGATCACCACCGACCCGTTCATCGTGCTGACTTCCAACATCTTCGCCATCCTCGGCCTCCGCGCCATGTACTTCCTGCTCGCCGACATGGCCGACCGCTTCGCGCTGTTGAAATACGGCCTGTCGATGGTACTCATCTTCATCGGCGCCAAGATGCTGTTGATCGACATCTACAAGATCCCCGTCTTGTTCTCGCTCGGCGTCGTTGCTGCAATCATCGGCACCTCGGTGATCCTCTCGCTGCGCCAGACCCGCCAGCGCTGATCGACCGGGCCGGCGGTCCGCCGCCGGCCCTACGCAATTCATCGTATTCCCCGTCGGGGGCACGCTCCGTAATCTGTCGCTGCACTGCACAAATTGCGGACGGACCCGATGAAAAAAACCCTGTTATCCCTGCTGCTCTGGGCCTTCGGCCTGAGTGCCCTGGCCGCGCCGGATCCGGCGCTGCTGCGTCAGCTGGCTGCCGACGACAATTCCGACAAGATCGCCGCCATCCAGCAACTGGCCACCGATGCCGAACCCGGCACGGCAAAAATCCTGCAGGCAATGGCCGACGACAGCCTGTACGCGCTCGATGACAAGCTGTTCGTCTTCGACGGCGAGAACACGTTCGACGCCTTCAGCGGCGAAGCCGCCGAACTGCCCGAAGGCGCCGACACGATCACGGTCAACAACCGCCTGCGCGGCGAACTGGCCAACGCGCTGGCCGCGCTCAGGCTGTTCGACGAGGACCGCAGCCAGCGCCTGAGCGCCGCCCGCGAACTGCAGAGCAATGTCGGCGCCGAACTGGCGCCGGTGCTGGCCAAGGCCAAAGCCAGCGAGAGCGACCCGCAGATCCTTGAACTGCTGACCACGGCCCACGCCAAGGCCACTCTTCAGGATGCCGACCCGGCCGTCCGCCTTGCCGCCGTGGCGGCACTCGCCGAAGTCAAGACGCCGGCGGTGCGCAGCCTGCTGCTGCCGCTGACCGATCCGGCCAATGAGGCCGACAAGTCGGTACGCGAAGCGGCCAGCCAGGCGCTCAAGGCCATCGAACGCAGCCTGGCCTGGGGCGATACCCTGGCCGCCGTCTTCTCCGGCCTGTCGCTCGGTTCCATCCTGCTGCTGGCCGCGCTCGGCCTGGCCATCACCTACGGCGTCATGGGCATCATCAACATGGCCCACGGCGAACTGCTGATGATCGGCGCCTACACCGCCTACGTGACGCAGAGCCTGTTCCGCACGCATTTTCCGGAGCTGATCGACTGGTATCTGCCGGCGGCGATTCCGGTCGCCTTCTTCACCGCCGCCGCGGTCGGCGTGCTGATGGAACGCACGGTGATCCGCTGGCTGTACGGCCGTACGCTGGAAACCCTGCTCGCCACCTGGGGCCTGTCGCTGATCCTGATTCAAGCGGCGCGCGTGATCTTCGGCGCGCAGAACGTCGAGGTCGCCAATCCGAGCTGGATGTCGGGTGGCGTCGAACTGTTGCCCAACCTGATCCTGCCGTGGAACCGCGTGATCATCATCGGCTTCGCCCTGTTCGTGCTGTTCCTGGTGTGGGTGCTGATGAACAAGACCCGGCTCGGCATGTTCGTCCGCGCCGTCACCCAGAACCGCCCGATGGCCGGCTGCGTCGGCGTGCCGACGGCGCGCATCGACACCATGGCCTTTGCGCTCGGTGCAGGTATCGCCGGCCTGGGTGGTGTCGCCCTGTCGCAGATTTCCAACGTCGGCCCCGACATGGGCCAGGGCTACATCGTCGATTCCTTCATGGTCGTCGTCGTCGGCGGCGTCGGTCAGCTCGCCGGTGCCGTCTGGGCGGCACTTGGCCTGGGCATCTTCTCCAAGCTGCTCGAAGGCTGGGCCGGCGCGGTGATCGCCAAGATCATGATCCTCGTCGCCATCATCATCTTCATCCAGAAGCGTCCGCAGGGCATCTTTGCCTTGAAGGGCCGCTTCGCCGACCAGTAAGGAGCGACGCATGTCTGCCATTACTTCCGCCCTCCCGCTCCCCGCGACCGGCCGCGTGCCGCTGACCCTGCGCGTTTTCGCCGCGCTCGACCGCAAGGCCTGGATCGCGCTCGGCGTCTTCCTCGCCCTGGCGCTGGTCGTCGTCCCGGTGCTGCACCTGGCAGTACCGCAGGACAGCGTCTTCCATGTGTCGACCTACGCGATCACGCTGATCGGCAAGATCATGTGCTACGCGCTGGTTGCCGTGGCGATGGACCTGATCTGGGGCTACGGCGGCATCCTGTCGCTCGGCCACGGGCTGTTCTTCGCCCTCGGCGGCTACGCCTTCGGCATGTACCTGATGCGCCAGATCGGCCGCGACGGCAGCTACGGTGCCGACCTGCCCGACTTCATGGTCTTCCTCGACTGGAAGGAGCTGCCGTGGTTCTGGCTCGGCACCGACAGTTTTGGCTGGGCTGCCTTCCTGGTCCTCGCGGTACCGGCCGTGGTCGCCTTCGTCTTCGGCTACTTCGCCTTCCGCTCGCGGATCAAGGGCGTCTATTTCTCGATCATCACCCAGGCGCTGACCTACGCCGCAATGCTGCTGTTCTTCCGCAACGAAACCGGCTTCGGCGGCAACAACGGCTTCACCGACTTCAAGCGCATCCTCGGCTATTCGATCACCGCCCCGGAAACCCGGCTGGTGCTGTTCGGACTGACCGCCATCGCGCTTGCTGCGACGCTGGTCTTCGCCGCCTGGCTGGTCAAGTCGAAGTTCGGCCGCGTGCTCACCGCCATCCGCGACGCCGAATCCCGCGTCATGTTCATCGGCTACAACCCGCTCTGGTACAAGCTGACCATCTGGGTCATCTCGGCCGTGCTGTGCGGCATCGCCGGCGCACTCTACGTGCCGCAGGTCGGCATCATCAACCCGTCGGAAATGAGCGCCGCCAACTCCATCGAAATCGCCATCTGGGTCGCCGTCGGCGGGCGCGGCACGCTGATCGGCCCGGTCATCGGCGCCTTCACGGTCAACCTCGCCAAGAGCTGGTTCACCGTGTCCTTCCCCGAATACTGGCTGTTCTTCCTCGGCCTGCTGTTCATCGTCGTCACGCTGATGCTGCCGCAAGGCCTGGTCGGTCTGTGGAAGAAAATCATCAGCAAGAAACAAGGAGCCCAGGCATGAACGCCCAAGCAGCCCTCATCGATCAGCCGGACGGCGGCGACAGCGCCACCCAGCTCGGCCATGTCGTCACCGGCGAACTGGACCTGTCGCACGGCGTCGCGCTCTACCTCGAAGACATCACCGTCAGCTTCGACGGCTTCAAGGCGCTGAACAA
>DKNF01000131.1 GCA_002470165.1 Betaproteobacteria bacterium UBA7395 | reverse complement strand
CGTGGCGGTTGAGCAGGCCGGTCAGCTTGTCGGTCGATGCCATCTTCTCGATCCGCGACTGGTAGCTGCCCAGCGTCAGGTAGGCGAGGAAGGTGACGATCAGCGTCACCACCATGCTGATCACCAGATTGACGTAGAGGGTCTTGCGGATGCCGGCGAGCGCGACATCCTCGTTCTGTTCGACGAACAGGTACCACTTCAGCTCGGGCAGGTAATTGACGTTGAGGATGTGGTTGTCGCCGCCGTCCTCGAACTGGTAGAAGCCGGTGCGCTCGAGCAGGATGCGTTCGAGCTGTTGCGCCAGTCCGGGGCGCTGGCGCAAGTCCGGGGCGGTTTCGCCACCGTGGACGACAACCTTGCCGGTGGCGTCGGTGAAATAGATGGTGCGCTGGAAGCGCGCCTGGTAGTCGCGGATCAGCCGGCGCACCGAGTCCACGGTCAGGCCGATGCCGGTGGCGCCGATGTAGCGCTGGTCGAAATCGAAGACCCGGTAGTTGATGAAGATGGTCAGTGCGTCGCGGTTGGCGAGATCGGGGTCGACGTTGATCTCGTAATCGTCGTGCAACTTGCGCACCCGGTAATACCAGGCGTCGCGCGGCTCGTCCTCGCGCACCTGCTTGAGTATGCCTTCGCCGGTGTAGTAATTGCTGCTGTAGTCGGAAACGAAGAAACTGCTGAAGGCGCCGTGGCGCTGCCTGATTTCGGCTAGGTAGCGCGACATCTCGCTGACTTCGTTTTCGCCGCGCAGGACCCAGTCGCGCAGGAAGGTGTCGTGGGCCATGGTCGAGGAAATCAGCACCGGCCGGACCAGATCCTTCTGGATTTCCGAGTAGATGTTGCTTGAAGTCAGCGGCAGGTCCTGGCCGATGATGGCGCTGCGGATCGCCTCTTTGGAAACGAAATAGCCGAACAGTGTGGTTGCGAAGAAACCGCTGCTGAGCAGCAGGCCGAGCAGCAGGATCAGGCTGCGGCGATCGAAGATGCGGATGGACCGGGTCATGTGGCGATTATGCGGTAGCCCGGCAGCGAAAGCCAGTCACCCAATTTGGCAAAAGGAAACAGGCCGTTACACATCGTTGTTGCGGCGCAAGGTAAAATCCCGGGATGACTGAGATTGCCCATGCCAACGCCTTTTCCATTCCGGTCCGCGTCTATTACGAGGATACGGATGCCGGTGGCGTCGTGTACTACGCCAATTACCTGCGTTTCTTCGAGCGCTGCCGCACCGAATGGATGCGGCACGCCGGTTACGGCCAGGCGCAACTGGCCAGCGAATCCGGTATCGGCTTCGTTGCCCGCAAGGCGAGTTGCGAATACCTGAAGCCGGCCCGTCTCGACGACGCGCTGAGCATCGGGCTCGAAGTCGAGAAACTGACCCGGGTGCGGGTGATCTTCCGCCAGTGGGCACGTCGCGGTGACGATGTTCTGGTCACCGGCAACGTCGAGATTGCCTGCGTGAACATGGCGACGATGAGCCCCGCACCGATTCCCGATTACCTCCATGCCAAGCTGGAAGCACTGAAATGAACGTCACCCAGGACATGTCCATCCTCCACCTCATCCTCGAGGCCAGCGCCGTCGTGCAACTGGTCATGGCGCTGCTTGCCGGCGTCTCGCTGATGTCGTGGTACTACATCGCGATGAAGTGGTTCGCGGTCAAGCAGTCTCAGCGCAAGACCGAGGAATTCGAGCGCGATTTCTGGTCCGGCGGCGATCTCAACAATCTTTACCAGAGCGCGATCAACGACCGCCACAACGCCGGTTCGATGGAACGCATCTTCGAGGCCGGTTTCCGCGAATTCACCAAGCTGCGCGGCCAGAAGAACCTGGATTCCAAGGATGTGGTCGACGGTTCGCGTCGCGCCATGCGCGCCACCTACCAGCGCGAGATGGACGCGCTGGAAGCCCACCTGGCCTTCCTCGCCTCGGTCGGTTCGGTGTCGCCTTACATCGGCCTGTTCGGTACCGTCTGGGGCATCATGCACGCCTTCCGGGCGCTCGGTAACGTCGGTCAGGCCACGCTCGCCTCGGTCGCCCCGGGTATCGCCGAGGCCCTGGTCGCCACCGCCATTGGCCTGTTCGCGGCGATTCCGGCGGTGCTTGCCTACAACCGCTTCTCGCACGACATCGACCGCATCGCCGTGCGCTACGAGTCGTTCATGGAGGAATTCTCGAACATCCTCCAGCGCCAGATGAGGTAAGGCCATGCGCCAGCGCCGTCTGAAAAATGAAATCAACGTCGTCCCCTACATCGACGTGATGCTGGTGCTGCTCGTCATCTTCATGGTGGCGACGCCGATGATGAGTACCGGTGCCATCGAATTGCCGAGTGCCGGTACCGCGCCGGAGAAGCCGGAAAAGTACCTCCGCGTCCAGGTGGACAAGGAGGGGGCTTTGTCCTTGTTCAATGCCGATGGGCAGGAGAGCAAGCTCGACGGTGTGCGCGGCTTGCGCAGCAGCCTGGCGAGCGAACGGGCGCGGACGCCTGAAATCGCCGTCCTCGTCGCGGCCGACAAGGAAGTCCCTTACCGCAGCGTGATCGAGACGCTCGACGAAGTGAAGAAGCAGGGTTTCTCCCGGGTTGCCCTGGAAACCTCGGTGCACTGATCCGATGATTCCTGATCGTCCGCCCGAACCCGGCAAGAAGAAGGCCATGCTGTTCACGCTGGCCGTGCACCTGCTGCTGATCGGCGGCCTGTTCCTGGGCGTGCAGTGGAAGCGCAGCGAGCCCGAGGCGATGCAGGTCGAATTGTGGTCACCGACGCCGGTCAAGGCGACCCGGGTGGCGCCGCCGGTCGAGCCGCCGAAGCCGGTCGAGGTGCCGCCGAAACCGCCGGAGCCGGTGCCCGTGCCGGTGAAGGTCGAGGCGCCGAAGAAACCGGATATCGTCGTCAAGGAAGAAAAAAAGGCGCCGGAGCCGAAGAAACCGGAACCGCCGAAACCCGAGCCCAAGAAGCCCGAGCCGGTGAAGCCGGAGCCCAAGCCGGCACCCAAGGTCGATCCGTTCAAGGAAATGCTCGAACGCGAAACCCGCGAGCGCCAGGCCGTGGCCGAGCAGAACCGGCTGGCGGCCCTGGCCGAGAAGGAGCAGCGCGCCGCCGCCAACCGGCGCGGGCTGGAGAGCTACGCGAGCAAGATCCGTATCGCCATCCGCAACAAGATTGTTTTGCCGCCGGGCATTCAGGGTAATCCCGAGGCCATTTTCGAGGTCAACCAATTGCCCGGGGGCGACGTTCTATCCGTACGCATGAAACGCTCGAGCGGCGTGCCGGCGCTCGATGCGGCGATCGAGCGCGCGATCCGCAGCGCATCGCCATTGCCGAAGCCGGACGATCCGGCTTTGTTCCAGCGCGTCCTCGAAATCAAATACAAGCCGTTTGAAGAGTAAAATCGCGCCAATTTCACCGAAGATGAACGCCATGTCCAGAATTTCCCGTCGTATTTTCCTGCTCTGCGGCCTGCTGACCGCAGGTCTGGCCCAGGCGCAGCTGTCGATCGAGATCACCGGCGCCGGCGCCAGCCGCATTCCGGTGGCGATTGCCGACTTTGCCGGCGATCCGACGCTGTCGCGCATCGTGGTCGGGACCGTGCGTGCCGACCTGGAGCGCAGCGGCCTGTTCCGGCTGGTCGATCCGGCCGGTGCCGCGCTCGACGAGAACACCCCGGTCGATCTGCCCGCGTGGAAGTCCCGCGGC
>DKNF01000029.1 GCA_002470165.1 Betaproteobacteria bacterium UBA7395 | reverse complement strand
TCGGCACGCTGCTCGCCGTGCGCGGCGGCATCGAAGGCTTCGACAGCCAGACGCTGGGCAGCATCGGCGCCATGTATTTCGTCGGCTTCCTGGCCGGCACCTATCTCGGGCCGATGATGATCCGTCGCGTCGGCCATGTCCGCGCCTTCGCCTTCTTCACCGCCGCCATCGCCTGCGCCGCCTTGCTCCACGAACTGGTCGCCAATCCCTGGGTGTGGGGGCTGCTGCGCCTGATCACCGGGATGGGGATGGTCGGCCTGTACACGACCATCGAAAGCTGGCTCAACAGCCATGCGGCGCCCGCCCAGCGCAGCCGCATCTTCGCCACCTACATGGCGGTCAATCTCGGTTCGCTGGCGCTGGCGCAGCAGTTGCTGCACTGGAGCGACCCGGCCGGGCACGTGCTGTTCGCGCTGGCGGCGCTGTCGATCTGCGCCGCCGTGATGCCGGTCGCGGCGACGCGGCTGGCCCAGCCGGTGGTCGAGGAAGTTCACGGTATCGCCCTGCGCACGCTCTTTCAACGCGCGCCGGTCGCCTGCGCCGCTGGCCTGCTCTCCGGCTTCGCCCAGGGCGCCTTCTGGGGCCTGGCGCCGGTCTGGGCCGATACCAGCTGCCTCGGCCACAACGGCGTCGCCTGGTTCATGACCGTCGCCATCATCGGCGGCGCCGCTTTCCAGTGGCCGATCGGCATCGTCACCAACCACCTGGATCGCGGCCACGTGATCAGCATCGTCGCGCTGATCGCCGCCGCACTCGCCGGTGGCCTGCTGCTGGCGTCGGCGCACGGCCTGGGCTGGATACTGCTGGCGGTTTTTGTCTACGGCGGCTTCGCCTTTGCCATGTACCCGCTGGCCGTCGCCCGCATGATGGACCGCCTGGAAAAACCGGAGATCATCGCCGGCTGCGCCAGCCTGTTGCTGCTGCACGGCGTCGGCGCCAGCATCAGCCCCTTCCTCGCCGGGACGCTGATGCATCACTTCGGCCCGTCGGCGCTGCCGACCTGGTTCATCGCCACCCAGTGCCTGTTGGCCGGCACTGCCTGGTGGCTATCGGCCAGAGCCCCGGCCGACGTCGAACATCAGACGCCGATGACGCCGATGGTGCGAACCACACCGGCGGTCATCGAGATGCTTGAACCGGAAGCTCACTGAACGCTGCCGACCGCCTCAAGAAACTCCCGCCCCCAGCGATCGATGTCGTTGTGGCAGACAATCTCGTTCAGACCGCGCAGACGGCTGTCACGCTCGACCGGGTCCATTTCGATGGCCTGGCGCAGGCGCTCGCGCAGGTCGGCCGGGTCATGCGGATTGGTCAGCAGGGCGCCGTGCAGCTCGGCGGCGGCACCGGCGAACTCCGACAGCACCAGCACGCCACGCCCGCCGGTCTGCCCCTGGGTGGCGACGTACTCCTTGCACACCAGGTTGAGGCCGTCGCGTAGCGGGGTGATCCACATCACGTCGCTTTCCGCATACCAGGCGACCACTTCCTCGAAGGGCAGCGGCCGGAAGAAGAAGCGGATCGGCGACCAGCCGACTTCAGCGTAGTGGCCGTTGACCCGGCCGACCGCCTGTTCGATCAAGACCTGCAACTCGTCGTAGATCGTCATCTCCTTGGCCGCCGGTACGCAGACGACCACCAGCGAGACCTTGCCACGCATTTCCGGATTGCGTTCGAGCAGGTCGCCAAACGCCCGGATCTTCTCCAGCGTGCCCTTGGTGTAGTCGAGGCGCTCGACCGACAGGACCAGACGTTTGCCGGCAAATTCGTTACGGATCGCCGCCCGCCGACCCGGTGTCTTCGGATGTTGCAGCGATTGCCGGATACGGCCGAGATCGAGACCGACCGGATGCGCCCCCAGGCCGATCTGCCGGCCATGCACCTCGATCCGCGTGGTCATCGTCTCCAGACCGACGGCGCAGCCATAAGTCAGGTAGCGCGGCGCGCAGGCGCGGCGTTCGAGAATCTGCAGCGAAGCGACACCGGCGGCGACATCGACGAAGTTCTCCGCCTGGCGCGGAATGTGGAATCCGATGTAGTCGCACTGTAGCAGGCTGCCGACGATTTCGCGGCGCCAAGGCAGGACGTTGAAGGCATCGGCCGACGGGAAATAAGTGTGGTGGAAGAAGGCGATCTTCACATCCGGGCGCAGCTCGCGCAGCACCGCCGGCACCATCCACAGGTTGTAGTCATGCAACCAGATGGTCGCGCCCTCGGCCGCTTCCGCGGCGGCGCGCTCGGCGAACTTGCGGTTCACGGCGAGGAAGACCTGCCAGTCTTCCTCACGGAATACGGCGCGCTCCCAGAAGGTATGGAGCGTCGGCCAGAAGGCTTCCTTGGAAAAACGCTTGTAGAAGACGTCGACCTCATCCTTGCTCAAGGCCACCCGCGCCGCCAGCAGCCCCGGGTAGGCTTTGGCGTCAACGGTGGTATGCACCTCGAACGGCGGATCGTTTGCCTCGTCGTGGATACTCCAGGCAACCCAGGAACCGCGCCGCCCCGCCCCGAAAAAGGACAGCAGGGTGGGAATGATGCCGTTCGGTGACTTCGGCCGGCGCTGCACAATCCGCCCGTTGATCCGGTGCTCCTCGTAGGGCAGGCGGTGATAGACCATGACCAGTTCGGCCGGGCCGCGCTCGGCGCTGACCGTCGCCGCGTCGAGATAACCCGGCTGGAGCAGCGAGAAATGGACAATCGCTTCCAGGATGCCACCGCACCCTGGCTCGCTCGCATGCAGCGTCTTTGGCAGATCGGCGGTGGCCGCCAGCAGGGCCGGTTCCGAATCGCCGACGCAGACACCCTGGAAACCGGCTTCGTACATTGCCAGATCGTTGAGCGTGTCACCGGCCACCAGTACCTGATCATCGGCGACGCCAAGCTGGGCGACCAGCGCGCGCAGGCTGCTGCCCTTGTTTACGCCGGCCGGCAACAGGTCGAGATAGCGGCTGGCCGAATAGAGCACTTCGCAATCGAGCGCGCGCGCCACCTCGATCAAGGCGGGAGTCACCGCATCCTGGTGACAGAAATAGGAACAGCGCCGCTGCTGCGGTACTTCCTGACGCTCCAGCTCGGGAAACTGCGCCATCGCCTCGGCCACCGCCCGTTCACCGGGCCAGCGCAGATCGATATCGGCCTGCAACGGCTGCACCGGCTGCAGCGAAGCGCCTTCGACGATGGTGCCGCCGACATCGCAGATGATGTAGTCGGGTGTCGGCACCAGCGGGTCGGCGAGCAGCGGCATCACCGCCTCCAGCCCGCGCCCGGTGACAAACACCAGCTGGATGTCCTGGCTGCCGGCAATCAGTTGATAAAGGGTCTGGCGGTGTTCCGCCGAACCGCCGAGAAAGGTTCCGTCAAGGTCGGTGGCCAATAGCATTGCGTCACTCCCGGACGCCCCCCGGAGCGGCGAAACCACAGGACATCAACAGCAAAAAAACCGCCGCACCCCAGGGTACGACACGAACAAATTACATTGATAACCAATGCAATTTGCCGCCGCGTCAAACATTGTAACAAGCCATCTATATGATTCAAAATATAATTTAAACAAAATCCTATTTATACAACGCAAACTTGATTTGAAAATCAACAAATAAACCAAGCAAACTGGAGAACAACATGCTGCCCAGCGACCCGGGGTCACTACACAATCTGCTCCAGCAATTCGCCACCCCGCTGCGGATTGCCACCATCTTCACGCTGGCCCTGTTCTTTCAATACCTGATCAACCGCACAGCGCCAAAATTCCGCGAACTGATCGCCAGCCGCCAGGAAAACCTTGAGGGTGCGCAGCGGGTGCGCACGCTATCGCGCGTACTCCGTTACGCCCTGACGGTGATCCTGACTGTGGTCACCGGTCTGCTGATACTCGGCGAACTCGGCATCTCGGTCGCGCCGCTGCTTGGTGCCGCCGGGGTCGCCGGCATTGCCGTCGGTTTCGGCGCACAGAGCCTGGTCAAGGACTACTTCACCGGCTTCTTCCTGCTGCTGGAAAACCAGATCCGCATCGGTGACGTCATCGAAGCCGGCGGCAAGATCGGCGCCGTCGAGGAATTGACCCTGCGTTACCTGCGCCTGCGCGACTACGGCGGCAACGTGCATTTCATCCCCAACGGACAGATCACCGTTGTCACCAACATGTGCCAGGGCTTCGCCCATGCGGTGATCGATCTTGGCGTCGGCTACGGCGAAAATGTGGATCAGGTCATCTCTGCCATGCGGGAGATTGGCGAGGAATTGAGCAACGACCCGGATTACGCCAGCAAGATACTGGCGCCACTGGAAATCGCCGGCGTCGACCAATGGGCCGCTTCGTCCATCGTCATCCGCGGTCGCTTCCGGGTCGCCCCCGGCGAGCAATGGGGTGTGCGCCGCGAATACCTGCGCCGGGCCAAACTGGCTTTCGACCGACTGGGCATCGAAATCCCCTTCCCGCACGTTAAGGTGGTCGACGGTGGCAAACCTGCCGTCGCCTGAATCAGGCCGCCAGCATCCGGCGCAGGCCACGCCACAGGCCGCCCATCAGCGGCAGCTTCATGTACAGCTCCTCGCCGGTGTCCCAGTAATCGCGGTGGTGGCTGACCTTGCCGGCGGCGTCGAACTTGAGGTGGGAGACGCCGCGCATCAGCTGCGTCTCGCCTTTGCCCCAGAGCCGGACGCGGTAGCTAAATTCCCAGATCAGCACGGCGCTGGCGGCGTCGACAACGGTTTCGGTGACGACGAAGCGCGGTTCGCCGACCTGGGTGAACATGTGGCGGAAGATGCGTTCGATGGCCGGCAGGCCGCGCACCTCGTTGAACGGGTCCTTGAACCAGGCGTCGTCGGCGTAGAACTCGGTGAAGCGGCCGACGGTTTCGGGGGTCAGCGTATGGTAGAAGTCGATCAGGGCATCCAGCTTCATGTCAGCCTCCGGTGAAACGACGGATGAGGGGAAAATACCAGCGGTCGGGCAGCAGCGAGAGCAGTTTGAGGACGCGGGTGAAGCGCTTCGGGTAGTGAATTTCGAAAGCGCCGCCGGCCAGGCCATCGAGCGTCGCCTGCGCCGCCGCTTCCGGCGTGAGCAGCGCCGGCATGGCGAAATCGTTCTGTGCCGTCAGGCGGGTGGCAACGAAGCCCGGATTGATCGCCCAGACGCCGATGCCGCGCGGCGCCAGGTCGAGGTGCAGGCATTCGGCGAAGTGGATCAGCGCCGCCTTGCCCGGACCGTAAGCCAGTGCCTTGGGCAGGCCGCGGTAGCCGGCAACGCTGGCGACGAAGGCGATGCCGCCGCCCGGGCGCAGCTCGGGCAGGACGACGGCGGTCAGGCGCAGGGCGCCATTGAAGTTGACTTCAATCAGACGCTCGGCCGTCGCCAGATCAAAGTTGTCGGCGCCCATCGGTACGTAATCGCCGGCCAGATAAACGACCAGGTCGATGCCACCCCACTCGCGGCAAAGCTCGGCAGTGGCGGCGGCCAGGGCAGCGGCGTCGGTGACATCACAGGGCAGGCAGCGGGCGCTGGGGATGGCCAGCGCCGCCAGTGCCTCG
>DKNF01000190.1 GCA_002470165.1 Betaproteobacteria bacterium UBA7395 | reverse complement strand
GCCTTCCAGACCAACATCCTGGCCCTGAACGCGGCGGTCGAGGCGGCCCGTGCCGGCGAGCAGGGCCGTGGCTTTGCCGTGGTCGCCACCGAGGTGCGCAACCTGGCCCAGCGCAGCGCGGCGGCCGCGAAGGAAATCAAGGGGCTGATCGGCGACTCCGTCGATAAGGTGGCGGTCGGTAACCGGCTGGTCGAAACCGCGGGGACGACCATGGCCGAGGTCGTTTCCAGCATCCAGAATGTTGCCCGCCTGATGAGCGATATTTCGGCCGCCAGCCGCGAGCAGAGTGCCGGCATCGAACAGGTCGGGCGCGCCATCAACCAGATGGACGAGGTGACACAGCAAAATGCCGCCCTGGTCGAACAGGCCGCGGCAGCCGCCGAAAGCCTGCAGGAACAGGCGCATAGCCTGGCGCAGGCGGTGGCGGCGTTCAGGCTGTCGCCGACCGGCGAAGTGCCCGCCCCCGTTGCTGCCAGGAGGCCGGCTGCCTTGCCGGATCGCCGGCCAGCGCCCGGCAAGGTTGCGGCGCCGATGCTGACGGAAAAGAAACCACAAACACTAGCGATGGGGCGCGTTCCCGTCATGTCTGCCCGTGAAGACGGTTGGGCAGAGTTTTAACCTGGAAGGAAAAGGGCCGATTCATGCGTAATAACCAGCCTGTGACCCAGAACGAAGTCCCCCTGACGGCGGACAGCCTGATCGTCTCCAAGACCGATCTCAAAGGCCTGATCACCTACGTCAACAAGGATTTTCTCGATATCAGCGGTTTCACCGAGGATGAGCTGATCGGCCAGCCGCACAACATCGTCCGCCATCCGGACATGCCGACCGAAGCCTATGCCGATCTCTGGCGCGATCTCAAGGAAGGCCGGCCGTGGACCGGACTGGTCAAGAACCGCTGCAAGAACGGCGATTTCTACTGGGTGCTGGCGACCGCCACCCCGATCCGGGAAAACGATCAGATCGTCGGCTACATGTCGGTGCGCCGGCAGCCGACCCGGCAGCAGGTCGAAGCCGCCGAGGCTGCCTATCGCATGTTCCGCGAAAACCGGGCCGGCGGGCTGCGCATCCGTCACGGGGCGGTGGTCAACGGCGGGGCCGGATTGTTTGCCGGCTGGTCCTTGCGCCAGAAGCTGTTTGCCGGATTTTCGACGCTCCTGCTGGCCAGCGTCCTCATCGCTGCACTGGGCATCTGGGGGATCGGCAAGGTGCGCGACAATACAACCGCGCTCAACCAGGATGGCGTCAAGCCGACGCAGGCACTGGCGGTGATCGGCCGCTTGATGGCGGAAAACCGCAGCCAGGTGCTGCTGACGCTGCAACACGATCCGGAAGGGCGCTACGCCGCGTTGCACGATCACGACCTCAGTTTCCATACCAAGCAGATCGATGCCAATCTTGCCGAGGTCGATCGTCAGTGGGCCTTGTTCAACCAGAATCCGCATTCGCCCGATCAGCAGCAACTGGTCAACGAGTTCCAGATTGCGCGGACGGCCTATGTGCAGGAGGGCTTGTTGCCGGCCAAGCAGGCGCTGCTGGAAGGTCGGTTCGACGATGCGAACATGATCCTGTTGCAGAAGATCAACCCGACCTACACCGCAGCGGCGGCCAAGGCCGAGGCTCTGTTCAGCGCGCAGGCGGAGGAGGCGCAGCAACTGGTCAGCGAAGGCGAGGCGCTCTATCGCTCGCAACTGACTTGGGCCGCTGCCATCGTCTTGCTGGCGCTGGCAATCGGTCTGTGGATCGCGATGGCCATCACCCGCTCGATCACCGGGCCGATCCATGAAATCATTGCCACCTTCCGTTCGCTGGCCAACGGCGACTTCACCCGCAATGTCGACGTCTCGCGCAACGACGAGATGGGCAGGATCCTGCAGGGCCTGCAGTCGATGCAGATCCAGCAGGGCTTCAACGTGGCCGAAGCCAAGCGCATTGCCAACGACAATCTGCGCATCCGCATTGCCCTGGATTGCGTGAATTCCAATCTGCGCATTGCCGACGACGACGGGTTGGTGCTTTACGCCAACAAGGGACTGCAGTCGACGCTGCGCAAGATTGAACCGGCATTGCGCGAACAGATTCCCGGGTTTGCCGTCGACAGTTTCGTCGGCAGCAATATCGGTGGTTTCTACGCCGATCCGCAGGCCGCCCTGAAGACCTTGCGCGAATTGCGCGACACCCGCGTGACCGAGATGGAAATCGGCGGTCGCATCTTCAATGTGGTGACCAATCCGATCATCAACGAGCGCGGCGAGCGTCTCGGCACGGTCGGCGAATGGCAGGACCGGACGGCGGAAATCACCGCCCAGCGCCTGGTTGCCGACCTGATCAAGAAAGCCTCCAGCGGCGACCTTGATGCCCGGCTCGATGCCGAATCGCTGGAAGGCTTCTACCGCGAACTCGGCAAGGGGATCAACAGCCTGCTGGAGACCACCGCTTCGGCGATCGGCGAGATCGCCGACCTGCTGTCGCGGATTGCCGCCGGCGATCTGGTGCATACCGTGGAAACCGATTACCAGGGAACTTTCGGCCGCCTGAAGACCGACGCCAACCAGACGGTGCTGCGGCTGCGCGAACTGGTGGGCGGCATCCAGTCGTCGGCCGAAATGATCAATGTGGCGGCCAAGGAAATCGCCTCCGGCAACCAGGACCTGTCGGCGCGCACCGAGGAGCAGGCCAGCAGTCTCGAGGAAACCGCGTCGAGCATGGAAGAACTGACGGCGACGGTCAAGCAGAATGCCGAGAACGCCCGCCAGGCCAACGAACTGGCCGGCAGCGCGCAGCGCGTGGCCGAACAGGGGGGCGATGTGGTCGGCCAGGTGGTCGAAACCATGGGCTCCATCCACCAGGCCAGCGCCAAGATCGCCGACATCATCAGCGTCATCGACGGCATCGCTTTCCAGACCAACATCCTGGCGCTCAATGCTGCGGTGGAAGCCGCACGAGCCGGCGAACAGGGTCGCGGCTTTGCCGTGGTGGCCACCGAGGTGCGCAACCTTGCCCAGCGCAGTGCGGCTGCAGCCAAGGAAATCAAGGGCCTGATCTCGGACTCGGTCGGTCGCGTCGAGGTGGGCAGCAAACTGGTCAACCAGGCCGGTACGACGATGACCGAGATCATGAGCAGCATCAAGCGCGTGGCCCGGATCGTCACCGATATTGCCGAGGCCAGCCGCGAACAGAGCGCCGGTATCGAGCAGGTCAGTCTGGCGGTCAGTCAGATGGACGAAGTGACGCAGCAGAATGCCGCACTGGTCGAGGAAGCCGCCGCCGCTGCAGAAAGCCTGGAAGAGCAGGCCGAGTCCATGGCTCGAGCCGTCGCGGTTTTCAAGCTCGCCGAATCGCGCACGCCCAGCCTGCCGCCGCCGTCCGCACCGGCCATCGAGCGGCGGCCTGCGTCGTCGCAGCCGCGCGAGAAGATGCGCAGCTTGCCGGCCAGCCTCGACGACGAGTGGGAAGAGTTCTGAGATGGCGCTCGATCCGAAACGCCCGCTCGCCACGCCGGGTAGCCTGCGCACTGAATTGAGCAAGGCCTTGCCGGCCAGGGAGCCGGCAGCCCGCGAGTTCTCCTTTTCCGACGCCGACTTCGACCGGGTGCGCAAGCTGATCTACCAGCATGCCGGGATTTCCTTGTCGCCGGTGAAGAAGGACATGGTCTATTCGCGCCTGGCGCGTCGTTTGCGCGCCCTGAACAAGGCAACCTTCGGCGATTATCTCGATGCCCTGGAGCGCAACGGCGGTGATGAGTGGGAGCGTTTCGTCAATTCCCTGACCACCAATCTCACTTCGTTTTTCCGCGAGCCGCATCATTTTCCGATCCTCGCCGATCATCTGCGCAAGCTGGGCAACCGGCGGCCGGTGCGAATCTGGTGCTCGGCGGCATCGACCGGTGAGGAGCCCTATTCGATTGCCATGACGGTTGCGGAAACCTTCGGCGCGGAAGTTTCGCATGTCAGCATCGTCGCCTCCGATCTCGATACCAACGTGCTGGCGACGGCCCAGAAGGGTGTGTACGGCATGGATCGCCTGGAAAAGATGTCGCCGGAACGGCTGCGCCGTTTTTTCCTGCGCGGCACCGGTGCCCAGGAAGGCTTTGCCGCCGTTCGTCCGGAACTGAAGCGATTGATCGAGTTCCGCCGGATCAACCTGCTCGATGCCAGCTATAGCGTCAAGGGGCCGCTGGATGTCATTTTCTGTCGCAATGTGATGATCTATTTCGACAAGCCGACCCAGTACAAGATACTGTCCCGCTTTGCCCCGATGATGCAGCCGGATGGCCTGATGTTCGCCGGACATTCGGAAAGTTTCCTGCATGCCGCCGACCTCTTCCGTTCCATAGGCAAGACGGTATACACCCTGGCCGGATCGCGCTGAAAAGGAAACGCGTGCAGCACGCCTACGACGAAAATCTGGCAACCAACCGCTATTTTGACCGGCATTTCGAAACGGATGCCGCCAAGATACTGCCGGGGGAATATTTCGTTTCCGACAAGGGGATGCTCCTGGTCACCGTGCTCGGTTCCTGCGTTGCTGCCTGTGTCCGCGACGTCGATGCCGGTATCGGCGGCATGAATCATTTCATGCTGCCCGACGATGGCAGCCGCCGCGAAACCGTCGCCACTTCCGCGCGCTATGGTTCCTACGCCATGGAAGTGTTGATCAACCACCTGCTCAAGATGGGGGCGCGCCGCAACCGCCTGGAAGCCAAGGTGTTCGGCGGTGGCGCGGTGATGGCCAGCCTGGCCAGCAGCAACGTCGGTGTGCGCAATGCAGAATTCGTCCTCAATTACCTGAAGACGGAAAAAATACCGATCGTGGCCAAGGATTTGCTCGATTCCTATCCGCGCAAAGTCTATTTCTTCTCTGAGAGCGGCCGGGTGCTGGTCAAGAAGCTGCACCGCGTTCATAACGAAACCCTGTTCAGTCGCGAACGGGATTACAAGGCCAGGCTGTCCGGCGATCCGATGGCTGGCGATGTGGAGTTGTTCATTTGATGGCGACCAGAACCCGTGTCCTGATTGTCGATGATTCCGCCCTGATGCGCGGATTGCTGACAACGATGATCAATGCCGCGCCCGATCTCGAGGTGGTCGGTGCCGCGCAGGATGCCCAGACGGCACGGGATCTGATCAAGACCCTGAATCCCGATGTGCTGACGCTCGATGTGCATATGCCGGGCATGGACGGTATTGAGTTCCTTGAGCGTCTGATGCGGCTGCGGCCGATGCCGGTGGTCATGGTTTCCTCCTATACCGGCGCAACCTCCGAAACCACCCTCAAGGCGCTTGAACTGGGCGCGGTGGATTTCATTGGCAAACCGCGTGCCGAAGGTGCGCATTCGATGGAAAGCTATGCTGAAGAACTGGTCGACAAGATCCGCGCCGCGAGACATGCCCGTCTGCGTGGACGTCACCTCGTCACCGCGCCGGCCGCGTCGACCGGGGGGCGTCCGATGTCCGTGACGACGGCGCCCTCCCAGGCAGCGGCGGGCGCGGGAAATGGCCGGATCATCTTTCTTGGCGCGTCTACCGGTGGTACCGAGGCGATCAAGGAGTTTCTCCTTGGCATTCCCGAGACTTGCCCACCGATATTGATTGTTCAGCATATGCCGGAGACTTTCACCGCCTCGTTCGCCAAGCGTCTCGACGGCCTGTGCGCGCCAAAGGTGGTCGAAGCACGGGGTGGCGAGCGCCTTGAGCCGGGAACGGTTTATATTGCGCCGGGGCATTCGCACTTGCTGATCCGGCGTGGCAGCAACGGTTTTCAGACCGAACTGTCGGCCGCCGATCCGGTGAATCGGCACCGTCCTTCGGTCGATGTCCTGTTCGATTCGGCGGCCCAGCTGGTCGGCCGGCAAGCTGTCGGCGTCATCCTGACCGGGATGGGCAAGGATGGCGCCCAAGGCTTGTTGCGCATGCGTCAGGCAGGTGCCCGCACCTTCGGTCAGGATGAGGCCAGCTGCGTGGTGTACGGTATGCCCAGGGAGGCCTTCCTGATCGGCGCCGTCGAGGAGCAATGCGCGCTCGACGAAATGGCGCGCAGGGTGATGGCGGCGGTGCGGTAATATTTCCGGGCAGGGCTTGCCGGAATCAACGAAAGTATTAAACTAGGCCGAGATTTGGTATTTTTTTAGGAATGACAATGCAGACAAGCGTCAAGCAGGAAGCCGGAGTCGCCACGATCGCGCTGGTCGGTCGTTTTGATTTCAATACGCATCGGGATTTCCGAACCGCCTATGAGCCGTTGATCACCGATGCCGGTTGTCAGGCGGTGACGGTTGATTTTTCCGGCGTGGACTACCTGGACAGCTCGGCTCTGGGCATGCTGCTGATGCTGCGCGACAAGATGGGCGGTTGCGGCAAGGATGTCGTGCTCAGTGGCGTACAAGGCAACGTGCGCCAGGTTCTGGAGATCGCCAATTTCAGCAAGCTGTTCCGCATCGTCTGAGCGGTTTTTATGGTTTTGTCAGCGCTTGAGCGCGCGGGCCGGTGACTTGTCTGGCTTAAGTGCCCGTTGCGTGGTAGTTTTGCCCGATGTGAGCGCCGCTGGGCGTATCAGGCGAGGGGATGGGAATGTCGGAATTACTTAAAAATATTGATGCACGGACCAAGCTGGCCGGAACGAACAAGCTTGAGATCCTGCTGTTCTTCCTCGGCGTCGACCAACGGACCGGCCGCCGGGAAACCTATGGCATCAACGTGTTCAAGGTGCGCGAGGT
>DKNF01000205.1 GCA_002470165.1 Betaproteobacteria bacterium UBA7395 | reverse complement strand
GACGATCTTGAACAGGCCGATGTCGCCGCTGCGGGCGACGTGGGTGCCGCCGCACAATTCCTTGGAGGAACCGATGGCGACAACGCGCACTTCGTCACCGTACTTCTCGCCGAAGAGCATCATCGCGCCGGATTTCTGGGCGTCCTCCAGCCCCATCACACGGCTGTCGGTGGCGGCGTTGGCGAGGATCTCGGCATTGACGATTTCCTCGACCTCGCGGATTTCCTCGGCAGTCATCGGTGAATTGTGGGCGAAGTCGAAACGGGTCTTGTCCGGATCGACCTGCGAGCCCTTCTGCTGGACATGGCCGCCGAGCACTTCGCGCAACGCCTTGTGCATCAGGTGGGTGACCGAATGGTTGCGGGCGGTGGCGGCGCGGGCGCCGGCATCGACGCGGGCGCCGACTTCCTGGCCGACGGCCAGCTTGCCGGTCTTGAGGATGCCGTGGTGGCCAAACACGGCGGCCTGGATCTTCAGCGTGTCTTCGACCGCGAAGATGCCGCCGACGCCCTTGAGCTCGCCGCGGTCGCCGCACTGGCCGCCGGATTCGGCATAGAACGGGGTGTGGTCGAGGACGACGACACCGAGGTCGCCCTCGTGCAGTTCATCGACCGCCGCACCGTCCTTGTACAGCGCCAGCACCTTGCCGCGCGCCTCGAGCGACTCGTAGCCGTGGAAAGTCGTTTCCGTACCGGCGTATTCCAGATTGGTAGCCATCTTGAACTTGCCGGCAGCACGCGCCTGTTCCTTCTGGCGGGCCATGGCGGCGTCGAAGGCGGCGCCGTCAACGGTGACGTTGCGCTCGCGGCAGATGTCGGCGGTCAGGTCGAGCGGGAAGCCGTAGGTATCGTGCAGTTTGAACGCGGTTTCGCCGTTGAAGACGGTGACGCCCTTGGCGGCCATCGCAGCGAGTTCGCCTTCGAGGATTTCCATGCCGTTCTCGATCGTCGCGAAGAAGCGGTCTTCTTCCTGCTTCAGCGTGGCGACGATCTTGGCCTGGTTTTCCTTGAGTTCCGGATAGGCCTCGCCCATCTCGCCGACCAGATCGGGGACGATGCGGTGGAAGAAGGCGGCGCGGGCGCCGAGCTTGTAGCCGTGGCGGATGGCGCGGCGAATGATGCGGCGCAGCACGTAGCCACGGCCTTCATTGCCCGGGATGACGCCATCGGCGATCAGGAAGGAGCAGGCACGGACATGGTCGGCAAGCACCTTGAGCGACGGCGAATTCATGTCGGCGTCGCTGGTTTCGCGGGCAGCGGCGGCGATCAGTGCCTGGAACAGGTCGATTTCGTAGTTGGCATGCACGCCCTGCAACACGGCGGAGATGCGCTCCAGGCCCATGCCGGTATCGACCGACGGCTTGGGCAGCGGATGCATGACGCCCTGCTCGTCGCGGTTGAACTGCATGAAGACGTTGTTCCAGATTTCGATGAAGCGGTCGCCGTCTTCTTCCGGCGATCCCGGGGGGCCACCCCAGTGCTGCGGGCCGTGGTCGTAGAAGATTTCCGTGCACGGGCCGCAGGGGCCGGTGTCGCCCATGGCCCAGAAATTGTCCTTCTCGCCCAGGCGGAAGATGCGCTCGGCCGGCACCCCGGCCACCTTCCGCCACAGCTCCCCGGCCTCGTCGTCGTCGCGGAAGATGGAGACGTAGAGGCGCTCCCTGTCCAGGCCCAGCTCCACGGTCACGAAGTTCCAGGCGAAGCGGATGGCGTCTTCCTTGAAGTAGTCGCCGAAGGAGAAGTTGCCGAGCATCTCGAAGAAGGTGTGGTGGCGCGCCGTGCGGCCGACATTCTCCAGGTCGTTGTGCTTGCCGCCCACGCGCAGGCACTTCTGGGACGTGGCGGCCCGGGTGTAGTCGCGCTTCTCCTGGCCCAGGAAGATCTTCTTGAACTGGACCATGCCGGCGTTGGTGAAGAGCAGGGTCGGGTCGTCCTGGGGGACCAGGGAGGAGCTGGGCTGCACGCTGTGGCCGTGCTTCTCGAAATATTCCAAAAACCGTTGGCGGATTTCACCGGCGCTGATCACGTTCTTTACCTCGTTGATCCCCGTTCTCGTCAGGGCATGATATGGTGAAAGGCATGGATTCCCGCCTTCGCGGGAATGACGCAACATTGCCGTCATCGCACGATGTCATTCCCGCGAAGGCGGGAATCCATGCCTTTGATATTAGTGGAAATCAGCCGAAACTACTCGGCAGGCGCCGCCGCGGGCGCTTCCTCGGGCACGGGCATGCCCAGCTGTTCGAGCAGGGCCCGTTCGATCTGCATGCGCAAATCGTCGTTGTCCTGCAGGAAGGCGCGCACGTTCTCCTTGCCCTGGCCCAGGCGCTCGGAGCCGAAGGCGTACCAGGCTCCGCTCTTGTCGACCACGCCGTGCTCCACGCCCAGATCGAGCAGTTCGCCCACGCGGGAGATGCCCGTGCCGAAGAGCACGTCGTACTCGGCCTCGCGGAAGGGCGGGGCCATCTTGTTCTTGACCACCTTGACCCGCGTCCGGTTGCCGATGATGTCCGCACCGTCCTTGAGTGCTTCGATGCGGCGGATGTCCAGCCGCACGGTGGCGTAGAACTTCAGCGCCTTGCCACCGGTCGTCGTCTCCGGCGAACCGAACATGACGCCGATCTTC
>DKNF01000122.1 GCA_002470165.1 Betaproteobacteria bacterium UBA7395 | reverse complement strand
CGTTCCAGCGGATGTAGGAGTGAATCTTGATCTCCATGTCCGGATCGCCCGGGTACTTGGGCTGCTGGTCGGCGCGGATGGTGTTGATGTATTCGGTGTTGGCGGAGTACGGGATGTCGATACCGTCCTCGCGGGCCTGACCGATCAGCGTTTCGATCAGGTAATGGGCGCGTTCGGCGCCTTCGTTGCTAATGACGCCTTCGAGTGCGTCGATCCATTCCCGGGTTTCCTGCGGGTCCTGGTCGGCGGGCAGGGTGTTCGGCTGGTCGGCCATGGTTTGTCTCCTACGTGGGTTTTCATTCTGTCCTGCTGGCTCAGCAGGACAACTTTAACGCTTTGCACGGAGGATCACACCCCGTGTTTACACCTAGTTTCTGTTGCGCATTGTAAAAACAAAATTCGCATCGTGCAATATTGCGCGATTGGTTTGCGGGATTTTTTTATGCAATCCGATATGAGACAAAAAACTAATGCAGCCTTGCTTGCGTTGTATCAAATCGAAGTTCTGCCGCCTTCCTATAATTTCCGCTCTTGTCTTTGTAATCAGGAGCTTTCATGGCAGCAGTCATGCCCGCACCGGCCGCCAGCCGGCATTTGCTTTCCGGCAACGAAGCCGTCGCCCGCGCCGTCTGGGAAGCCGGCGTCAAGGTGGCTGCGGCCTATCCCGGCACGCCGTCGACCGAGATGCTGGAAGAAATCGCCACCTACCCGGATCTCTACGCCGAGTGGTCGGTCAACGAGAAGGTCTCGCTGGAAGTTGCCATCGGCGCCGCCTACGCCGGGTCGCGCGCCTTCTGCTGCATGAAGCATGTCGGCATGAACGTCGCCTCCGACGCGCTGATGACGCTGACCCTGACCGGCGTCAGTGGTGGTCTGGTGATCGCCATTGCCGACGACGTCGGCCTGTCGTCGTCGCAGAACGAGCAGGACTCCCGCTACTGGGGGCGTTTCGCGCATGTGCCGGTGTTCGAGCCGGCCGATTCGCAGGAAGCCTACGCGATGACGCTCGACGCCTTCGCGCTGTCCGAGCAGTTCCAGGTGCCGGTGATCCTGCGCATGACGACGCGCATCAATCACGTCAAATCCATCGTCACCGTCGGTGAGCGCGTGCCGCACACCGGCGCCGGCTTCCGCAAGGACCCGGCGCGTTACGTGATGGTCCCGGGCAACGCCGGCAAGCGCATTCCGCTGATGTTCCAGCGCGACCGCGACCTGCGCGCGCTGGCCGAGACTTCGCCGCTGAACTTCATCGAGCCGGGCAGCGACCGCCGCGTCGGCTTCATCACTTCCGGTCCGGCCTACATGCACGTCAAGGAAGCCTTCCCGAATGCCCCGGTGTTGAAGCTTGGCTTCTCCTGCCCGGCGCCGTTCGAGAAGTGCCGCGAACTGGCGGCGCTGGTCGATCAGGTGGTGGTGGTCGAGGAAGTCGAGCCGCTGCTCGAAACCGAACTCAAGGCCCAGGGCATCGCCGTCATCGGCAAGGACATCCTGCCGCTGCAGGGCGAGTTGTCGCCGGCCGTGCTCAGGCCGGCGATTGCCCGGCTGCTCGGCGAAGTGCTGCCGGAAAGCGAAGCGACGGCCGCCCTGCAACTGTTCCCGCGGCCGCCGACGATGTGCGTCGCCTGCCCGCACCTCGGCGTCTATTACACGCTGTCGCAGGTGCGCAACCTCAACATCTCCGGCGACATCGGCTGCTACACGCTGGGTGCCGGTCACCCCTGGCAGGCGATGGATACCTGCGTCTCGATGGGCGCGTCGATGGGCATCGCCCTGGGCATGGACAAGGGCCGCGGCGAGTCCGACAAGGACAAGCGCGTGGTCGCCGTGATCGGCGATTCGACTTTCCTGCACATGGGCATGCAGGGTCTGCTCGACATGGTGTACAACAAAGGCAACGTCACCGTCCTGTTGCTCGACAACCGCGCTGTCGGCATGACCGGCGGTCAGGACAACCCGGGCAACGGCCGCGACATCCACGGCGACGAAGCACCGCGCATCGACTTCGCCAAGCTGGTGTCGGCGCTGGGGGTCAAGGACGAGCGCATCCACGTGGTCAATCCGTACGAGTTGCCGGTGCTGTTCAAGACCATCCGCGAAGAGGTCAAGGTGCCGGATGTGTCGGTGATCATCACCGACCAGCCCTGCGTGCTGATCAAGGACTACCACAAGCTCAAGCCCTACGCAGTCGATGAGGACAAGTGCACCGGTTGCGGCAACTGTATCGATGTCGGCTGTCCGGCCATTCACGTCACCCGGCGCGGCAAGGAGGTCAAGGCCAGCGGCCGTGAGGTCGACCTGGCCTTCGTCCGTATCGAATCGTCGGTGTGTACCGGTTGTGGCCTCTGTCTGCAGCCCTGTGCGCCCAAGGCTATCGAGCACTACGTACCGAGCGCGCCGATCCAGTTCGTCAAGGGAGGGTGTTTGGCATGAGCGCAACGACCAATATCCTCGTCGTCGGTATCGGTGGCCAGGGCGTTATGACCGCCACCGAAATCCTCGCCGAAGCGGCCATCGCCCTCGGTCACGATGCCAAGAAAACCGAAGTCGCCGGCATGGCGCAGCGCGGCGGCGTCGTCTCCTCGCACCTGCGTTTCGGCGAGCGCGTGCTGTCGCCGCAGATCACGCCGGGCAGCGCCGACGTGCTGCTCGGTTTCGAATCGGCCGAGGCGATGCGCTGGCAGCACATGCTGAAGAAAGGCGGCATCACGCTGATGAACACCGCCCGGCTGGTGCCGCCGGTGGTTGAACTCGGCCTCTTCGATTACCCCGACGATCCGCTCGCCGAAATCCGCAAGACCGGCAACAAGGTGGTCGCCTTCGACGCGACGACGATTGCCCAGGAACTCGGCGACATCCGCCTCGGCAACACCGTCATGCTCGGTGCCATCGCCGATCATCTGCCGTTCGGCGCGGAAGTCCTGCTCGATTGCGTGCTCAAGCGTTTTGCGCGCAAGGGCGAGAAACTGGTCGAACTCAACCGGCGTGCTTTCGAGGCCGGAAGGGCGGCGGTGGGCGCGGCTGAAGCAGCGCTCGCGTAATCTGGTAAAATCCGCGCCGAATCAAAGGGAAAGGCCACCGCCTTTCCCCTTTTCTTTTTGACGGATGGACGATGACGGCACAAATCATTGACGGCAAGGCGCTGGCGGAAGAGCTTCGGCAGAGCTTCAAGGCACGCGTGGAAACCCTGACGGCCAAAGGGCACAAGCCCGGTCTGGTGGTCATTCTGGTTGGCGAAGACCCGGCCTCGCAGGTCTACGTGAAGAACAAGGTCAATGGCTGCCTGGCCATCGGCATGCATTCCGAGAAGATCGTCTATGAGAAGGACGTCGATCAGCAGGTCGTCCTCGACAAGATCGCCGAGCTGAACGCCGATCCGTCCATCCACGGCATCCTGGTGCAACTGCCGCTGCCCAAGCACTTCGACGAAGAAAAGGTCCTTGAAGCGATTTCCGCCGAGAAGGACGTC
Source organism: Betaproteobacteria bacterium UBA7395 (assembly GCA_002470165.1). Classification (GTDB taxonomy): domain Bacteria; phylum Pseudomonadota; class Gammaproteobacteria; order Burkholderiales; family Rhodocyclaceae; genus Azonexus. The sequence goes on along the minus strand of DKNF01000122.1, from coordinate 2,597 downwards.
GACGGCTTCCACGCCGAGAACGTCGGCGCGCTGTCGCAGGGTGCGCCGCGTTTCATCCCCTGCACGCCGTATGGCGTGATGAAGATGTTCGAGAAGGGCAATGTCGATCTGAGCGGCCAGGAAGCCGTCGTCATCGGCCGCTCCAACATCGTGGGTAAACCCATGGCGATGCTGCTGATCAATGCCGGCGCCACGGTCACCGTCTGCCATTCGAAGACGCGCGACCTGAAGTTCCACACCAGCCGCGCCGACATCGTCGTCGCCGCCGTCGGCAAGCCGAAGTTCGTCAAGGGCGACATGATCAAGCCGGGCGCCGTCGTCATCGACGTCGGCATCAACCGCCTGCCGGACGGCAAGCTGTGCGGCGACGTAGACTTCGACGACTGCCTCGCCGTTGCCGGCCAGATCACCCCGGTGCCAGGCGGCGTCGGGCCGATGACCATCACCATGCTGCTGGCCAACACCATCGAGGCCGCCGAACGCAAAGCGGGGATTCGTTAAATGAGCGACAAGAAGATTTCCGTCGGTATCGTCATGGGTTCCGACTCCGACTGGCCGACCATGCAGGCCGCCGCCGTCATCCTCAAGGACTTCGGCGTCGCTTTCGAAGCCCGCGTCGTTTCCGCCCACCGCACGCCCGACCTGCTCTTTGAATACGCCGAGACCGCCGCTCCGCGCGGCCTGCAGGCGATCATCGCCGGTGCCGGCGGTGCCGCCCATTTGCCGGGCATGCTTGCCGCCAAGACCACCGTGCCGGTGCTCGGCGTGCCGGTGCAGTCGCGCGCGCTGTCCGGCGTCGATTCCTTGCACAGCATCGTGCAGATGCCCAAGGGCATCCCGGTTGCCACCTTCGCCATCGGCGAAGCCGGCGCCGCCAACGCCGCGCTGTTCGCCGTCGCCATGCTGGCCAACGGCGACGCGGCGCTGAACGCCAAGCTGCAGGCTTTCCGTACCGCCCAGACCGAGAAGGTCCTGGCGATGAAGCTGCCCGAAGTATGAAGACGACGATCCTGCCGCCCGCCACGCTGGGCATGCTCGGCGGCGGCCAGCTCGGCCGCTTCTTCGTTGCCGCCGCCCACGAACTGGGCTACCGGGTCTGGGTGCTCGATCCGGACAAGAATTCCCCCGCCGCGCAGATCGCCGAACGCCACTTCTGCGTCGCCTACGACGACTACGCCGCGCTCGACGAATTCGCCGCCGGCTGTGCCGCGATCACCACCGAATTCGAGAACGTGCCGGCAGCGACGCTCGACTACCTCGCCAAGTTCGTGCCGGTGCGCCCGCACGCGGCGGCAGTGGCCATCTGCCAGCACCGCGTCAGCGAAAAATCCTTCCTGCGCGACAACGGTTTCCCGCACGGTCCGTTCATCGAGGTCAACAGCGACGCCGACCTGAAGGCCGCGCCGGCCAGCCTGTTCCCGGCCATCCTCAAGGTCGCCCGCTTCGGCTACGACGGTAAAGGCCAGGCGACGGTCAACAACATCGAGGAGGCGCTGCTCGCCTTCGCCCAGTTCAAGGGCGAGCAATGCGTGCTCGAACAGCGTCTGCCGCTCGACTACGAAGTTTCGGTCGTGCTGGCGCGCGACGAGAACGGCCAGGTCGCCTGCTTCCCGACCGGCGAGAACCAGCACACGCGCGGCATCCTCGATGTCTCCATCGTGCCGGCGCGCACTTCCGGCTGCCTGCAGAGCGACGCCGAGGATGTTGCCGCGCGCATCGCCGGGAAGCTCGGCTACATCGGCACCATGGGTGTCGAGTTCTTCGTCAGCCGCGGCCAGCTGCTGGTCAACGAAATGGCGCCGCGCCCGCACAACAGCGGCCACTACACCATCGACGCCTGCGTCACCAATCAGTTCGAGCAACAGGTGCGCGCGCTGTGCGGCCTGCCGCTGGGCGAGCCGCGCGCGCATTCGGCGTCGGTGATGGTCAACCTGCTCGGCGACCTGTGGTACGACGGCGATACCTACCGCGAACCCGACTGGTCGGTGCTCTACGCCATCCCCAACCTGAAGCTGCACCTCTACGGCAAGCACCACGCCCGCCCGGGCCGCAAGATGGGCCACTTCACGGTCATCGGCGACAATCCAGAAGCCGTGCAGAAGACCGCGCTGACCGCCCGCGCCGCCATCGGCATCAAGGACTGATGACGCCTTCCGAAGCGGATTACCAGCGCGCTGTCGACCTGCTGCTGGCCGGCAAACTGGTCGCGCTGCCGACCGAGACCGTCTACGGCCTCGGCGCCGACGCTGCCAACCCGGCGGCGGTGGCGAAAATTTTCGCTGCCAAGGGCCGCCCGGCCGATCATCCGCTGATCGTCCACCTGGCCGGCCACGATGCCGTCGAGGCCTGGGCCGAGCAGGTGCCGGCGGTCGCCTGGGAGCTGATGGAAACCTTCTGGCCCGGCCCGCTGACCTTGATCCTGAAGAAGCAGGCCTGGGTGCCCGACGCCGTCACCGGCGGCCAGGATACCGTCGGCCTGCGCGTCCCCGGCCATCCGGTGGCGCTCGAACTGCTGCGCCGTTTTGCCGCCGCCAAAGGTGAGCACGCCGGCATCGCCGCGCCGTCGGCCAACCGCTTCGGCCGCATCAGCCCGACCA
>DKNF01000069.1 GCA_002470165.1 Betaproteobacteria bacterium UBA7395 | reverse complement strand
CGGCCTACATCAAGCGCCTGCGTCCGGAAATCAAGGTCATCGGCGTCGAAACCTTCGACGCCGACGCGATGAAACAGTCGATCGAGAAGGGCCATCGCGTCCGCCTGCCGCAGGTCGGGCTGTTCGCCGACGGCACCGCGGTCAAGTTCGTCGGCGAGGAAACCTTCCGCCTGTGCAGGGAATACCTCGACGAGGTCATTCTGGTCGACACCGACGCCATCTGCGCGGCGATCAAGGATGTTTTCGAGGACACCCGCTCCATCCTCGAACCCTCGGGCGCGCTCGCCGTTGCCGGGGCCAAGGAATATGCGCGCCAGAACAAGCTCAAGGACAAGAACCTGGTCGCCGTGACTTCCGGTGCCAACATGAACTTCGATCGCCTGCGCTTCGTCGCCGAGCGCGCCGAGTTCGGCGAGCAGCGCGAAGCGGTGTTCGCCGTGACGCTGCCGGAGAAGCCGGGTGCCTACAAGAAGTTCCTGTCGCTGATCGGCAAGCGCAACGTCACCGAGTTCAACTACCGCTACAACTCCGACAGCGAGGCGCATGTCTATGTCGGCATCCAGGTCAGCGACCGCAAGGAATCGCTGAAACTGCTCGACAGCCTGCACAAGCACGGTTATGCGGCGCTCGACCTGAGCGACGACGAAATGGCCAAGAACCACGTCCGTCACATGGTCGGCGGCCACGCGCCACAGGTCTGCCAGAAAGGCATGAAGGAACTGGTCTACCGTTTCGAGTTCCCCGAACGCCCGGGTGCACTGATGAATTTCCTTGAGCACATGAGCAGCGGCTGGAACATCAGCCTCTTCCATTACCGCAACCACGGCGCCGACTACGGTCGCGTGCTGGTCGGCATGCAGGTGCCGCCGGCGGAAATGAAACAGTTCCGCGAGTTCCTGAAAAACCTCGGCTACGCGCACTGGGATGAAAGCGACAACCCGGTGTACAAGCTCTTCCTCGGCTAAGCACGAAAGCTCATAAGAAATTGCGATTTCCGTCTTTGCCATGACCGGCGCCCCCGCTAGACTGCGGCAATTACCTCCCGGAGAACATCGATGAACATCGCCAAGGACATCAGCGCACTGGTCGGCAACACGCCCCTGGTCCGGATCAATCGACTGGGTGCCGGCAGCGGCGCCACCGTCGTTGCCAAGCTGGAGTTCTTCAATCCCGGCCACAGCGTCAAGGACCGCATCGCCGTCGCCATGCTCGACGCGGCGATTGCCGCCGGCAAGATCGGCCCGGACAGCGTCGTGCTCGAACCGACTTCGGGTAATACCGGTATCGGCCTGGCGATGGTCTGCGCGGCGCGCGGCATCAAGTGCGCCTTCACCATGCCCGAGACGATGAGCCGCGAACGCAAGCTGCTGCTCAAGGCCTACGGTGCCGAACTGATCCTGACCCCGGGACCGGAAGGCATGGGCGGCGCCATCGCCAAGGCCAGTGCGCTGGCCGAGGCCGATGCGAAATACTTCATCCCGCAACAGTTCGAAAATCCGGCCAACCCCGAAATCCACCGCCAGACGACCGCCGAGGAAATCTGGCGCGACACCGACGGCCAGGTCGACATCTTCGTTGCCGGCGTCGGTACCGGCGGCACCGTCACCGGGGTCGGCGAGGTGCTCAAGGCGAAGAAACCGGGCGTCCGCGTCGTCGCCGTCGAACCCGATGCCTCACCGGTGCTGTCCGGCGGCCAGAAGGGCCCGCACCCGATCCAGGGCATCGGCGCCGGTTTCGTCCCGGGCGTGCTCAACACCGGCGTCTACGACGAGGTCATCCGCGTCAGGAACGACGACGCCTTTGCCACCGCGCGCCAAATGGCGACCGAGGAGGGGCTGCTGGTCGGCATCTCGTCCGGTGCCGCGACCTGGGCCGCACTCGAACTGGCCCGCCGGCCGGAAAACGCCGGCAAGCTGATCGTCGTCCTCATTCCGTCCTGCGGCGAGCGCTACCTGTCCACGGCCCTTTACGAACACCTCGACGTTTGAACGATTTCAACACCGTCATCGACCGGCGCGGCTCCGACTCGATCAAGTGGCGCCGCTACGCCGGCCGCGACATCCTGCCGCTGTGGGTCGCCGACATGGATTTCGCGGCGCCGCCGGCCGTCGTCGGCGCTTTGCAGCAACGCATCGCGCACCCGGTTTTCGGTTACGCCCACCCCTGGCCGTCGCTGACGGACTCAGTGCTCGCTCACATTGAAGGTGAATATGACTGGCGTGTCGACGCCGACTGGATCGTCTGGTTGCCGGGCCTGGTCAGCGGCCTGAACATCGCCTGCCATGCCGTCGACGGCGACGTCCTGACGGCGACACCGATCTACCCGCCTTTCCTGTCGGCCCCGCGCCTGTCCGGACGCAATCTGCAGCGCGTCGACCTGGCCGAAACCGTTGACGGCTGGCGCTGGGACCAGGATGCCCTGCAGGCGGCGACCACCGAAACCAGCCGCCTGTTCCTGCTCTGCCACCCGCACAACCCGGTCGGCCGTTGCTGGACCCACGCGGAATTGCTCGAGCTGGCCGACTACGCCGAACGCAACGACCTGATCGTCTGTTCCGACGAAATCCACTGCGGCCTGATCCTCGACACCGACAAGCAGCACATCCCGTTCGCCAGCCTGTCGCCCGAAGCTGCCCGGCGCAGCATCACGCTGATGGCGCCGTCCAAGACCTTCAACATTCCCGGACTCGGCTGCGCCTTCGCGGTCATTCCCGACGCCGCGCTGCGCCGCCGCTTCCTGCGGGCGATGGACGGCATCGTGCCGCATGTGAACGTGCTCGGCCTGGTGGCCTGCGAAGCCGCCTACCGCGACTGCGCCGACTGGCACCGCGAACTGCTCACCGTGCTGCGGGCCAACCGCGACCGCGTCGAAGCTGCAGTGCGCAGTCAAGCCGGCCTGCGCATGCAACACGTCGAAGCCACCTACCTGGCCTGGATCGACGTGCGCGGACTGGGACTCGAAAACCCGCATGCCCATTTCGAGGCGCACGGTCTTGGCCTGTCGGACGGTCGCGATTTTGGCGCCCCCGGCTGGCTGCGCCTGAATTTCGGCTGCCCGCCGGCGACCCTGGACGAAGCCCTGCGTCGCCTGGCGACCGCCTGTTCGGCAGCATGACTGCCTACCAGGTCACCCTGCTGGTACTGGCAACCGGCATCCTCGCCCAGGCCGTCGCCGGCGGCGTCGCTTTCGAATGCGCGCTGCTGCGTCGCCTGCCGGCCGCAACCCGTGGCCTGTGGTTCGTCCTCGGCTGTGGCAGCCTGCTGCTCGGCCTGCATCACGGGTACACGCTGGAACTGGCGATGAAAACCGGCTTGTTTGACCTGCGCCAGGCGCTGCTGGTTGCGCTGGCCGGCGTCTGCTGCGCCGTCGCGCTGGTCGGACTCAGTCGCCGTGCCTGACGGCACCGGCCTCGGTCACGATCCAGTCAAGCCGTTGATCATGCGACTCCGGACGGATGCTGTCGACCCGGTTGATCTCGAAACCGACCCCGACGGTCAACGGGCGAGGGCGCAGAGTCGCCAGCGTGCGGTCGAAATAGCCGCCGCCGTAGCCCAGACGGTAACCGGCCGGATCGAAACCGTTGAGCGGCAGCAGGATCAGCGCCGGCACCAGCCACTCGCCGTCGACCGGCGTCGGAATGCCGTAACGATCTTCAAGCAGACGGCTCGCTGCCGTCCATGCACGAAAACGCAGCGGTGCGTCCACCTCGACCACCACCGGCAGGGCGGCCCGGGCACCGGCTTGCCGCCAGGTCTCCGCCACGTCGCGCAGATCCGGCTCATGCTTGATCGGCCAGCAGAAAGCGAAACTTTCCGGCACCGCGAACGTCGATCGCAAATGCTCGCCAATGGCCGCCGACAAGCGCCGGTGCTCCGCCCCGGAAAGCAGGCTGCGCCGGGTCACCATCTCTCGTCGCAAGGCCTTGCGCCAGGCCGTGCTATCCTCGAAATCATCGTTCATCCGGCCAATCTAGCATGAAGTTTCGCGCATTACTCGCCGCCCTGGCTATCGCCAGCACCGCCTCCGCCCAGACCATCGACGACAGCGTTTTCATCGCCGCGCGCGAAGCCTTCCGGCAAGGCGACGCCAATCGCCTGCAGTCGGCGGTCGCCCGTATCGGTGACCACCCGTTGGCGATCTACGCGGAAAACTACCGCTTGCGCAATCTTCTCGCTCGCAACGACGACAGCGGCATCCCCGCTTTCCTGCACGCGCACGATGGCACTCACGCTGCCGAGCGGCTGCGTGCCGACTGGCTGCGCTGGCTGGCCCGGCGTTCCACGTGGAACCTGGTCGAGAGCGAATACCCCCGACTGCTCGCCCCGGAGGCGGAAGTGACCTGCCTCTTCCAGCAAGCCCGCTGGTCGCGCGGCGAGCGCAGCGCGCTGGATGAAGCCGGCACCTTGTGGCTGAACATGCTCGAACCCCCCGAAGGCTGCCAGCCGCTGCTTGTCAGCCTGGTCAACAGTGGCCGGATCAGTGCCGACGACGCCTGGACCCGCGCCCGCCTGCAGATCGAAGCCAACCGCCCGCAATGGGCCCGGCGCACCCTTGACCTGCTCCCCGCCGGTCGCGCGCCGGATGCCAAGCAGTACGACAACGCGGTGAAGAACGCCATGTCCTACCTGGCCCGGCAGACCGGCGACTGGCATGGCACGCGTAACGCTCGGGAACTGACGGCGATCGCCATTCGCTACGTCGCAGCCAACGATCCCTCAGCCGCCGCCCGCGAACTCGAGCGCCGGGAAAGCCAGATGCAACCCGGCGAAGCCGGCTGGGCCTGGAGCCAGATCGCTCTCCAGGCAGCCCGCAAACACCATCCGGAAACCCTGAAATGGTATGGCCGGGCAGGTCGCACCGTGCTGAGCGATGAAAATCACCAATGGAAGGTGCGCAGCGCCTTGCGCGCCACCGACTGGGGCGCCGTCCGCGCTGCCATCGAGGCCATGCCGGCGGCCCTGGCCAACCGGCCCGAGTGGGTTTACTGGCTGGGTCGCGCCTACAAGGCCGGCGGCCGCCTGAGCGACGCCGACGCCCTGTTTGCCAGGATTGCCGGTGAAGCGCATTTCTACGGCAACTTGGCCGACGAGGAGCTGGGTCGCGTGGTCCTGCCGCCGCCGCGCACCACACCGCCGAGCAACGACGAGATGCAGGCTGCACGGCATCACGCCGGCCTGCAACGGGCACTGGCCCTGTTCCGGCTGGACATGCGCACGGAAGCCGTGCGTGAATGGAACTGGGCACTGCGCGGCATGAGCGACCGCCAACTGCTGGCCGCCGCCGAGCTCGCCCGCCAGCACCAGATCTGGGATCGCGCGATCAATACCGCCGAGCGGACCCGCCACGAACACGACTACACCCTGCGTTTCCTGTCGCCGTTTGCCGAGCAGATCCGTCCGGTCGCCCGCCAGCAGTCCGTCGACGACGCCTGGGTGTACGGCCTGATGCGCCAGGAGAGCCGCTTCATCACCAACGCCCGCTCCAGTGTCGGCGCTTCCGGCCTGATGCAGTTGATGCCGGCAACCGCCCGCTGGGTGGCCAAGAAGATCGGTCTCGAGGACTTCCACCCGAGCCGGGTCAACGACACCGATGTGAACATCCTGCTGGGCACCTCCTACATGCGCATGGTCATGGAGAATCTCGACAATCATCCGGTCCTGGCTTCCGCCGCCTACAACGCCGGCCCCGGGCGGGCTCGCCGCTGGCGGGCCGAGCAGACCATTGAAGGCGCCATCTACGCCGAAACCATTCCTTTCACCGAAACCCGCGACTACGTGAAAAAGGTGATGAGCAACGCGGTCTATTACTCCGCCCTGTTCAACGGCCGCCCGGATTCGCTGAAGACCCGCCTCGGCGTCGTCACGCCGGCCACGGATGCACCGCCCAAGGAGCGCGATCTGCCCTGACAGTGCTGCCATAATTTGTCGTTGATGTCACAATGGCGTCTTGGCCATCACCGGCCCTCACGTTCAAGCCAAAATCCAACCGTGACCCTGCCCAGCCAAGCCGGCCGCTTCGATCGCTTTCAGGTGCTCAAGACCTGTCGAAGCGCCTTCCTTGACCAGTTGTCGACGCTGCTGCGCGACAGCCGGCTGGTGTCCGAAGCCGCCATTTCGGCGCTTCTGGGCGGCGCCGGTCGCCACTTCGATGCCATGCAGACCAGCCAGCGCACCGGCAGTTTCCGGGAAGAGGCGAGGGGGCTTACCTCGTCGAAAATCTCGCTGGTCGGCGACGACGACCTGGAACTCGACATCCGGCTCGACAACCTGTGCAAACGCCTCAGCGAATCGACCAGCGTCCAGCTCTGGAAAACCCACCTGCGCTTCGTGACCCTGCTTGGACGTCCGGATCTGCCCAAGACGCACAATCCGGTCGGACCGCAAGCCATCGTTGCCGGCCTGCAATCGCTGTTCGCGGCAGCCGGCGCCAGTTCGCTGGATGAAAAGCTCGACCTCCTCGACCGCATCGAAGCGCTGCTACGCGAGGGTTTGCCGGTCATCTACACCAACATCGATACCTTGCTCGACCAGGTCGGCGCCGAAGCCGCCCAACCCGCCATCGTCAGCGCCGGCGAAACGGCGCGTCCGGCGGCCAGCGCCCCCAGCCA
>DKNF01000149.1 GCA_002470165.1 Betaproteobacteria bacterium UBA7395 | reverse complement strand
CTTGTAGTGCTCGAAGAAGTGCGAAATCTGCTTGCGCAGCAGTTCCGGCGTGTCTTCGTAGGTCTTGACGTCGTTGTACAGCGGGGTCAGCTTGGACACCGGCACGGCCAGCAGCTTGGCATCCTCGCCACCTTCGTCGGTCATCGACAGCTGACCCAGCGGACGGCAGCGGACGACGACGCCCGGCGGCAGCGGGAAGGGGCTGATCACCAGCACGTCGACCGGATCGCCGTCGCCGGCGATGGTGTGCGGGATGTAGCCGTAGTTGCACGGGTAGTGCATCGCCGTCGACATGAAACGGTCGACGAAGATGGCACCGCTGTCCTTGTCGACTTCGTACTTGACCGGGTCGGAATGCGCCGTGATCTCGATGATCACGTTGAAGTCGTCGGGGAGGGACTTGCCGGAGGGAACGTCGTTAAGCGCCATTATTATCTCTCTGCGATTGAGTTTGAAAAAAAAGCCTCGGAATTATAGCTTGCTCGACCGCGGGATCATTGCCAGGCGGCAAGAAACTCGCGCCAGTGCTGAGCATCGATTTTCGCCAGCTGGGCCTTGATGAAGGCCTGTTCGGCAAGTTCCTCGTCGGCGGCCAGTTCGCCGCGCATGCGCCGGAAACGGTTGTAGACCAGGTAGGTATTGACCACGTCGGTCTCGCAGTAATCGCGGATATCGGCCGCCTGTCCGGCCTGCCAGGCTTCCCAGACCTTGCTGCCGTCCATGCCGAGCTTGCCGGGAAAACCGAACAATTTGGCCAGATCGTCGAGCGGCGCGTTGGCACGGCCGTTGTACAGGGCCAGCAGATCCATCAGGTCGAGGTGACGGGTGTGGTAGCGGCTGATGTAGTTGTTCCACTTGAAGTCGCGCGAATCGGCGTAATCGCCGTCACCCATGTCCCAGTAGCGCGGCGCCGAAACGCCGTGGAGCATACCGCGGTAATGCAGGACCGGCAGATCGAAGCCACTGCCGTTCCAGGAAATGATCTGCGGCGTGAATTTCTCGATGCCGTCGAAGAAACGCTGGATGATCGCGCCTTCGTCGAGGTCCGGTTCGGCCAGCGACCACACCTTGAAGCCTTCAAGCGTGCGCAGTACGCAGGAGATGGCGACGATGCGCTGCAGGTGCAGCGGCAGGAAGTCGTTGCCGCTCTTCGCCCGGCGCTGCTGGAAAGCGAGTTCGGCGACTTCGGCGTCGGACAGTTCGGCCGGCAGATCGTTGATCCGGCGCAGCCCCGGCACATCGGGAATGGTCTCGATATCGAAGACGAGAACCGGCTTCATGCAGGGAAGACGCCGGTCGACAGGTAACGGTCGCCGCGGTCGCAGACGATGGAAACGATGGTCGCGTTTTCCAGGGTCTGGGCCAGACGCAGCGCCACGGCGAGTGCGCCGCCGGACGAGATGCCGGCGAAGATGCCTTCCTCGACGGCGAGCCGCCGGGTCATCGCCTCGGCGTCGGCCTGGCTGACGTATTCGATGCGGTCGACATTGGTCGGCGCGTAGATCTTCGGCAGGTAGGCTTCCGGCCATTTGCGGATGCCAGGAATCTGGCTGCCGTCTTCCGGCTGGCAACCGACGATGGTGATCGCCGGGTTCATTTCCTTGAGGTAGCGACTGGTGCCCATGATGGTGCCGGTGGTGCCCATGCTGGAAACGAAATGGGTGATGCGGCCGTTGGTGTCGCGCCAGATTTCCGGACCGGTGCCTTCGTAGTGGGCGACCGGGTTGTCCGGGTTGGCGAACTGGTCGAGGATGATGCCCTTGCCTTCGTCGCGCATGCGTTCGGCGACGTCGCGGCACAGTTCCATACCGCCGTCCTTGGGCGTCAGTACCAGTTCGGCGCCGTAGGCGCGCATGCTCTGGCGACGCTCGATGCTCTGGTTCTCGGGCATCACCAGGATCATCTTGTAGCCCTTGATCGCCGCCGCCATGGCCAGCGCGATGCCGGTGTTGCCGGAAGTCGCCTCGATCAGCGTGTCGCCCGGCTTGATATCGCCGCGCGCCTCGGCGCGCTGGATCATCGACAGCGCCGGCCGATCCTTGACCGAACCGGCCGGGTTGTTGCCTTCGAGCTTGGCCAGGATGACGTTGCCGCGGCGTTCGTTGTCAGCGCCGGGAATGCGCTGCAGGCGAACCAGCGGCGTGTTTCCGACAAAATCCTGCAGGGTTTTATACATGGGCTTGCAACCAGTCGATATATTGGGAAACGCCCTCCTCGACCGTCGCCATCGGCGCGTCGTAGCCGGCGTCGCGCAGCTTGGTCAGATCCGCCTGCGTGAACGCCTGGTACTTGCCCTTCAAGGCTTCGGGGAAGGCGATGTATTCGAGCAAACCCTGTGCCCGGAGTTCCGCCAGACCGAGCGGCGCTTCGCCCTTGGCCTTGCGGCAGCCGTTGACCGCGGCCACGGCGACGTCGTTGAAGCTTTGCGCACGCCCCGAGCCGAGGTTGAAGATGCCGGACTTTTCCGGATGGTCGAGGAAGAACAGATTGACCTTGGCCACATCGCCGACGAAGACGAAGTCGCGCATCTGACCGCCGTTCTCGTAACCGTGCGAGCCCTCGAACAGCTTGACCTTGCCGCCGGCGCGGAACTGGTTGAAGTTGTGGAAGGCCACCGAGGCCATGCGTCCCTTGTGGTTCTCGCGCGGACCATAGACATTGAAGTAGCGGAAGCCGACGATCTGCGACGACGGCTCCTTGGCCAGGCGCTTGCGGACGATCTGGTCGAACAGGAACTTGGAGTAGCCGTAAACATTGAGCGGCCCCTCGAACTCGCGCTCCTCGCGGAAGACGCTGGAGGCGCCATAGGTCGCCGCCGACGAGGCATAGAGGAACTGCACATCCTGATCGAGGCACCAGTCGAGCAGGATGCTGGAGTAACGGAAATTGTTCTCCATCATGTAGCGGCCGTCGGTTTCCATGGTGTCGGAGCAGGCACCCTCGTGGAAGATGGCTTCGACATCGCCGTCGAAATGACCGGCCTGGATGCGCTCGATGAAGTCCTGCTTGTCGATGTAATCGACGATGTCGCAATCGATCAGGTTCTTGAACTTCTCGGCCTTGCTCAGGTTGTCGACGGCGATGATCTTGGTCACGCCGCGCTCGTTGAGCGCCTTGACGATGTTGGAACCGATAAATCCGGCGGCGCCGGTGACGATGGTTTTCATGCCTTCTCCTTACAGGGCGCCCGCGATTTCGTCGCGGGTGACGACGGCGGTACCCAGTTTGCCGACGACAATGCCGGCGGCGATGTTGGCGATCCGGATGGCCTCGGCCCAGTCGGCGCCGGCGGCGAGCATCACGGCCAAGGTGGCGATGACGGTATCGCCGGCACCGGAAACGTCGAAGACTTCGCGGGCCTGCGCGGCCTGGTGGAAGGTCTGGCCGTCGGCGAAGAGCGTCATGCCTTCCTCGCTACGGGTGACCAGGAGGGCTTCGAGACCGAGTTCGCCACGCAGTTTTTCCGCCTTGGCGAACAGTTCGGCGTCCGACGACCAGCGACCAACGACGTCGCGCAGTTCGGATCGGTTCGGGGTGATCACGGTTGCCCCGGCGTATTTGCCCCACTCGTCGCCCTTGGGATCGACCAGTACGGGTTTGGCGGCGGCACGGGCGAGACGGATCATCTCGGCGATGTGGGTCAGGCCACCCTTGCCGTAGTCGGACAGGATGACGATGTCGCAATCGGCCAGGCGGCGCTCGAATTCGGCGAGCTTGGCCTGCAGGATTTCATGCGACGGCGTGGTCTCGAAATCGATGCGCAGCAATTGCTGCTGGCGACCGATGACGCGCAGCTTGACCGTGGTGTCGATGTCGCGGTCGATCTGCAGGTCGGAGGCAATCTCTCCTTCGGCCAGCAGGCGCTTGAGGGCGCGGCCGGCATCGTCGTCGCCGACGACCGACAGCAGGGTCGTCCTGGCACCGAGCGAAGCGGCATTGCGGGCAACGTTGGCAGCACCGCCGAGGCGCTCTTCCATGCGCTCGACCTTGACCACCGGCACCGGCGCTTCCGGCGAAATCCGGCTGACGTCGCCGAACCAGTAGCGGTCCAGCATCACGTCGCCGACGACGAGCAGGCGGACCTGCGTGAGTTTTTCCAGCATCGAAGTCCTACAGGGATTGATCGAATTCTTCGCCGCGACGCGGCGGATTGGTTTCCCAGCCGCCGCAGGCCGGGCAGCGCCAGTAGAACTGGCGCGCCTTGAAGCCGCAATTATTGCACCGATAGCGCGACAGGCGGCGGGTATAGCCCTGGACGATGGTCTTGGCCAGTTCGACATCGCCGCGCACCTCCGGCGAAGCCAGCGGCAGGCGGGCGCTCATCAGCTTCTCCAGGCCGAGCAGGGTCGGATTGCGCTGCAACTCGGCCCGCACCAGCCGGTAGGCCGCTTCGTTGCCCTGACCTTCGAGCACCAGTTGATAGACCACGTCGAGCAGATCGAGCGAGGGATAGTGTTCGAGATAACCGCTGAGCAGCGCGATGCCTTCGTCGCGGCGCGACAGCTTCAGGTAGGCGTCGAGCAGGCGCTGGGCGACCAGCGACAAGTAAGCGGGATCCTGCTGTTCGATGCCCTGCCAGACGGCAATCGCCTCTTCGGTCCGGCCTTCCTGAGCAAGCAGGTCGCCGAGCAGCATGCTGGCGCGAACGCACTTGCGGTTCTCCTGCATCGCCACTTCCAGGTAGCTGCGCGCCGAATCGCTGCGCGAGCGCATGATTTCGCCGGCGGCGAGTTCGCAATAGTACTCGGCGATTTCCTTGTGCGAAGCCAGATCGGGCAGTTCGCGGGCGATATCGATGGCTTTCTGCCATTCTTTACCGACCTGATAGATTTCCAGCAGCGAGCGCTTGGCGTCGGCATCGCGCGCCGTGCCGACCAGTTTGTTGAAAATTTCCTCGGCCCGGTCGAGCAGGCCGGCCTTGAGGAAGTCCTGGCCGAGTTCGACCATGGCTTGCAGCCGGTGCTTTTCCTCGATATCCGGCAGCCCCAGCAGGTTCTGGTGCATGCGGATGGCCCGCTCGGTCTCGCCGCGACGGCGGAACAGGTTGCCGAGCGCGAAGTGCAGCTCGACAGTCTGCGAATCGACCTTGGCGACTTCGAGGAAGGAGTCGATGGCCTTGTCCGGCTGCTCGTTGAGCAGGAAATTCAGGCCCTTGAAATAGGAGCGTGGCAGGGCACGCGATTCGTGCACCACCTGGCGCATGTCGATGCGCGCGGCCATCCAGCCGACGGCGAAAAACACCGGGACCAGCAGGAGTTGCCAGTATTCGAAGATATCGTTCATTGCGGGGGAGGCACGTCGGGCAGAACGGGTGCGGCTGGCTCGGCCTTGCCTGCGGCGCGCCGGAGTCGGGAAAGTTCGCGACGCTGGCGGAAAACCACGCCGACCAGCGACAGCACGCCAAGAATGGCGCCGCCGGCAAAAAAGACCAGCAGCAGGATGACCAGCGGCGTCTGCCACTGATAGTCGAGCACCAGGTTCAGGGTGACCGGTGCCGTATTCTGGACGGCAAAGACGACCAGAAAGGCGAAGATGATGAAACGCAGGAACCAGGTAAGCGCTGTCATGACATTCAATGAAAAGGGGCAGTGAAATTCACTGCCCCGAATCTACCACATTGGGCCAAGCCCGGCTTTAGATCGACTGATCGACCCGCTCGCGCAATTCCTTGCCGGCCTTGAAGTGGGGAACCCACTTTGCCGGCACGCTGACCTTTTCCCCGGACTTCGGGTTACGTCCAACGCGCGGTGGCCGATAGTTGAGCGCGAAGCTGCCGAATCCGCGGATCTCGATGCGGTCCCCGCGCACCAGCGCTTCGGACATCGCATCGAGAATCATCTTGACTGCGAAATCGGCATCTTTCGCCACCAACTGCGGAAAGCGTTCCGCCAGCCGGGCGATGAGCTCGGATTTGGTCATGTCGCCTGCCTATCAGCCTTGCTGGTTCAGCTTGGCCTTGAGCAGGGCACCCAGGTTGGTCGTACCGGTGGCAGCGGAAGTGTCGGCAGAGAACTTCTGCATGGCTTCGTGCTGCTCGGCTTGATCCTTGGCCTTGATGGACAGATTGATGCCACGGGTCTTGCGATCCACGTTGATGATCATGGCTTCGATCTCGTCGCCCACCTTCAGGTGCTGGGACAGGTCTTCGGTACGCTCGCGGGAGAACTCGGAGGCGCGCAGGTAGGCTTCGTTCTCGCCGTCCAGCGTGACCACGGCACCACGTGCGTCGACCGACTTGACGGTGCCGCGAACGATGCTGTTCTTCTCGTGGGTAGCGATGAAGTTGGCGTACGGGTCTCCGTCGAGCTGCTTGATGCCCAGGGAGATACGCTCCTTCTCGACGTCGATGCCGAGAACCACGGCTTCAACTTCGTCACCCTTCTTGAAGTTGCGGATGGCTTCTTCGCCGGTCGCGGACCAGGACAGGTCGGACAGGTGAACCAGACCGTCGATGCCACCAGGCAGGCCGATGAAGATACCGAAGTCGGTGATCGACTTGATCGCGCCCTTCACCTTGTCGCCCTTCTTGTGGTTCATCGCGAACTCGTCCCACGGATTCGCCTGGCACTGCTTCATGCCCAGCGAGATACGGCGACGCTCTTCGTCGATTTCCAGGATCATGACTTCGACTTCGTCGCCGAGCGAAACAACCTTGGACGGGTGGACGTTCTTGTTGGTCCAGTCCATTTCGGAGACGTGCACCAGGCCTTCGATGCCCTGTTCGATTTCGACGAAGCCGCCGTAATCGGTCAGGTTGGTGACCTTGCCGAACAGGCGGGTGCCGGCCGGGTAAC
The DNA here is from genome assembly GCA_002470165.1 of Betaproteobacteria bacterium UBA7395. Lineage (GTDB taxonomy): Bacteria > Pseudomonadota > Gammaproteobacteria > Burkholderiales > Rhodocyclaceae > Azonexus. Next base: position 8,992 of record DKNF01000149.1, on the reverse strand, counting down.
GGCGAGCAATACCGACCCACGGATCGTCGCCCAACTGCTTCATGCCCAGCGAGACGCGGTTCTTCTCGGCGTCGAACTTGAGGATCTTGGCGGTCACTTCGTCACCGACGTTGAGCACTTCGCTCGGGTGACGGACACGGCGCCAGGCCAGGTCGGTGATGTGCAGCAGACCATCGATGCCGCCCAGGTCGACGAATGCGCCGTAGTCGGTGATGTTCTTGACGATACCCTTGACGGTGGCACCTTCCTTGAGGTTTTCCATCAGCTTTTCGCGATCCTTGTCGGCGGTCGCTTCGAGGACGGCACGACGGGACAGGACGACGTTGTTACGCTTGCGGTCAAGCTTGATGACCTTGAACTCCATGGTCTTGCCTTCGTACGGCGTGGTGTCCTTGACCGGACGCATGTCGACCAGCGATCCCGGAAGGAAGGCACGGACGCCGTTGGACATGACGGTGAGACCACCCTTGACCTTGCCGGTGATGGTGCCGGAAACCAGGGCTCCGTCGTTGAGGGCTTGCTCGAGGAAGTTCCAGGAGGCGATGCGCTTGGCGCGATCGCGGGACAGACGGGTCGAACCATAGCCGTCTTCCAGCATTTCGATGGCGACCTGGACGAAATCGCCGACGGCGACTTCAACTTCACCCTGGTCGTTCAGGAATTCTTCTACGGGAACGTAGGATTCGGATTTCAGGCCGGCATTGACCACAACGAAATTGTGGTCGATGAGCACCACTTCTGCAGTGATGACTTCGCCTTGACGCATTTCCTGGCGAGCCAGGGATTCTTCAAAAAGTTGAGCAAAAGATTCCATTACGGAGTGAGTTCCTTGCCACGAATCAGACGACCCGCGACGGGTTGAAGGTTAATGAAACGACGCTTCGGCAAACCAGTCCAGCACCTGCTTCACCGCCTGTTCGATGGTGAGATGGGAGGTGTCCAGCAGCCGGGCATCGGCCTCCTGCCTGAGCGGCGCCACGCTGCGTTGCGAATCGCGCGCATCACGTTGCTGCAGGTCTGACAGAAGGTCCGGGAGATTAGCAGAGAAACCTTTTTCGATCAACTGCTTATAGCGACGCTCGGCACGCGCCTCGGCCGTCGCTGTCAGGAAGACCTTGAGCGGTGCGCGCGGGAAGACCACCGAGCCCATGTCGCGACCGTCGCCGACCAGGCCGGGTGCCGTGTTGAAGGCGCGCTGGCGGAACAGCAGCGCCTCGCGTACGGCCGGCAGCGCCGCGACTTTCGAGGCACCCGCCGAAATCTCTTCGGTGCGGATGGCATCGCCAACCAGAACGCCGGCCAGGTGAATATCCTCACCGGTAAACACCACGTCGAGACCGGCAGCGATGGCGGCAACGCCGGCCTCATCGTCCCAGGCCACACCGGCCCGCTGCGCGGCCAGCGCAGTCAGGCGATAGAGTGCGCCGGAATCGAGATAGGCAAACCCGAGTGCCGCCGCCACGCGCGCCGCCACCGTCCCCTTGCCGGAAGCCGACGGACCGTCGATGGCAATCACCGGCGCCGCCCGGGTGACTTCGGCAAAGCGCTCGAAGTAATCGGGGAAGGTCTTGCCGACGCACTTCGGATCGTTGATCCGCAGCGGCGTCGCAAACGCCGCCAGCGAGAAGCACATGGCCATGCGGTGATCGTCATAGGTATCGATGGCCGCCGGCTTCAGCGGCGCCGGGGTGACGCGGATGTAATCGGCGCCCTCCTCGACGTGGGCGCCGAGCTTACGCAGTTCGGTCGCCATCGCGGCGATGCGGTCGGTTTCCTTGACCCGCCAGCTGGCGATGTTGCGCAGTGTGGTCGTACCCTTGGCGAACAGCGCCGCGGTGGCCAGCGTCATCGCCGCGTCGGGAATGTGGTTGCAGTCGAGGTCGACGGCAACCAGACCGCCCTGCGGCGCACGCGCTGCCATCCAGTTCGGCCCGGTTTCGATGATGGCGCCCATCTGCGCCAGCGCTTCGGCGAATTTCACGTCGCCCTGGATCGAATCGGCGCCAACACCTTCGACGCGCACCGGTCCGCCACCAATCGCCCCGAGCGCCAGGAAGTAGGACGCCGACGAGGCATCGCCTTCGACATACACCGTGCCCGGCGACTGGTAGCGGCTACCGGCCCTGACCGTGAAGCGCTGCCAGCCGTCGCGCTCGACGACAACCCCGAAGCGGGCCATGGTCGCCAGCGTGATCTCGATGTAGGGCTTGGAAATCAGCTCGCCGACCACTTCGACGGCCACCGTTTCGCCGGTCAGCGGCAAGGCCATCAGCAGGCCGGTCAGGAACTGGCTGGAGACATCGCCGCGCACCTTGACCACGCCGCCGGGCCGGATGGTCGCCGGCTTGAGCTGCAGCGGCGGGTAACCGTCGTTGCCGAGGTAAGTGACATCGGCACCGAGCTGGCGTAAACCATCGACCAGGTCGCCAATCGGCCGTTCGTGCATGCGGGCGACGCCCTTCAGCACGTAATCGCCGCCAGCCAGCGCCAGCGCCGCCGTCAGCGGCCGGAAGGCGGTGCCGGCGTTGCCGAGAAACAATTCTGCTGCCTTGACCGGGAAGCGACCGCCGCAACCGGCAATCTTCCAGTGCTCGCCCCCCAGGTGGGTGACGCCGACGCCCAGCGCCTGCAGCGCCTCGAGCATGCGCTCGGTATCGTCCGACGCGAGCAGGTCGCGCACCTCGGTCTCCCCCTCGGCCAGCGCAGCGAGCAGCAGGACGCGGTTGGAAATGCTCTTCGAACCGGGCAGACGAACGGTACCGGTGGCGGACAACAACTGGGGGAGATCGAGGAATTCCATGGCGACTGACCAGCAATAAAGGGGTGGCGCAAGCTAGGTGAAGCTTGCGGGTTTGTCAATGAAACGGTGGATTGATGGCAACCGGGAGAGAATCAATGAGCAGGAGCATACTCGGGGACAAAACGTCTCAGGTTCTCCTTGACCTGGGCGGAATCCAGCGCTTCTTCCGTCGCCAGCCATGCATTCACCCCATTTTCCCAATCGCTATCCGGAGCCTCCTCGGCCCGGGCGACGCGAAGTTTGGGATGTGGCGTAGCCATGGTCTGTTCGTTATCCGTCAATAACTCTTCATAAAGCTTCTCTCCGGGACGCAAGCCGGTAAAGACGATTTTGACTTCATCATCGGAGAATCCTGACAAGCGGATCATGTCCCGGGCTAGGTCTGCAATCTTGATCGGCTCACCCATCTCCAGGACGAAAATTTCTCCGCCGTTCCCCATCAAGCCGGCTTGCAGCACCAACTGTGCGGCTTCGGGAATCAGCATGAAATAACGGATGATGTCGGGATGCGTCACGGTCACCGGACCGCCGCGGGCAATCTGCTCCCGGAACTTGGGAATCACCGAACCGTTGCTACCCAGGACGTTACCGAAACGGACAGTGATGAAGCGTGTCTTGCCCTTGTTCTGCATGCTGCCGACAAGACGCTCGGCAAGACGCTTGCTCGCCCCCATCACATTGGTTGGATTGACTGCCTTGTCGGTCGAGATCAGGACCAGTTTCTCAACCCCATGCCGAATCGCAGCTTCGGCAACGCAACGCGACCCGAATACGTTGTTCCTGATTGCCTGCCAGGCATTTTCACCCTCCATCAAGGGCACATGCTTGTAGGCTGCAGCATGAAAAACCACGGACGGCGCATATTTCGCAAAGACGCGATCAAGCAGGGCGATATCCTTGACATCACCGACGATGCAGGCCGTAGCCACGCCGGGGTATTTTTCCTGGAACTCCTGCTCGAGTTGGTAAAGGGCAAACTCGGAGAGCTCAAACAGAACCAGCAGACGCGGCTTGAAATTTGCCACCTGACGCGCGAGTTCGGAGCCTATCGAACCTCCCGCCCCGGTCACCAGAACCACGTGCTCTCCCAGCCAGCCGCGCAAACCGCCTCCGTCCAACAGGACAGGCTCGCGACCGAGAATGTCCTCCAATTCGACAGGGCGCACATGGGATATCGAAATCCGCCCGGTGAGCACGTCATCGAGCGCCGGTACCGTCAGCACCTGAAGGCCGGCGTTGATGGCAGTCTCGGTAGCCCGACGCCTTTGCGCAATGGAGGAAGAAGGCATGGCGACAATCGCATGAGTCAGGCTCAGCGCGCCGGCCACCCGAGCCAGGTCCTCAATGCCACCGAGAACAGGCAGCCCGCCAAGGCGCTTTCCCTTTCGCGCAACGTCGTCATCGACAAACCCGACAATCCGCCACTCGGGACGCGATGACAACTCCCTCGCCAGGTTGGCCCCTTCCTGCCCGGCGCCAATGATCAGGACATTCGTCCGTTCCGTATTGTTCCAGAAGGAAAGCAGACCATCGCGCCAGGCGCGATAGAAGAAACGCCCGGCCCCCATCATCAGGAGCAGGATCAATGGCTGCAATACTAGGATGGAACGCGGCACATGGGTCAAACCATTAGTCAGTGCCAGCACCAGCGGGACCAGCAAAGCAGCGAGGCTGATTGCGAAAATGATCCGCTTCAGATCGGGCAGACTGGCAAAGCGCCAGATCCCCCGATACAGACCGAACAGATGGAACGATGCGGCCTGGACCAGAACGACGAAGGGCAAGGTCACCAGCATGCCGGTCCAATAGGCTTCCGGAACATCGAAATTGAAGCGCAGCCAGTACGCAAGCATCCAGGCTGCCACCGCAGAACAGATGTCATGCAGGATGACCAGCAGCGAGCGCATCAGAGCCCCCCTGCCGCAGCAACGGCCATGACCTTGGCCACCGCAGCGCAGGTATCGTCGATTTCGGCATCGGTCAGCGTGTGGTGTACCTGGAACATCACGCTTGTCTCGCCCAACGCAACGGCGACGGGATGTGGCGCAGCGGGACCGAGACCGGCGTTGACAAAGGCTTTTTCGCGATAGATCTCACTGCAGGTTCCAGCCATGCAGGGGATGCCTTCCGCCGCGATCGCATCAACAACCCGGGTCCGGTTCCAGCCACCGGCCAGACTGCCGGCATCGACAAAAGCATAGTATTTATAGCAGGCTGATTGCCCCCATTCCGGGAAAGGCTCCACGCGCACGCCCGGTATTTTCGCCAGACCGGCCGAGAGTCGCTCGACATTGGCCCGCCGGCGCTCACTCCACACGGAAAGCTTGTTCAGTTGCCGGCGACCGATCGCCGCCTGCATCTCTGTCATCCGCCAGTTCGTGCCAAAACTCTCGTGCAACCAACGAAAACCGGGTGGATGAACGGTGTCGTGAACCGCCGACCAGGACTTGCCGTGATCCTTGTAGGACCAGGCTTTCTTCCAGCGGTCCTCGTCATCGAGCAGGAAAATGCCGCCTTCACCGCCGGTCGTCATGATCTTGTCCTGGCAGAAGGAGAAGGCGGAACAATGTCCGATGGCCCCCAACGGACGTCCTTTGTAACTTCCGCCGTGCGCCTGCGCGCAATCCTCGATGACGACCAGCCCGCGCGCCTCGGCCAGCGCCATGATGGGATCCATGTCACAAGGAATACCCGCCAGATGAACCACGATGATCGCCTTCGTCCGCGCAGTCAGAACCTGGGAAATGCTTGCCGCAGAAAGCCCCTGCGTCACCGGATCGACATCGGCCACCACCGGGATGGCACCACGCATGACCGCACAACTCGCCGTCGCGATGAAGGTTCTGGCGGGAACGATGACCTCGTCTCCGGGGCCAATGTCATAGGCCATCAAGGCCAGTTCAAGCGCGAGCGTACCGTTGGCCAGTGCAATCGCATGCTTGCGCCCGACGAAATCGGCAAACTCCTGTTCAAAGCGCCTGCATTCGTTACCAGTCCAGTAATTGACTTTCCCCGAGGCAAGCACCGACGACGCGGCATCGATTTCATCCTGCTCAAAACAAGGCCAGGTCGGCCAGGCTTTCTTACGCAATGCCTCTCCCCCGAGAGATGCGAGATCACTCATTCCTTCGCTCCAGTTTCCGCGCCGGATTACCGGCATAAGTTTCTTGTGCGGGAACATCGGTGGTCACGATGGCCCCTGCTGCAATCGTCGCCCCATCCCCAATGGAAATCCCCGGCAGGACAACACAGCCAGCACCAAGCAGGACTCCGGCACCGACGCGTACGCCGCCACAGATCGTCGCACCCGGCGCAACGTGCACACAATTGCCAATCACGCAGTCATGATCGATGCTCGCCCGGGTATTGATGATGACATCCTCGCCGATCACGGTGTCGGCATTGACCACCGCGCCGGGCATGATCACCGTTCCCGGCGCAATCCGGGCGCTGCTCGAGACCACCGCCGACGGATGCGCAACATGAACCAGACGTACGCCGGCGGCCCTCAAAGCCTGAGCAATCCTCGCCCGGACACCGTTATTTCCGATCGCCACGATGGCACCGGCTTGCTCCCCGGCTGTCCGCATTCCCTGCGTCTCGTCGACAACCACGCAACCGTGGACGCTGCGGCCAGCCTTGGCTGGATCGGCATCGGCAAGCAAGGAAACCTGATATGCGCCCTCGTCCCGGATACAGTCGACAACAACCTTGGCATGCCCCCCTGCGCCAAATACCACAACATGCTTACCTGTCATGAATTTCCTTCACCGGCATTGCCCGTAAACTTTTTCGCGGTCACTTCGCCTTGCTGCGAGATTCCGCTCCGTTTCAGCACGCGCATGACAGTCATGAGAAGAATTCGCAGGTCGAGGAAAAAGCTCTGATTTTCCACGTACCAGACATCCAGCGCAAACTTCTCCTCCCAGGAAATGGCATTACGCCCATTCACCTGAGCCCAGCCGGTAATCCCTGGGCGCACCAGATGCCTTCGGGATTGCTCCGGCGAATACAGGGGCAGGTATTCCATCAGCAGCGGCCTGGGGCCCACCAGGCTCATTTCACCTTTGAGGACGTTGATCAATTGCGGCAGCTCGTCAAGACTCGATGAGCGCAAACGCTTGCCAAACGCGGACAGGCGCATTTCGTCCGGCAGCAATTGGCCATGCTCGTCGGTTTCCTCCGACATGGTCCGGAATTTCAGGAAACGGAAAGGCTTGCCATGCAGACCCGGTCTCACCTGTTGCAGTAGCAGCGGACGCCCGAGAAAGCGCCACACCATCAAGGCAACCACCAGCATGACCGGTGACAGCAGCAGCAGTAGCGACAAGGCAACAACAATGTCAAACAGGCGCTTCAAATCGTCTCCCCGGTGAATCTACCCGAACGAATTTTCGCATAGTAGGCCATCAGACCGCTTGTCGACGCCTCGCGGGAAAACAAGGAAACCGCCCTGCGTCGGGCTTTCTCTCCCATTGCCTCGCGCAAACCGGGGTTTTCGAGCAAGCGGCTGACGGCAGCGGCGATCCCCGCCGCATCGCCGGGCTCGTGAAACACCCCGGTTTCACCATCCTCGATGGCGTCGGTGACACCATAGATGCGGGACGCCACCGCTGGCACACCGGCGGCGGCGGCCTCGATGACCACCATCCCGAAGCCCTCGCGATAACTTGGCAGACAAAAGACATCGGCTGCCGCCATGAAATGCTCGGGGCGATCGGTATACGGCGCGTGGTGAACATGGTTCGCCCAACCACCATCGCTGCCCGAAAGGGCAAGCAGGCCACCTTCGTCCGGCCCGACCAGAAGAAGATGGGCATCGGGAAATTGCTGGATCAGCTTGCCGAAGGCGGCAATCAGGTCGGCAATGCCCTTGTCGCGATGCAAACGCCCGAGGAACAGCAGCAACGGCGCGCTCTCGGGAACCCCGAAATCCTGGCGGATGCGCTGGCGCGCCTCGGCATCGGGTTTGAATTTTTCGGCATCCACGCCGCAAATCGAGCCGACACCGATCACGCTCGCCTTGACCGAGGAGACCACGCCCTCGGCAACCAGGAAATCGCGCTGCGAGGGGCTGTCGACCAGCACATGCGTGGCCAGCCCGGCCAGCAAACGGTCGAGCTGTTTCAACAGCCAGCGCTTCCAGCTCTTTTTGTTGGCCCAGACCTGGCCGGTAAAGATGTGGATTCGGCATTCCGTCCCCGCCAGCCAGCCAGCCAGCATGGCCAGAAGACCAGCTTTGGGAGAAACCGAATGGATCATGTCGAAGTGCTTCGCCCGGAACAGCCGGACAAGTTTGAGGAGGGCCTTCAGATCGGCCCACGGTGCAATCTGGCGGGCGATTGCCACCGAATGGAAAGCCGCCTGCAAACCCAGTTGGTCGAGAAAATCGCGGCTCGCCGAGTTGGCCACGACGGCGACCTCGTAGCGCTCCGAAGCCGCGGCGATGTGCCCGGGCAGGAATGCGCGGACCGTCATTTCGCTGGAAACGACATAGCAGATACTTGGGCGCCGGGGCTGCGACATGGTCAGAGAATGGATCACGGAGTTTTTCCTGCAGCGAACATCTGCCCGAGGGCTTCCTCCAAACCCAGGCGGTGCTGGAAGCCGAGTTCGCGGCGGATCTTGTCATCGGGAAAACGGGTTCGCGAACTCAAGGCCTCGACCCGGGCCCGGGACAGCGGACTGCCGGGCACACGCTCGGCGACTGCAGCCAGCAGCTTCATCGGCAACAAGGGCAGCCGGAGCGCGGGAACGGGAACCGCCATGGCGCCGGCCAAGGCCGCCACGAAGTTCTCCATCGTCGTCCACGCCGACAGGTTGTAGACCTTCCCGGGCGCGGCGGGATGCTCGCCGCAGGCCAGCAGGGCGTCGATCACGTTATCGACCGGAACGTAGTTGGCGGAAGCCCCGGGCGGCCCGATGAAGAAGAACAGCTGTCGCCGGATCATGCCGGCCAGTTGGTGAAGAGAGCGATTCGGCATGCCGGGTCCGAAAACGATAGAGGGCCGGAGAACGACCAGTGGAAAGGCCTGGTCTGCGGCTGCGGCCAGGGCCAACCGATCCGAATCGGCCTTGGTCCTTTCGTAATGATTGGCCGGATTCAGCGGCGCATCCTCGGTCACGCTCACCGCGCCGCGGGCGCCATAGACGCCGACGCTGCTCAGCTGGACCCAGCGCCCGATGCGGCCG
>DKNF01000001.1:663-5592 GCA_002470165.1 Betaproteobacteria bacterium UBA7395 | reverse complement strand
CGCCCGCGCCCGCACGGTGGCGCTGGCGCACCCGGCCAGCCAGGCCCACATCTATCTCGGCCTGCCGGCCATCGAGCGCGGCCATCCCGACTTCTTCCCGCTGCTGGTCGGCAATTACACCCTCGGCGGCGGCGGCTTCGTCTCGCGCCTGGTCCAGGAAGTCCGCGACAAGCGCGGCTTCGTCTACAGCATCTACAGCTACTTTGCCCCGATGCGCCAGACCGGCCCCTTCCAGATCGGCCTGCAGACTCAGCGCAAGCAGGCCAGGGAAGCGATCAAGGTGGTCCGCCAGGTGGTCGGCGATTTCGTCGCCAAGGGCCCGACCGAGGAAGAACTGGCCGCGGCCAAGGCCAATCTCTCCGGCGGCTTCCCGCTGCGCCTGGACAGCAATGCCAAACTGCTCGGCAACATCGCCGTGATCGGTTTCTACGGCCTGCCGCTCGATTATCTCGATCACTACCGGGCACGCGTCGAGGCGGTCACCGCCGACGAGGTACGGGCAGCTTTCGCCCGCCACGTCCGCCCCGGCGATCTGGTCACGGTCACGGTGGCGGCGGAGTGAATTCGGTCCGCATCGTCGGCGGCGAGTTCCGCCGCCGCGTCCTGCGCTTCCCCGACAGCGAGGGTCTGCGGCCGACCCCGGACCGCGTGCGCGAAACGCTTTTCAACTGGCTGGGCCAGGAACTCGACGGCTGGCACTGCCTCGATCTGTTTGCCGGCAGCGGCGCACTCGGTTTCGAAGCCGCCTCGCGCGGTGCCGCCCGCGTGTTGATGATCGAGAATTCGCCGCGCGTGCTGGCGGCGTTGCATGAAAACCACGAATTGCTCCATAAGCCGGCCAGCGTGGAGATCAGGCGCGGGGATGCGCTACAATGCTTGGCTTCGGTGCACGACGCGTTCGACCTGATCTTTCTCGACCCGCCTTACCACAAGGGCTGGTTGCCGCGCCTGGCGCCGCTGCTGGACAAGGCCCTGAAAGCGGACGGCGCGCTGTACGTCGAAGCGGAACACGAAATCGAATCGCTCGCCGGGTGGCGCACCACGCGCCACGGCAAGGCCGGCGGCGTCCATTACCACTTGTTGCGGCGAGCGACGGATTGAACAAACTGAACCACCGTGTAGCGATCTATCCCGGCACCTTCGACCCGATCACCCGGGGCCACGAGGATTTAGTGCGCCGGGCCGCAACCCTGTTCGACAAGCTGATCCTGGCGATTGCCGAGAGCCCGTCCAAGCAGCCGCGATTCACGCTGGCCGACCGGGTCGACATGGCGCGCGAAGTGGTCGGCGACCTGCCCAACATCGAGATCGTCGGCTTCAACACCCTGCTGATGAGCTTCGTTCATGAAATGGGCGCCAAGGTGATCGTGCGCGGACTGCGCGCCGTGTCCGACTTCGAATACGAATTTCAGATGGCTGGAATGAACCGCAGCCTCTATCCCGAGGTCGAAACGGTGTTCCTGACGCCGGGCGAGCAATACATGTTCATTTCCGCAACGATGGTGCGGGAAATTGCGCGACTGGGCGGTGATGTAGGAAAATTCGTCCATCCTTCTGTAGAAAAGCGCCTGCGGGCAACAACCACTGCTTAAACGAGAGAGGAACTAGAGTCATGGCTCTGCTGATTACCGACGAGTGCATCAATTGCGATGTGTGCGAACCGGAATGCCCGAACGAGGCTATTTCCCAGGGCGAAGAGATCTACGTGATCGACCCGAACAAGTGCACGGAGTGCGTCGGCCACTATGACGAACCGCAATGTGTCCAGGTCTGCCCGGTCGATTGCATCCCCAAGGATCCGTCCCACGAGGAATCCGAGGATCAACTCTGGGCCAAGTACGAGAAGCTGACCGGCAACTCGCGCCCCTGAGCAGCATCACGTAAAAAAGCCCACGATTCGCGTCGTGGGCTTTTTTGCGTTCAGCGCCGGGTTCAGGCAGCGCGCAATTCTTCCATCTGTTCGGGCGACATCAGGTCGCGGACCTTGAATTCGATGTCGTCGAGCATGGCCAGTTGTCGCTCGAGCACCTGGCCGACACTTTCCAGTTCGGCGATCCGGTCTTCCAGCGTGTCGGTCGCCTGGTGGATGCGCTTGATGCTTTCCAGGCGACGCTTCAGCTGGATCTGGTGCTCGCGCACCTGAGTTTCCATCGGCGCCATGATCGCCCGCAGCCAGGCCTCGGCGTCGCGGTTGGCACGTTCGAAGGCGCGGCGGACCTGGATGGCGACCTCCTCGAAGAACTTCTGCGTGATGTTCTTCTTGTCGTGCGTCAGCAGCGAGACCATGGTGTTCAGGTGGCTGTCGCACCAAGCTTCCAGGCGGTCGATCTCCTTTTCGTAACGCAGTAGCGAGAAGCTTGCCGGCGAGCCGAGCTTGAGCCCGTGCTCGACCGAGAACTTGCGATAGACCGCGTCCATCATCGCCAGGATTTCGCGGACCTCGTTGGCCGAGTCGCTCAGCGCCCGGCGCGACTGGACGAAGAACGCCTGCATCGCCGTCGACAGGCTGCGCGAGAAGGTGGCTTCGAGCATGGAGGCGCGCGTTTCGCCGGTCAACTGGCGCAGGCGGTCCATGCCGAGATGGGCGAACAAGTTGTTGGTCAGCGTCGAAAACACGCTGCGCACGGCGTAGTAACGCTGCAGGCCTTCCTCGAATTCTTCCTTCTCGGCGCGGACCTTGCCCATCATGTATTCGACCACGCCGCGATTCTTGCCGCGCAATTCGGTCAATTCGCCCAGTTGTTCGCGCAGGCCGTCAAGGCGTGAATCGAGCAAGGCACGCACGCGCCGGACAACGTCGCCGAACTCGCTTTCGGTACTTTCGCAGACGATCTCGCGCTTGGCCGGAATCAGTTCGCCGGACAGCGCTGCTTCGAGCGCCGGCAGGCGGCTGCGCGCCAGCAAGGCAGCATCGTCGTTGATCTTGGCCACCAGCCCTTTCTGGGCGGAAACCGGGAATACCTGCGTCGTCGGCAGATCGAGAATGGCGGCGCAGCTTTCCGCCTGGCGCGCAATCTCGGCTTCGATTTCCGCTTCGGTCTTCAGTTCGTCCCACTGGCCGTCGATCTTGTTGAGCACGACCATGCGCCCGCGCCGGGTCGAACCGCCGGTGCAGATGTGCTCGTTCCAGATATTCAGGTCGGACTGGGTGACACCGGTATCGGCGGCCAGGATGAACAGGACGGCATGGGCGTTCGGCAACTGGGACAGGGTCAGTTCCGGTTCGGCACCGATGGCGTTCAGCCCCGGCGTGTCGAGGATGACCAGCCCCTGCTTGAGTAGCGGATGCGGGAAATTGATCAGCGCGTGGCGCCAGCGCGGCACTTCGACCAGACCGTCGTCGCCGACACGGTACAGGTCGACCTCGCCGCTGCCCACTTCAAAACCCAGCCGACCGGCTTCCTCGGGGCTCACCCGGGTGGTTTCGCTGACGTGGCGCAAGGCTTCCTGCAGGCTTTCCGGCGAATCGACATCAAGCGGCAACGTGGTCCATTCCTCGGGAAAGCGCTTGTATTCGCTGACACTGGAATTGGAGGCGCGAGTCTGGATCGGCAGCAACTCGACCCCCGGCAGCTTGTTACCGTCGAACAGCAACTCGGTCGGACACATGGTCGTCCGCCCGGCCGACGAAGGTAGCATGCGGTTGCCATATTCGGCAAAGAAGATGGCGTTGATCAGTTCCGACTTGCCGCGCGAGAACTCGGCGACGAAAGCGACATTCAGCCGGTCTTCGCGCAAGCGCTCCTGCAACTGCGCCAGCCGCAGATCGATCTGGCCATCGGACAACTCGTTGTCGCCCAGCCAGCGCTGGAATTCGGCAATATCGTTGGACAGCAGCGTACGCCATGCGGTGTAAGCGGCAAATTGATTGGCAAGCGACATGTCGGCGACCCCAGCGAAAAACCGGACTTCAATTTAGCATAAATTCCGCGCCTTGCCGCCGGCTTTCAATGCTGACAGGCTGGGCAGTAATAGGTGCTGCGCCCCGCCTGGCGAATCTGCCGGACCACGCCGCCGCAACGCAGACAGGGCTGCCCGGCGCGATCGTAAACACCCGCCTGAATCTGGAAACAGCCGGCGCCGCCGTCGCTATGCACGTAATCGCGGATGCTGCTGCCACCGGCGGCAATCGCCGCCGACAGGGTGTCGCGCACCGCGTCCACCAGCACGCCGCAGCGCAGACGGCTGATCCGGCTGGCCGCCCGCAACGGTGAAATTCCGGCGCGGAACAGGCTTTCCGACGCATAGATATTGCCGATGCCGACCACCAGATGCCCGTCCATCAATACCGGCTTGACCGGCGCGTTGCGCCGCGACAACGCGGCGTGCAGCCAGTCGGCGGTGAAATCGTCGGCCAGCGGTTCGACACCGAGCACGGCGATCAGCGGATGCGCGGCAGCTGCCGCCGGCGGACCGGGTTGCCAGAGGATGACGCCGAAGCGGCGCGGATCGGCAAAGCGCAGCACCTGGGTCGGCAGCACCAGGTCGAAATGATCGTGCTTTTCCGGTGGCAGGTCAGGCGGCACGAAGCGCAGGTTGCCCGACATGCCGAGATGGATGATCAGCGTTCCCGCCAGCCCCTCGCGCCGGCAATCGATCAGCAGGTACTTGCCGCGCCGGCGGACATCGACGATCAGGCAACCCGGCAGCCACTCGCGCAGCCCGGACGGAATTTCATGGCGCAGCTTCGGCGCCCGGATGACCACACCCCGAATCTGCTGCCCCGTCAGCTCCGGGGCGATCCCCAGTCGGCAAACCTCGACCTCCGGCAATTCCGGCATTGCTTGTTCCTCCGCGCATTCCCAAATAACATCGCAAACTTGTCCGTTATTATGCGTTCAAACACGCACGCCATCCGGAAAGCCGCCATGTCCCCGAAGCAACTCGTCGTCGCCCTCTCCCTGGCCCTCGGCCTGCCGGCCTGGGCGG
>DKNF01000001.1:0-555 GCA_002470165.1 Betaproteobacteria bacterium UBA7395 | reverse complement strand
TCGGCCTGCCGGCCTGGGCGGCCAGCCCATCCGCCGAAGAAGACCTGCTCGGGCGCACGGTGTTCCAGGTCCTGCTCGGCGAACTGGCCCTGCGCGAAGGCGCCGTCGACCTCAGCGTACAGGCCTGGGCCGACCTGGCCGAGCGCACCCGCGATCCGAAAGTCCTCTCACGCGCCGTCGAGATCGCCGGTTTTGCCGGCGACAATGTCCGGGCGCTGCAACTCGTCCGCCTCTGGCTGGAGGTCGAACCCGAATCGAGCACCGCCCGCCAGTCGCTGGTCGCGCTGCTGATCCAGACCCGCCAGCTCGATCAATTGCGTCCTCACCTGGTCAACCTGCTCGAAGCCGACAAGGAAAACCTGGCGAACAACCTGATGCACCTGAACCGCATGCTCGCCCGGATTACCGACAAGGCCGGCGTGCTCGACCTCCTCGACAGCGTACTGGCTGGCTACCGCGATCTGCCGGAAGCGCACTTCGCGCTGGCGCAGGCCGCACTGGCCGCCAATGACACCGCCCGGGCGCTGGCCGAAACCGGACAGGCGCTGCGCCTGC
>DKNF01000038.1:297-4801 GCA_002470165.1 Betaproteobacteria bacterium UBA7395 | reverse complement strand
TCCGGCTGGCTCGGCCAGCGCCAGACCGTGGCACAAAGCCTGGCGCTGGCCCTGGTTGCGCCGAGTTCGCTGGTCGCGCTCAGCGCCTATGCCGGCGCCCAGCGCGTGGACTGGAGTCTGGGTTTGCCGATGGCGCTCGGCGGCATGTTCACCGTTGCCGCCGGTGTCGCGCTCGCGCACAAGTTGCCGGAGCGCCGGATGCGCGCAGCATTCGCCTGGATGCTGCTGGCGACGGCGCTGTGGCTGGCGCTGGCGCCGCGCTGAAATGAGGCTTGGCGCTGTTCAGCGCCAAGCTGTCGTCAGGATTTCCCGTGTTCGACCGCGACATGGCCCGGTAGTGCGTAGTGCTCGCCGCCGCGGTCGGCGTGAGCACGACCCAGATCGATGTAGGCCAGCAGCGTGACCAGGCCGAGGGTGATGAAGAAGGTGCTGAAGGCGTGGCGGATGCGGCGCAGGCGACGGCGTCCGGCATCGGCGTCGGTATCAGCGAACCAGCCCCATTTGAGCGCCAGCCGGTACAGAGCGATGCCGCCATGGACTTCGGCGGTGAACAGCAGCGCCAGGTAGATCGGCCACATGCCGCCGGTCCATACGCGCTCGGCCGATTCATACGGGCCGATCAGCTGCGGTTGGCTGACCATGTCGTAAAGATGGATGGTGGTCAGGAAAAACAGCGCGAAGCCGCTCATCGCCTGCAGCCACCACAAGCTGGTATCGCCGTAGCGTAGCCGGCGCCGATGGCCGGAGAAAGCGTGGACCTGGCGATAGCCGGCGGGGATTTTTCGCATCGCCAGCCAGGCATGGGCGACCAGCAGGCCGGTAACGCCAGCGGCAACCATCGACACCAGTGCCGGCTGCGGCTCACCGAACAACCATCCGCCCTCGAAGAAACGGGCGACGCTGTAGAACAGCTCGTGGCTGATCAGGATGGTCGCGACAAAAAGCATGTGGGTGACGAGAAACAGCGCCAGCACCAGGCCGCTGAGGTTCTGCAGCAGCTCAAGACGGGCCGGCCGGCGGCTGTTGGCCGGCTGGGTATCGACGACTACCCGGTGGGCCCGGTCGTTTTCCTGTGGGCGGTCGGCGGCTGGGGCATTTTCCGGAAGGGCGGGGGCGGTTTTGGCGATTTGGCGCATGGCTGATCTTCCTTTCCAGACGCTTTTCTGGCTGTTGTTATGACTGCAATTTATCACGGCTGGAACGAATTGCCGATAATTAATTGTGCAACGCAACAATTCGTAATGTGCTGTCTGACAATTGTTTTATTGCTTTACTGGCTTTATATGCGGCGGTGCAGCATGGTGTCTTCGGTGGTCGCTGCCGGCTTCTGTTAAGATGCTGCGGGCCGCATCCGCCGCCTAGACCTCCCCCGAAAACCGCACCTTGTCTACCCTCCAGGAAATCTTCTCGCCCGATGGCGCTTTTGCGCGTGCCATCGACGGCTACCGCATTCGTCCGCAACAGGTCGAAATGGCCGAGCGCATCGCCGAGGCCATCAAGAACAACGCGGTGTTCATCGCCGAAGCCGGTACCGGCACCGGCAAGACCTTCGCCTACCTGGTGCCGGCGCTGAAGTCGAACGGCAAGGTGATCGTGTCGACCGGGACCAAGACGCTGCAGGACCAGTTGTTCAACAAGGATCTGCCGACCGTGCGCGACATCCTCAAGGCGCCGGTCAAGATTGCGTTGTTGAAAGGCCGGGCCAACTACGTCTGTCCCTATCACCTGCAGCGTTCGCTGGCCGACGGTCGTTTCCTGACCCGTGAGGACGCTGCCGACGCCCGCCGCATCTCGGTCTTCGCCAAGACCACGCAGAGCGGCGACAAGGCCGAGTGCGTCGAAGTTAACGAGAACTCGCCGGTCTGGCAGCACGTCACCTCGACGCGCGACAACTGCCTCGGTCAGGAATGCCCGGACTACAAGGAATGCTTCGTCATGCAGGCGCGCAAGGAGGCGATGGCGGCCGATCTGGTGGTCGTCAATCACCACCTGTTCTTTGCCGACGTGATGCTGCGCGACGAGGGCATGGCCGAACTGCTGCCGGCCTGCAACACGGTGATCTTCGACGAGGCGCACCAGTTGCCGGAAGTGGCGACGCTGTTTTTCGGCGACAGCGTGTCGACCGCGCAATTCCTCGATCTCGCCCGCGATGCGCGGACCGAGGCGCTGACTCACGCCCGTGACTGCCTCGATCTGCCGGTCGCCAGCAAGTCGCTGGAGAAGGCGGCCAAGGATCTGCGCCTGGCCGTCGGCATCGACGCCGGCCGTTTTTCCGCCGGCCAGTTGCTGGAAAAACCGGAATTCGCCCCGGCACTGCAGGGGCTGCTCGAAGAAATCGCCCGCTTTGCCGCCATCCTGGAAACCCAGGCCGAGCGCGCCGAAGGCCTGGAAAAATGCTGGCAGCGCGCCGGCGAACTGGTCCAGCGCCTGAGTCAATGGCAGCAGCCGGCCGACGCCGGCTATGTGTATTGGGGCGAGGCTTTCACCCATTCGTTGCAGTTGAACGCGACGCCGCTCGACGTCGCCAACATCTTCCGCAAGCAGATGGGCGGTCATCCGCGCGCCTGGATCTTTACCTCGGCAACGCTTGCCGTGCAGGGCAAGTTCCACCATTACTGCGCCGAACTCGGCCTCGGCGAGCCAGATTCCGCCTGCTGGCACAGTCCCTTCGACTACGGCGAGCAGGCCGTGCTCTACGCGCCGCTGGGCATGCCCGACCCGAATGCCTGGAACTATACCGAGTCCGTCGTCGACGCCGCCTGGCCGGCGGTGAAGGCGGCCGGTGGCGGTGCCTTCTTCCTGTGCACCAGCCTGCGCGCGATGCGCCGTACCCACGAACTGCTCAAGGCCAAGCTCGAAGACGAAGGCATCGACATGCCGCTGCTGGTTCAGGGCGAGGGCAGCAAGAACGATCTGCTGCAACGCTTCCGCCACCACGGCGCGGCGATCCTGGTCGGCAGCCAGAGCTTCTGGGAAGGCGTCGATGTGCGCGGCGAGGCGCTGTCGCTGGTGGTCATCGACAAGATCCCGTTTGCGCCGCCCGACGATCCGGTGCTCTCGGCGCGCATCGAGGAAATGAAGAAGCAGGGCCGCAACGCCTTCATGGAATACCAGTTGCCGCGTGCCGTGATCAACGTCAAGCAGGGCGCCGGCCGCTTGATCCGCGACGAGGCCGACAAAGGCGTGCTGATGATCTGCGATCCACGACTTATATCAAAGCCCTACGGCCGCCGCGTCTGGCAAAGTCTGCCACCGATGAAGCGCACCCGCGAACTGCAGGTCGTCCTCGACTTTTTTGCCAACCGATGAAAACCACCTTCGACCAACTGGCCACCCGCCAGCCGCAACTTTTCTCTGCCGCCGACATCCGCGTCGACAAGGCGCAGCTCGAAGCCATGGCCGAGATTGTCGGTGCCATCGAGGTGGTCCTGGCCTTGCCCGCATTCCGCGCCGAGGTCCTCGCCAGGGCGCCGGAAAGCGCGCGCTGGCCGGTCGCCGCGCGCAGCGTGTTCATGGGCTACGACTTCCATCTGACGCCGGCCAGCCCGAAACTCATCGAGATCAATACCAATGCCGGCGGTGGCCTGCTCAACGCCTACCTGCTCGCCGCGCACGGCCATGCCGACGAGGCCGCCGCCTTCGTTGCCGACATCCTCGAGATGTTCCGCGCCGAATGGCGACTGGAACGCGGTGACGCGCCGCTGGTGCGCATCGCCATCGTCGATGAGGCGCCGGCCGGGCAGTTCCTGGCGCCGGAGTTCGAGTTGTTCCGCGATCTGTTCGCCGCCAACGGCATCGATGCGGTGATCGCCGACCCGGCCGATTTCGTCCGCGACGGTCAGCGTCTGCTGCACGACGGCCAGCCCATCGATCTGGTGTACAACCGGCTGACCGACTTCTATCTCGAAGGCGAGCCCTGCCGCGCCATCCGCGAGGTCTTCCAGGCCGGCGGCGTGGTCCTGACCCCGCATCCGGCGGCGCACGCCACGCATGCCGACAAGCGCCACCTGATGCTGTTGTCCGACACCGACAAACTTGCCGCGCTCGGCATCGACGCCGCCACGCAGCGCATCCTGCTGGCAGGCGTGCCGCGCACCATCGCCGTCGATCCGGCGCAGGCCGACGCGCTGTGGGCCGAGCGCAAGCGCTGGTTCTTCAAGCCGCCCACCGGCTTCGGCAGCCGTGCCGCCTATCGTGGCGACAAGCTGACCAAGCGCGTCTTCGAAGACATCCTCGCCGGCCATTACATCGCCCAGGAAATCGCGCCGCCGTCCGAGCATGAGGTCACCGTCAATGGCGAAGCGCAGACGATGAAGGCCGACTTCCGCTGTTTCGTGTACGACGGCCATATCCAGTGTGTCGCCGCCCGCCTGTACCAGGGGCAGACGACCAATTTCCGTACTCCCGGCGGCGGTTTCGCGCCGGTGTTTGCGGCTTGAACAGGTAGAATCCGCCCATGAAAGTTTTTGGCATCGCCGGCTGGTCCGGCTCCGGCAAGACGACG
>DKNF01000038.1:0-178 GCA_002470165.1 Betaproteobacteria bacterium UBA7395 | reverse complement strand
CGGCAAGACGACGCTGCTGGAAAAGCTGATTCCGGCGCTGACCGCGCGCGGCCTCAAGGTCTCGGTGATCAAGCACGCGCACCACGGATTCGACATCGACAAACCCGGCAAGGATTCCTACCGCCACCGCGAGGCCGGCGCCGCCGAAGTCATGCTCGCCTGCGGCACGCGCTGGGCG
>DKNF01000062.1 GCA_002470165.1 Betaproteobacteria bacterium UBA7395 | reverse complement strand
CGGGGTTGATGGGCTCGCCGACCGAGCCGATGACCCGCAGCGAGGACAGGTCGTAGCCGCGCGGCAGGTCCTCGCCCCACTTCATGAAGGTGCGGATCGCGGTGGGCGCCGTGTACCAGACGCTGACGCGCTCGCGCTCAAGCACCTCGTACCAGGTCGCGGCGTCGAACTCGGCCTCGACGACGACGCTGGTCACGCCGCCGGCGACCGCTGCCGCCAGTTCGGCCTCGATCGAGTTCAGGCGGGCTCCGAGGTCGATCAAGCCGGGACAGACCACGCAACCGGCAGCGTCGATGACCTCGTCGGCGACAAAACCGGCCGGCGCTTCCCCAATGGCGGCGATCCTGCCGGCCACGACGAACAGCGAGGTGGCCTCGCGATCGACTGCCTGGCCCGGATCGATGACACGGCCGTTTTCAATCAGGATGTTCATCTCAATTCCCCGCAACAATACTCATGACCGCCATGCGCACGGCGATGCCGAAGGTGACCTGCGGCAGGATCACCGCCTGCGGCCCGTCGGCGACCGCCGAATGGATTTCGACGCCACGGTTCATCGGCCCTGGATGCATGACGATCGCGTCCGGCTTGGCCAGCACCAGCTTCTGCGGGGTCAGGCCGTAGTGGCGGAAGTACTCGCCGGCCGACGGCAGCAGCGCGCCGTTCATGCGCTCGTTCTGCAGGCGCAGCATGATCACCACGTCGCAATCCTTCAAGCCCGCTTCCATGTCGTGGAAGACATGCACGCCGAGCTTGTCGAGGTGCTTGGGCAGCAGCGTTTCCGGGCCGATGGCGCGGACTTCCGGGACGCCCAGCGTGGTCAGCGCGTGGATGTCGGAGCGGGCGACGCGCGAGTGCAGGATGTCGCCGACGATGGCCACGCGCAGGTTGGAGAAATCCTTCTTGTAGTGGCGGATGGTGTACATGTCGAGCAGCCCCTGCGTCGGGTGCGCATGGCGGCCGTCGCCGGCATTGACGACGTGGATGTCGTCACGGCCGATGCGGCGCAGGTGCTCGGCGATCAGGTAGGGCGCGCCGGAGGAGGCGTGGCGGACGACGAACAGGCTGGCGTGCATCGCGCAGAGGTTGTCGATGGTGTCGAGCAGGGTCTCGCCCTTGGCCGTCGACGAACGCCCGATGTCGAGGTTGATGACGTCGGCCGACAAGCGCTTGGCAGCGATCTCGAAAGTCGTGCGGGTGCGCGTCGAGTTCTCGAAAAAGAGGTTGAAAACGCTCTTGCCGCGCAGCAGCGGCACCTTTTTCACTTCGCGCGCCGAGACTTCCATGAACGACTCGGCGGTATCGAGGATCTGCGTCAGGATTGCGCGCGGCAGACCCTCCGTCGACAGCAGGTGCGTCAGTTCACCCCTGTCGTTCAACTGCGGGTTATGCATTTTCCAGTCTCCAGGCGAGTTGACCGTCATCCTGCTTTTCCAGCACCAGGTTTTGCTTCGTTTCGAGGGCGACATCCCAGACCTTCCAGGTCGCCGCCACCGGCAGTTCCCGATCGCCGCGGTCGGCGAGCACTGCCAGCGACACCGAGGCCGGGCGTCCGTAATCGAACAGTTCGTTGATCGCCGCCCGCGTCGTCCGGCCGGTGTAGAGCACGTCGTCGACCAGGATCAGGTGGCGGCCTTCGACGTCGAACGGAATCAGCGTCGGTTTGACCTGCGGATGCAGGCCCTTCTCGGCGAAATCGTCGCGATAGAAGGAAACGTCGATCAAACCGGTTTCCCGATCGAGGCCGAGCAATTCACTGAGGCGCTCGGCGATCCAGGCGCCGCCGCTGTAGATGCCGACCAACGCCGGATCTTTCGCCAGCATCGGGCGTATCAGTTCGGCCAGTTGCCGGCACTGGGCTTCGGCGTCGGGCAGGGTGTCATTGGGGTGCATGCAGCGAACTTTCGAACCAGGTTTGAAGAATCAGTTGGGCGGCGACCGCATCGAGCAGCGGCTTGGCCGACTTGGCGTTGCGTCCGGTCTCGCGCAGCCGCGCCTCGGCGTCAAGCGAACTCAGTCGCTCATCGGCCAACGAAACCGGCAGATTGAAACGTTTTTGCAGACGTTCGGCGAATTTTGTCGCCAGACGGGTCATTTCATGCGGTGTTCCGTCGACATGCGTGGGCAGGCCGACGACCAGCTGCTCCGGCTGCCATTCGGCGATCAGCTTGCCGATTTCGGCAAAGCGCGCATCGTTCGACTCGGCACGGATCACCGTCAGCGGATGCGCCGACGCCAGCAGCGTCTCGCCGGTCGCCACGCCGATGCGCTTTTCGCCGAAGTCGAAGGCCAGCACCGTGCCCACTATGCGTGCCCGGCGACGTCCGAAAGTTGGGAAAAGCTGATGCCGAGTTTCTGCATCGCCGCCGGCAAACGTTCCTCGGGCGGCAGATCGAACAGGATGTCGGATCTGGCCGGCACCGTCAGCCAGGAATTCTGCGCCAGCTCTTCTTCGAGCTGCCCGGCGTCCCAGCCCGAATAGCCCAGCGACACGATGATCTCCGACGGCAGTCCGTCCTTGGCGACGGCTGCGAGCACATCGCGCGAGCTGGTCAGGCCGACTTCGGCGTTGATCGCCATCGTCGATTGCCAGTGACCGAGCGGGCGATGCAGCACGAACCCCCGGTCGAGTTGCACCGGACCGCCGAAATAGACAGGCAGGCCGGACAGGGCCGTCTGTTCCAGCTTGATGTCGATCTTCTCGAACAGACCGGCCAGATTCATGTCGATCGGCCGGTTGACGATGATCCCCAGCGCACCGTTCTCGTTGTGTTCGCAGATATAGACCAGCGCATTCGAGAAATAGGGGTCTTCCAGCGCCGGCATGGCGATCAGAAAGTTGTCGGTCAGGTTGACGTTGTCCATGCCGGCGATTTTAATCGCCATGGAGGCACAAACCAAACATGATTCACGAAAAAGCACTCGTCTGGTTCCGGCGCGACCTGCGCGATCACGACCATGCCGCGCTGGCCGCTGCGCTGGCCAGCGGTCTGCCGGTTCATTGCGCCTTTGTTTTCGATACCGACATTCTCGACCGGCTGCCGTCGCGAACCGATCGCCGCGTCGAATTCATCCACGGCAGCCTGCGCCAACTCGACAGCGCCTTGCGTGCCCGCGGTGGCGGGCTGATCGTTCGTCACGGCCGCGTGGTCGAGGAGATTCCCCGCCTGGCCCGAGAGATCGGCGCGCGGGCGGTATTCGTCAATCGCGATTACGAGCCGGCGGCCAAACGCCGCGACGCCGAAGTCGGCCGCTTGCTCGGTGCACAAGGGATTGCCCTGCACGAGTTCAAGGACCAGGCCATCTTCGAACGCGACGAACTGCTGACCGGCGCCGGCCGCCCCTATACGGTGTTCACCCCGTACAAGAACGCCTGGCTGAAACGCCTGAGCAGCGCCGATCACGCCCCCTGCAACGGCAGCGGACAGTTTGCCCCGGCACCGGCGGAGGCGCTACCGACACTCGACGATCTCGGTTTCCGCCCGAGCAATCTTGGCGAACTCGGCATCGAACCCGGGATGGCCGGCGCCCGCAAGCTGTGGGACGAATTCCGTGCCGGCCGCATCCAGCGCTATGGCACCTTGCGCGACTTCCCGGCGATCAAGGGGGTCAGCTACCTGTCGGTGCACCTGCGGTTCGGCACGCTCTCGATCCGCGAGCTGGTCAGCGTCGCGCTGGCCGAGCAAGCCGACAGCTGGCTCAACGAGCTGATCTGGCGGGATTTCTATTTCATGATCCTCGACCGCTTTCCACATGCGGCCGAACGCGCGTTCAAACCCGAATACGACGCCATCCGCTGGGAAGATTGGCCGGCGGGGCTGGCCGCCTGGCAGCAGGGACGCACCGGCTACCCGCTGGTCGATGCGGCGATGCGCCAGTTGAATCACAGCGGCTGGATGCACAACCGCCTGCGCATGGTCGTCGCCTCGTTCCTGTGCAAGGACCTGGGCATCGACTGGCGCCTCGGCGAACGCTACTTTGCCGAACAACTCAACGACTTCGATCTCTCGGCCAACAACGGCGGCTGGCAGTGGGCGGCGTCGAGCGGCTGCGATGCGCAGCCCTATTTCCGCATCTTCAACCCGGTCACGCAATCGGAAAAATTCGACCCGGAAGGCAAGTTCATCCGGCGCTACCTGCCTGAACTGGCCAAAGTGCCGAACAAATACATCCACGCACCGTGGACCATGGGCCGTCTGGAGCAGGAGGCGCTCGGCGTCGTCATCGGCCGCGACTATCCGGGACCGATTGTCGACCATGCGACGGCACGGGAAAAAACGCTGGCGCGCTATGCGGTGGTGAAGAAAGCGTAAACGCCGGGGTCAGGCGAGCAGTTCGCGCAGTCTGGCGTCTTCGTGCAGGATATGGCGGACCAGCCAGGTGCGCAGGTAGACCAGCACATCGAACTGGGCGGTCAGCGGATTGTCGTGCAATTCGGCGTAGAACTCGCTCAGCCGCTGCTCGAATTCGCCATGCTGGTGTTTCTGGCGGTCGAACGCAGCGTAGCGGTGATGATCCATCATGCGCTCCTCGGCGCGGAAATGGACCTGCGCATACAGGTCGAGCGCCTTGATCACCCGCGCCACTTCACGCGCACCGCGCCGACCCGACACCACCTCGTAGAGGTCGTTGGTCAGGTCGAACAGATAACGGTGATGCTCATCGATGACATCGATGCCGATGCGCAAGCTGTCGTCCCAGCGGACCCATTCGAATTCACGCGGTGGCAGCTCCGGCAGGTCCAGCACCTGATTCGGATCGATGATGTCGTCGCGGTATAGCTCGCGGATCCGCCGGACTTCGGGAATCGCCTTCATGAACCCGGCAACGACCTGCGGATCGAATTGCTTGCCGGCGTTATCGGCGACCCAGGCAATCGCTTCATCTACCGGCCAGGGATCCTTGTACGGGCGGCGCGAGGTCAGTGCGTCGAAAACGTCGGACACGGCACAGATTCGCGCCAACAGGGGAATTTCCTCACCGGCCAGACCGTCGGGATAGCCATTGCCGTCCCAGTGTTCGTGGTGCGAAGCGGCAATGTCGCGGGCCGCCTGGATCAGGCTGTCGTCGCCCTCAAGCAGACGCTTGCCGATGCTGGTATGCCCCTTCATCACTTCGTATTCGTCCGGCAGCAGGCGCCCCGGCTTGAGCAGGATCGCATCCGGAATGCCGATCTTGCCGACATCGTGCATCGGCGCGCAGATGGCGAGCAGTTCGCGCTGGTCGGGCGGCAGGTTCATCGCCTTGGCAATCGCCGTCGCGATGTGGGTCATGCGCATGATGTGCATGCCGGTTTCGTTGTCGCGGTATTCGGAGGCCGTGCCCAGCCGGCGAATGGCGTCGGTGCGGGCATCCTCGAGCTCGACCTCGCGCACGCGCAGGGTTTCGTTGACGATCAGGCGCGACACCAGGACCGACAAGGCCTGCGCCAGATCCTCCATGAACTCGTACTCAACCGGGTCGGGCTGCCAGTCGGCATCGACGAACATCAGCGCTTTGCCGATCAGCGCGGCGTTGTCGCGCAAGGGCAGCATGAAACAGGCGGCACCGGCGGGCAGTTCCCGCTGCATCAGCGGCGGCAGGCTGGCGCTGGCATCGCGCACCAGACTCACCCGCTCCTCGTCCCCGCTGGACAGGTGGTAAGGCGAACTGTCCCCGTCAATGCACATCCAGGGTGGCGGCAGACCGAACTGCCCGACCTGGATCAGCAGGCCCCGGGAATTGCGGAGCAGGATCAGGCTGTGCGGCAGCACCCGGATGCCGGGCAGGCTGCTCAGCAGATCGTTCAATCTGGCCAGCATGCCGTCGAGATCGCCGCTATCGAGACGCGTCAGGTCGAAGACGAGGCGGCTGATGGCGAGTATTTCCTGTTCCTTGTCCATCGCTAGTTGCAATCAACCCCAAATGAGACGAACTCTCATTATATGGAGCTTCCTTCATGACGCGGTACTTTCCGCGTCATGAAGGAGATCAGTGATCCCGGCCGCAGTAAGTCGCCAGCAGACCGAGCAGTTCGTCTTCGTCGTAGGGTTTGCCGAGGTAGTGATTGGCCCCGATTTCCAGCGCGTAATTGCGGTGCTTGTCGGCCGTGCGCGAGGTGATCATGATCACCGGTATGTCGCGCAGTCGCTCGTCGGCACGCAGGTTGCGGACGAAGTCGAAGCCGTCCATGCGCGGCATCTCGATGTCCGAGAGAATCACGTCGGGCGGCGCGTCGAGCAGGTGCTCCAGCGCGTCGACACCGTCCTTGGCGAGGATGACCTGATAGCCTTCGCGCAACAGCAGGCGGCTGGTGATCTTGCGCACGGTCAGCGAATCATCG
>DKNF01000241.1 GCA_002470165.1 Betaproteobacteria bacterium UBA7395 | reverse complement strand
GCACCCACGGCAAGACGACGACCAGCGCGATGCTGGCCTGGATTCTCGAGGACGCCGGCATGAGCCCGGGCTTCCTGATCGGCGGCGTGCCGCTGAACTTCGGCGTCTCGGCCCGCCTTGGCGACACCCCGTTCTTCGTCATCGAGGCCGATGAATACGACACCGCTTTCTGCGACAAGCGGTCGAAATTCATCCACTACCGCCCCCGGACCGCCATCCTGAATAACCTGGAATACGATCACGCAGACATCTTCGCCGATCTTGCCGCCATCGAAACCCAATTTCATCACCTGGTGCGCACCCTGCCGCAATCCGGGCTGATCGTTGCCAACGCCGCCGAAGCCAGCCTGGAACGCGTACTGGCGCGCGGCTGCTGGACACCGGTCGAACGTTTCAACGACAGCCAGGGCTACCGCACAACCGGTAACGACGCCGACGGCGAACTGATCCTGCTCGGCCGCGATGGCGAGATTGGCCGTACCGCCTGGCAACTGACCGGCGAGCACAATCGCGCCAACGCCTGCGCCGCGCTGCTCGCCGCGCGCCATGTCGGCGTGCCGTTCGCCAAGGGCCTGGAAGCACTCGGCCGCTTCGGCAACGTCAAACGCCGCATGGAGGTTCGCGGCGTGGTCCGGGGCATCACCGTTTACGACGATTTCGCCCACCACCCGACAGCCATCGCCACCACCGTTGCCGGACTGCGCCGCAAGGTCGGCACTGCGCGCATCCTGGCCGTGCTCGAGCCGCGCTCCAACACCATGAAGCTGGGTACCATGAAATCCCAACTGCCCGACAGCCTGCGCGAAGTCGACGCCGCCTTCTGTTACGCTGGCAACCTGGGCTGGGATGCCAGCGCCGCGCTCGCCCCGATGGGAGAGCGTGCGAGCGTTCACGATCAACTCGACACCCTGGTCAGCGCCATCGCTGCCGCCGCACGCCCCGGCGACCACGTGCTCGTCATGAGCAACGGCGGTTTCGGCGGCATTCACGACAAACTGCTGGAAAGCCTATCCTCATGAAACGACGCACCTTCATCGGCCTGCTCGCCGCAGCCGCCCTCACCGCCTGCGGCAGTGATACGCCACGCTTCAGCCACACCGACTTGTCGGCAGGCAACATCTTCCCGGCCGGCACGCTGTTCGACGGCACCGGCCAGGCGCGCAGCCTGCAGGACTTTCATGGCAAGGCCGTGCTGGTCTTCTTCGGCTACACCAGTTGCCCGGACATCTGCCCGGGCAGCCTGCGCAAGTACGCCAGCCTGATCCGCAACCTGCGCAGCAAGGATGCCGAGCGCCTGCAACTGGTGTTCATCTCGGTCGACCCGGAACGCGACACCCCCGAGCGCACCGATACCTACGTCAAATGGTTCAACCCAGCCTTCCTCGGCCTCTCCGGCACCGAGCAGCAGATCGCCGAAGTTGCCGGCCAGTTCAAGGTGATTTACAGCAAGAAGGAAGTGGAAGGCGGCATGGGCTACGTCATCGACCACAGCGCCGGCGCCTACCTGATCGACCCGAAGGGGCAGCTGCGCCTGGCGATTCCGGAAAACGCCCCGATCGAGCCCATCGTCACCGACCTGCTACAACTGCTGGAAGGGAAATGAAAAAAGCCCCGCCTGAGCGGGGCTTTTGCTTGGCTGGGCCAGAAAAGGCTCAGCGCTCCATCGATTCGACGACGGCCAGCGCCGTCATGTTGACCAGGCGGCGAACGGTTGCCGTCGAGGTCAGCACATGCACTGGACGGGCTGCGCCGAGCAGGATGGGGCCGATGGTCACGCCTTCGCCGGCGGTCATCTTCAACAGGTTGTAGGAGATGTTGGCGGCGTCGATGTTCGGCATCACCAGCAGGTTGGCCTCGCCCTTGAGCGGCGAATCCGGGTTGGCCTCGCGGCGGACGTCTTCGCTCAGTGCCGAATCGCCGTGCATTTCGCCGTCGACCTCGAGCTCGCCGGCCGACATCGCCGACACCAGTCCGGCGGCAACGCTCATCTTGCGCGCCGATTCCGAGTTACCGGAGCCGAAGTTGGAGTGCGACAGCAGTGCCGCCTTCGGGTGGCTGCCGAAGCGCTTGACCTGCTCGGCGGCCATCAGCGTCATCTCGGCGATTTCCTCGGCTGTCGGATTTTCGTTGACGTGGGTATCGCAGATGAACAGCGAACGGCCCGGCAGCATCAGGTAATTCATCGCTGCCAGCGTATTGACGCCGGTGCGCTTGCCGATGACCTGGCTGATCACGCCGAGGTGGTGGCTGTACTGGCCGGTCATGCCGCAGATCAGGCCGTCGGCGTAGCCGAGCTTGAGCAGCATGGCACCGATCACCGTCGGCTTGCGGCGCAGGGTTTCCTTGGCGATCGCCGGGGTGACGCCACGACGCACCATCAGCTTGTGATAGGCGGTCCAGCATTCACGGTAACGCTCGTCGGATTCCGGATTGACGACGTCGAAATCGACACCCGGCTTGATCCGCAGATTGGCCTTCTCGAGGCGCAGCGCAATGATGTCGGGGCGACCGATCAGGATCGGACGGGCGAATTTTTCCTCGATCACCACTTGAACAGCACGCAACACGCGCTCATCTTCGCCCTCGGCGTAGATGATGCGCTTGCCCTGGGCCTGCCGTGCGGCCTGGAAGATGGCGCGCATGCCGACGCCGGTGTGATAGACGAATTCCGACAGCTTGGCACGATAAGCGGCCCAGTCGGTGATCGGGCGGGTGGCGACACCGGAATCGATGGCGGCCTGGGCGACGGCCGGCGCAATCTTGACGATCAGGCGCGGGTCAAATGGCTTGGGAATCAGGTATTCCGGGCCGAAGGTCAGGTCGTGGCCGGGGTAGGCCATGGCCACTTCGTCGGTGACTTCGGCTTCGGCCAGTTCGGCGATGGCGCGCACCGAGGCCATCTTCATTTCTTCGGTGATGCGGGTGGCGCCGACGTCGAGCGCACCGCGGAAGATGAAGGGGAAGCAGAGGACGTTGTTGACCTGGTTAACATAGTCGGAACGGCCGGTGGCGATGATCGCCTCCGGGCGGACTTCCTTGACCAGTTCCGGCATGATTTCCGGCGTCGGGTTGGCCAGCGCGAAGACCATCGGCTTCTCGGCCATGCTCTTGACCATGTCCTGGTTGACCACACCGGCCGCCGACAGACCGAGGAAGACGTCGGCACCGACCATGGCATCAGCCAGCGTGCGCTTGTCGGTTTCCTGGGCGTAACGGGCCTTGGTTTCGTCCATGCCGCCCGGACGGCCGACGTAGATGACGCCCTTGGAGTCGCAGATGGTGATGTTCTCGCGCTTGACGCCAAGATCACACCACAGGTTCACGCAGGAGATAGCAGCGGCGCCAGCGCCGGAAACCACCACCTTGATCTCTTCGATCTTCTTGCCGACCACCTTGAGGCCGTTGAGCATGGCGGCGCCGGAAATGATCGCGGTGCCGTGCTGGTCGTCGTGGAAGACGGGGATGTTCATCCGCTCCTTCAGCTTCTGCTCGATGTAGAAGCACTCCGGCGCCTTGATGTCCTCGAGGTTGATGCCGCCGAGCGTCGGCTCGAGCGCGGCGATCATGTCGATCAGCTTGTCCGGGTCGTTCTCGGCCAGCTCGATGTCGAACACGTCGATACCGGCAAACTTCTTGAACAGACAGCCCTTGCCTTCCATGACCGGCTTCGAGGCCAGCGGGCCGATGTTGCCCAGACCGAGCACGGCGGTGCCGTTGGTGACGACGCCGACCAGGTTGGCGCGCGAGGTGTACAGCGCGGCGGTCGATTCGTCCTCGACGATGGCGTCACAGGCGGCAGCGACACCCGGCGAGTAGGCCAGCGCCAGATCGCGCTGGTTGGTCAGGCCCTTGGTCGGGCGGACAGAAATCTTGCCCGGGGTGGGCCAGCGGTGATATTCCAGTGCGGCTTCGCGCAAATCCTTTTCCACGGAAATTCCTCGGCAAACGTGTTAGGGAAAACCCTGCAGGTTACTCCAAAAAACACCGCACGGGTTTCGTAATTATGAATTATTGCTTAGACCGGTGGATTTTTCCACTCGTCAGCAAAACTCAGGACGACTCCCAGTCGTGTACGTGCAGATGGGCATGCGCCTGCCCCCCGTGCCGATGCCGGTGACGATGCGCCAGTCCGGCCGCCTGCAGCAGTTCAAGGTCCTGCAGCGCAGCGGTGAGCGGCCCGTCGTAACAGAGGCGGCCTTCGCCATTCAGGATCAGCGCACGCTCGCCCAGCTCGGCCGCCAGACTGAGGTTGTGCGTACTGACCAGCACGGTGCGTCCCGATTCAAGCAAGGTATCGATCAACCAGCCGACCGTCGCCGGATCGAGCGATGCACTCGGCTCGTCGAGCGCCAGGAAGGAAGGATCGAGCGCCAGCAGGCAGGCCAGCGCGACTTTCTGCTTCTGGCCGCCGGAGAGGGCGAACGGCGCCTCGTCAAGCAAGGCCGACAGGCCCAGCTCGGCGGCCCAGCGTGCCACCCGCTGATCGCCATCGGGCAGGCCGAGTTGCCGGGGCCCGTAGGCAATTTCCTCGCGCACCGTCGGATTGAACAGCATCGCCTCCGGGTGCTGGAACAAGAGCACGTTGTCCTGACGGAAACGGCGGGCAAAATCGCGTTGCCTCAGCAGCTCCTTGGTCAGCATGCGCCCCTGCCAGGCAATCGTGCCCTGTGTCGGTTGCAGCAGTCCGTTGACCAGTCGCAGCAGCGTCGACTTGCCGGCCCCGTTCGGTCCGAGCAGCACCACCTTCTCACCGGCTTCGATACGGAAACTCAGATCGGCGAAGACCGACCGGCCGTCAGGCCAAGCGTAGGCGACCCCATTAAATTCCAGCAACGGCTCAGCCATCGAAACTCCCCCGTGAGCGCATCGCCTGCGCCGATTGTTCGGCGCCGTGCAAAGCCTTTTCCATCAAGGCCCCACCCTGCACCCCGGCATGGCGGAGCAGGGTTGTCGGCTTTGGCGGCAACGGATTGCGGCTGCGAAACGCCGCCCGGAAATCGTCGAGCAGGCGCCGGTAAACAACCACCTGACCGAGCGTCAGCGTCGCCACCATGGACAACGAAGGCCAACCGCGCAGGGCATCGAGCAGGCGCACCCGCTCGACTACCCAGAACCCGAGATAAACCAGCAACAGCACCCGCAGATTGATCAACAGCAAGGGCGCCCACACCGGTTGCTCCCGCCAGGCGGCGAGCAGCGCATAGGCCAGGCTGACGCTGGCGTTGAACAGCAGCAGGGCGAGCACCGCCCGTTTCAGCAGCGACCAGCGCGACGCTCCCGCCGCCAGCAACGCGGCCAGCAGCCCGAACGCCAGCCACGACGGCACATGGATGAAGCTGATTGCCAGCACGGCGCCGGCATAACCGGCGAGCCAGAGGCGGGCGCGATTCATGCGGCGACCCAGCCTTTGCGCCGCGCCAAGCGCCAGACGAACAGGGTCAGCGCCGCCTCGCCGACACCGATCAGCAGATGCGGCAAGAGCACGGCCGGCACGGTGATTTCCGGGCCGAGCGGGAAGAACAGCGGCGTGCCATCGTCGCGCCGGGCAATGGTCGGCTGCAGGCCGAGTACCAATGCAACGATCAGGGCAGATATCTGCAGCGAAACGAAAGCGGCCACCACCACCGCGACATCCTCATTGAAACGCGCCAGCGAGCGATACAGCGCAACCGCCACCACCGCCCCGACCAGGCCCAGGGCCAGCGCATTGACGCCGAGCGCGGTAATGCCGCCGGCGCCGAACAGCAGCGCCTGGAGCAGCAGCACGCCGCTGTACGCGAGAAACGCCAGGCGCACACTGAACACCAGCGCCAGCACCGCCACCCCGAGCGCATGCCCGGAGGTCCCGCCGGGCAGCGGCAGCATGATCAGCCCAAGCGCGTAGGCCAGCGCCGTCAGCATGGCCAGGCGCGGCACCAGCGTCTCGTCGAGCCGTCC
>DKNF01000239.1 GCA_002470165.1 Betaproteobacteria bacterium UBA7395 | reverse complement strand
GGTTGAAGGTCTCGCCGATCTGGACCATGCGCAACTGCAGCGCCGAATCGCGAATGTTCTCGACCAGGCGCGACAGGATCGACGTCGATTCGACCAGCTCGCTCTGGCCGCTGCGCTGCGCCAGCAAATTGGCCGACGCACCGGCAATCACCAGTTCGCCGACCAGATCGATCAACTGATCGAGCTTGTCCGCCTGCACCCTGATCAGGCGGGCTTCGACCGCCTTTTTCTCGGAAACCTGGGTCTGCTTGCTGACCGCCGCCTCGACCACTTCCTTCTGCACCACTTTCTGGTCCACCAGGATTTCGCCGATCGGCAGTGCCTCGGCCTCGCTGTCCCCCGCCGGATCGGGCAGGCGGCCGCGCTGCTGGGAACTGAGGGCCTCATCGAGTTCGGCCTGGGTCAGGGCGCCGCAACGCAGCAGCATCTCGCCCAGACGCATGTCGTCTTCGGGCAGTTCCTTGATCAGCTTCAGGTACTCGGACAACTTGCTGTTCGGCGGCAGGATGCGCAATTCGCAGTCATCGCGGCAGAAATCGAAGACCTGCTCGATCTCGGCCTTGGAAGCGCGGGTCTGCAAGCGGATCTCGAAGCCCAGGTAGCACGACTCCGGGTCCATCTCGGCAGCTTCGGGCATGGCATCGGGAATGGTTTCGAGCGCGATGATCTCGCCCAGCGAAGCCAGGAAGCGGATGAAGGACAGGGGGTCCATACCGCCACGCATCATGTGCGGGCCAAAGCGTACGGAAATGTGCCAGCTGTCGGTATTGACCACGCCGCCGCCGGAAGCCTCGACATCGGCCTGCGCCTCGACCACGCTGCCGCCGGAAACCGGTGCAGCCGGTGTCGTGTAGGCAACCAGTTCCTCGAGCAGGGCGTCGCCGGCAGCCTTGATCTCGGCCTCGGGTTCCGCCGCCCCTGACTCAAGCACATCCATCAGGCGCCCGAGATGGTCGCAACAGCGCAGCAGCAAACCGGTCAGGTCGCTGGAAACCTGGATATCGCTGTTACGCAGGCGGTCGAGCACGTTCTCCACCTTGTGCATGAAGCCTTCGATGAAGTGGCACTCGATGACCCCCGAAGCGCCCTTGACGGTATGCGCGGCCCGGAAGATGCCGTTGATGTTGTCCTGGTTGTCGGGTTGCTGTTCCAGTTCAAGCAGCCCGCTTTCCATGGCCTGCAACTGCTCCCGACCTTCCTGAATGAATACGCTGGTCAGTTCATCCACGAATCTGCTCCTTAATGCTGCTCATGTGCGGTAATGACGACCGGATCACCGAAAAAAGCGGCGAGATTGCAGAAATCGAGTGTCTGGCGCACCACCGGGCTGTGCGCGACGATGGACATCTGCTTGTCCAGTCGCGCCGCTTCGCGCTTGGCCAGGATCAGCAACTGCAATCCGGCCGAATCGATTTCGGCAACCTGGGAAAGATCCAGCTCCAGGCCGTCGGCGGCATCCAAGGCAGCCACCAGCTGGTTCTTCTGGTCGAGCGCGTTGTAGATGGTCATGTCCTCGACAATGACCAGGCGGTTATTGCTCCCCATACAACCTCCGTCAGAACAGTTCGATCTTTGCCGACCCGCCGGATGCCTTGGCATTCACGCTGGGTGACTGGTGCAAGGCTTCCTGATGACTGATCCGCTGTGCATCCATGACGTACTTGCCGTACAAGTCGTCGAGGTGCTCGGCCAGCGGCACATATTCGAAGGTTTCGCCTTCGGCGTCGCGAATGCGCCGGGCCAGGGTGTCGGCATGCTCGTCGAGCTTGCGCAAGGCATTGGAGACGATTTCGATCTGCTGGCGGGTGATGTCCTGGAACTGGACGCAGGCCAGCACATCCATGAACATCCGGGCCAGTTCGCCGCTGGCTTCGCGGACCGTACGCAACACGTTGAGGTCATGATCGAGCAGGGTCTGGTAACCCTCGCCCAGACTGCCGAGCTGGGCGGCAAACTCGGTCAAAGCCGCACGCTCGCCTTCCACGCTGGAATGCGCAAGCTTGTCCTGGAACTGGGTGCGGATCGAGCTGGCAACCCCGTTGATCCCCTCGTTGATCTTGTTGACCGCGACATCGGTCTCGGTCGACAGCTTGCGTACCTCGTCGGCAACCACGGCAAAACCCCGCCCGGCTTCGCCGGCCCGAGCGGCTTCGATGGCCGCGTTGAGCGCCAGCAGATTGGTCTGGCTGGAAATATCCTTGACCAGCCGGACCAGCGTACCCAGGCCTTGGGCCTCATTCACGATCTGCTCGATGCGCTGCTGATCGAGTTGCGCTTCCTCGATCCGCTTGCGGATGTAGGAATCCATTTTTTCGATCAGCGCACGATTGCCCTGGATATCCTCCTCCGAGCTGTTCGCCAGTTCGCTCGATGTCCTGGCCGTTTCCGCGACGAAATTATCCAGAGTGGTCACTACCGAATCGATGGCCTGCAGGCGTTCCGTAATGTCGTAAGCGGCTTTTTCGGTGGCGGCAACAATCCCGTCCAGCTGCCTGCGCAACACTTCGTTGAAATTGCGCACGCCGGCCAACTCCCGGGCAACCTCCTCGCTGACCGTCTCGACATTGCTGATCTTGCCGACGATTTCCTCCTGCTGCGTCGTCATCCCCAGCATCGCATCGCGGTACACCGCCAGGGAGACCAGGCGTTGCGCCAGGTAAGCCGCCAGCACCAGGAAGACAGAACCAACGGCATCGCCCAGCGGATTGCTGAATCCCAGGCCGGGCAGCAAGATCTCGTGAAACCATTCGTTGAGTAGGTAGACCACGACGAAGGCAACTGCCGCCACCAGGAGCGCAACGATCAAGCCCCGACGTTTCAGGTTATCGATCGGCATGTCAATGACCTCAGCGCAGGACCAGCTTGATGGTATTCAGCAGTTCGTCCGCGGTCGCGGGCTTGACGATCCAGCCCGACGCACCGGCCGCCTTGGCCTCCAGCTTGCGCGACTGTTGCGACTCGGTGGTCAGGAACAGGATGGGAATGAACTTGTAAGCCGGCAGCTTGCGCACTTCCTTGATCAACTCGATCCCGTTGATGCCGGGCATGTTCAGATCGGTGATCAGCAGGTCGACCTTGACGCCGGCCTGGAATTTCTTCAACGCCTCTTCACCGCTTCCGGCCTTCTCGGTGGCGTAACCCGCCTTGCCGAGAATGTTCGAAATGCTGAGCAGGATGGTGGCTGAATCATCGACTAGGAATATTGTTTTCATTGCGTGCAGACTCTTATTGGGGTTGCTGGGCTGTTCTTGATGCCGCCCGGAGAACGACGAACTTATGGTACAAGCAAAATTAATTATTACAAACCACAAAAACCGCAATATCCAGCAGGTTATTCATAACAATTTCAGCTTTGCCGGAAAGCTCTCAAAAACGCAAGGCATCGGAGAGTGAATCGACCTCCCGCCGGGACTCTTCGAGAATTTCGGTGAGCAATTCCTCGCCGATCAGCAACTCGATTTCGGCACTCCCGCGGGATGGTGAACCACCATCGCCCCGGACATGCAGCGGCGATGGGACCGGACACAATTCCTCGGCCAGCAGCAGCGTGTCGCCAAGGGTCGCCGGCGGCATCCCCAGATAACCGTCCCAATAGGTGTCGACCGCCGCCCGGATGTTCTCCGGAACATTCAGCACCCGCAGCAGCGGCTCGCCG
This sequence comes from Betaproteobacteria bacterium UBA7395, assembly GCA_002470165.1. Lineage (GTDB taxonomy): Bacteria > Pseudomonadota > Gammaproteobacteria > Burkholderiales > Rhodocyclaceae > Azonexus. The sequence goes on along the minus strand of DKNF01000239.1, from coordinate 2,423 downwards.
ATCGTGCGCTCGCCGCATTCGATCCATTCGGCAAAATCGTCGCCGAGGATACCGGGGTAATCCTGGCTGCGCGAAAGCAGGTAAAACCCCGCGACTTCATGGACGATACCGGCGAACATCGCCGCCTCCGGATCGAGCCGGGTAACCCGGCGGGCCAGCACCCGCGCCAGCGCCGCCACATGGGCACTGTGCGCCCACAGTTTCTCCGCCAGTGCGCTGGCGTCCGCCGGTATCGAATTCCCGGCCATCTGCCGCGCGACGACTGCCATGGCCAGGGTGCGCACCGTGGCCAGCCCGATCCTGGCAATGGCCGAGCGCAGATCGTCGATTTCCCGCCCATAGGGGTTGTAGGCCACCGAATTGGCCAGTGCGACGATGCGCGCCGACAACACCGGCTCGGCCTGCACCAGTTTGGCGACGGCGTCGATGTGACAATCGGGATCGGCCAGCATGTCGCGGATGCGCAACGCCAGCCGGACGCTGGTCGGGAAGACCACACCGTGCTCGCTGATCTGCGCAGCTATTGCCGAGAAAACCTGTGCCTTGTCCAAGATACCCCCCCCTGCCGGCAACGGTATCAGATCATCGAATCTCCTGCTACCGCAATATCCCCGGCACAAGGGGAATCAGGCGTTCAGGGCACCCGCCGCCGCAGGGCCATATGCGCCGAAACCATGCCGGCAATCTCGGATTCCATGCCGCTTCCCCGGCGGCAGCCGAGCAACAGGTGGAGCAGGCCGCTGGTGAAGGCCCAGGTATCGCGGGCAACCACATCCGGATCAAGTCCGGCCCGAAGATAACCCTTCTCGGCCGCCAGTCGGTACATGCGCAGGATCTTGTCGAGGAATTCCTGCGCCGGCCGACCGACTTCCTGTTCGATGCTGGCGAATTCATCGACATATTCACAGCGCGAGATCATGATCTCGAAAACCTCGCGAAACTCGGCATTCTCCACCAGCACACGGAAAAATTGGCGGATCGAACCCTCGATGGCATCCAGCGGATTGTGTAGCGCAGGATCGTAAAGGATGGCATCGGTACTGCCGATCATCGGCGCGAACATGGCGTCGCGCATTGCAAAAAACAGCTCGGCCTTGTCCTTGAAGTGCCAGTAAACCGCACCGCGGGTGACACCGGCCTCACGGGCGATGCGGTCAAGCGAGGAACGACTGACGCCACACGCGTGAAATACGCGTCGGGCAGCATCGATGATCTCCTGACGCGTCCGCTCGGCTTCTTCCTTGGTTTTCCTGACCATTTCCTTCTCCTGTTGCCTGCTGCTTTCCCCGGGCGGACGCCATGGTAAATCGCCTGCCCGATAAAACGAAATGTTTTACATACATTCGTGTCTGTATATAATAACGCAAAAATTTCCCGGAGCCCCAACTCATGAAAACGCTGAAGCCCACCTTGCTTGCCTTGGCCATCTGTACCCTCGGCCTCGCCGCCTGTTCCGATCAACAAGGGGCTGCCGGCCCGCAGATGGGGCCGATGCCGGTCACCGTCCTGGAAATGCAGCCGCGTACCGTACCGACCTCGATCGAGGTCATGGCACAGACCGAAGGCGCGCGCGAGACCGAAGTCCGCGCCCGGGTCGGCGGCATCCTGATCCGCCGCCTTTATCAAGAAGGCGAGGTGGTCAAGGCCGGCCAGCCGCTGTTCCAGATTGACCGGGCACCGTTCGAGATTGCCCTGGCCGAAGCCCGCGCCCGCGCCGACCAGACGGCGCGCGAGAAACAACGCCTGAAAGGCCTGGCCGAAGCCCGGGCAATCAGCCAGAAGGATTACGACGACGCCGTCTCGGCCGATGCGATGGCCCAGGCCGCGCTGCGCCAGGCCGAACTCAACCTGTCGTGGACCACCGTGACCGCGCCGGTCGCCGGCACCAGCGGGCGCGCCGTGCGTTCCGAGGGCAATCTGGTGAATACCGGCAGCGACAGCCTGCTGACCTCGATCTACCAGACCAACCCGATGTGGGTCAGCTTCTCGCTGGGCGAGAGCGATCTGGCCAAACTGCCGGCCGGCCGGGTCCGCGACGAAGACGTGCGCGGCGTCGAGCTGATCCTGGCCAACGGTCAGGTTTATGGTCAGCCGGGCAAACTCAACTTCGTTGCCGCCAATCTCGACACGACCCTCGGCACCCAGGCGTTGCGCGCCGAATTTGCCAACCCGGAACAGCAACTGCTGCCCGGCCAGTTCGTCCGTGTACGCCTGCTCACCGGCGAACGCGACGGCGTTTTCCTGATCCCGCAGACGGCGGTGATCCAGAGCGAACAGGGTAACCTGGTGATGACCGCCGACGCCGAGAACAAGGTCGCCCCGCGCCCGATCAAGACCGGTGAATGGTACGGCAAGGACTGGGTGGTGCTCGGCGGACTGCAGCCGGGCGACAAGGTCATCGTCGACAACCTCATGAAACTGCG
>DKNF01000237.1 GCA_002470165.1 Betaproteobacteria bacterium UBA7395 | reverse complement strand
ACGAGGTGCGCAAGCTGGCGGAAAACTCGAAGAATGCCTCGGCATCGATCTCCAGCGTCATGGACACGCTGCAGGTGGATGCCGGGAAAATGGTCGCCAACGCCGACGAAATGCGCGGCATCGCCTCCGAATCCTGCGCCACCATCGGCGATTTCGACGCCCGTTTCGCCGACGTCGCCAGCTCGTCGGCCAATGCCCTGGCACAGATCCGCTACGTGCATGACGTCAGCTTCGCCTCGCTGGCCAAGATCGACCACTTCATCTACAAGCAGAACGGCTACATGGCGGTCAACCGCGGCAGCGACTCGGAAAACGCCCAGGCGGTGACGGTCAACGAACTGAACTGCCGCCTCGGCAAGTGGCTGAACAACGAGGAAACCCTGGCCGTCTTCGGCAAGGTCCAGAGCTTCCGGCGCATCGCCGAACCGCACAAACAGGTGCACCAGAACATGCACCTGGCCATGGATTTCATGGGCCAGGGCTGGGAAACCGATTACGCCGTCCAGGAAAAGCTCCACGGCGCCTTCCTGCAGGTGGAACAGGGCAGCGACGGCGTCATCGACGCGCTGGACGGCATGGTCGTCGAGAAGCACGGGGCGCGTTGAGGAAAAACCCTGCCTTGTCGCAAACGCGACAAGGCCGACACAAGCCATTTCATTGAAAACAAAGGACAAATAGCTGGCACTTTCCTTGCGAAAGCCTAGGCATCAACAAGGAGAACAGCATGCCCAAACCGAAGAAACACGTCCTCGTCTGCGTCCAGGGCCGTCCCGCCGGTCACCCGCGCGGTTCCTGCCAGGAAAAGGGCTGCGGCCAGACCTGGCAGGCCTTCCAGGACGAATTCACCGCCCGCAACCTGTGGAACGCCGGCTTTCAGCTGACCAACACCGGCTGCCTCGGCCCCTGTCATCTCGGCACCAGCGTCATCGTCTATCCGGAAGGCACCATGTACGTGGGCGTCAAGCCCGAGGATGTCGGCGCGATCATCGACGAGGACCTGATGTTCGACCAGCCGGTCGAGCGCCTCAAGGCCCCTGCCGACGTCTGGGCCTGAGATCATGGAAACCGTCCTCTACGAAATCGGCGACCTGGTCTATGCCGCCGAAGACCTGTTCAACGACGGCGGCATGCCCGGCGTCGATGACGAAGACGCACTGCTGGTCCCCACCGGTACGCGCGGCGTGGTGGTGCATTTCGGCCATACCGAACTCGAACCGAAACAGGAGATCTATCTGGTGCGCTTCGAAAACGGCCCCGACGGCACGCTCGGCGATCCGATCGGCGTGCTGCCCGAAGAACTGACGCAGGAAGTCGCGGTCGCCTGAAATGGACAAGATCGGCATCTTCTTCGGCACCGACACCGGCCGCACCCGGCTGGTCGCCAAGCAGATCGCCAAAAAGCTCGGCGAGGTGGCTGCCGCACCGGTCAATATCGGTCGCACCACCCTCGCCGACTTTCTTGCCCATGACCGCCTGATCGTCGGCAGTCCGACCCTGGGCGAAGGCGAGCTACCCGGCGAATCGACCGGCCTGAGCCAGCCGAGCTGGGAGGAACTCCTGCCGCAACTGGCCGACGCCGACCTGTCCGGCAAGACCGTCGCCATCTTCGGTCTCGGCGACCAGCAGAAATACCCCGACGAATTCGTCGACGCCATCGGCATCCTCCACGACGCCTTCGTCGCCCGCGGCGCAAACGTCGTCGGCCGCTGGCCGGTGGCCGGTTACGAATTCAAGGCGTCGCGGGCGGTCGACGGCGACCATTTCCTCGGCCTGGCCATCGACCAGCATCATCAGGCGATGCTCAGCGAAAGCCGCATCGACGCCTGGCTGGAACAGATCAAACCGGAGTTGCTGCGATGAACACCAACCCCTGGTCACTGCCCAAGGACCGCTCACTGCGCCGCCTGCTCGTCAGCCTCGACGAGAAGCTGGGCGACGCCTGCGACGTCGCGCCCGACGACGGGGTCGATCCCAACATCGTCACCCTGCGCCACGCCGAACTGGACCGCCTGCGCGCCCATGTTTACCTGCACGGCCAGCGCCCCGGCACCTATGGCGTCTTCTTCGAATACCCGCACCCGGTGCCCGGCATCCTCGAAACCGAGGAAAACCTGCCGCTCCCCAAGGCCCTGGCCAGCCTGGCGCTGCATTTCGACGCCTGAATCGCCGTCGCCGGCGCTTTCCCGCGCTATACTCGAATCAACCTTTTCTCGCCGGCGCCAGCCATGGGCCTTTTTCGACTGATTACCTGCCTGGTCATTTTCCTGTTTGCGGGAATCGCCACGCCATCGGCCCAGGCCAACACGCCCGACAACCCCTTGAAGGTCCGGGTCCAGTTGAAATGGTTCCATCAGTACCAGTTCGCCGGCTTCTACGCCGCGCTTGAACAGGGCTACTTCCGGCGCGCCGGGCTGGACGTCGAACTGATCGAAGGCCACCCGGAAGTCGATCTGGCGCGGACCGTCGTCGACGGCGGTGCCGAATTCGGTGTCGGCAACTCCTCGCTGCTGATCGATTTCAACCAGGGCCTGCCGGTGGTCGCCGTTGCCGCGATCTTCCAGCATTCGCCGTTTGTCATCCTCGCCCGGGTCGATCCGAAAATCCGCACCGTCAAGGACCTCGAAGGGCGGACGCTGATGGGCGAAAGCCACTCGGCCGAGCTGACCGCCTACCTGAAGAAGGCCGGCGTCGATCTCGCCAAGGTCCGCCAGGTGATCCACAGCGGCAGCGTCAAGAGCCTGGCGGCGAACGGTCCCGAGCGGGTCGACGCGACCACCGCCTACATCTCGACCGAACCGGTCGAGGCCAGCCAGTACGGCATTCCCTACCAGATCTTCAATCCCCGCGAACTGAACATCGATCTCTACGGCGACACGCTGTTCACCAGCCAGCGCTTCGCCCGCGAGCACCCGCAGGCCGTCGCCGCCATGCGCGACGCGCTGGCCGAAGGCTGGCGCTATGCCTACCGCCACCAGGCGGAAATCATCGACCTGATCCTGGAGAAATATCATCCCAGGATGGACCGGATGACCCTGACGCTGGAAGCCCAGTCGCTCTACAACCTGTTTCTCGCCGATATCGTCGACATCGGCTACATGAGTCGAACGCGCTGGCAGGAAATTGCCCGGATATTCGCCGAAACCGGCTTGCTGCCGGCCAGTTACACGCTCGACGGCTTCCTGTTCACCCCCGACGCCCCGATGCCGGGCTGGGCCTACCAGGCGCTGGCCTGGGCGGCGCTGGTGCTGCTGTTCGGCGGTCTGCTGATCGCCTACATCGTTTCGCTCAACCGCCGCCTGCGCCTCAGCCTCGCCCAACTCGAAGCGGCCAATGCCGGCCTGGCCGAACTATCGACCACCGATGCGCTGACCGGCCTGTTCAACCGTCGCCATTTCGACGCCGCCCTCGACCGCGAACTGGCCCGCGCCACCCGCCACACCCAGGCAATTGCCCTGCTGATGATCGACGTCGACGAATTCAAGAAGTACAACGACGCCCTCGGCCACCCGGCCGGCGACGCCTGCCTGCGCAGGATCGCCGACATCCTGCGCGACAACGCCCAGCGCGCCAGCGAATTCGCCGCCCGCATCGGCGGTGAGGAATTCGCCATCGTCGCCGGCGGGCTGACGCCGGACGAAGCTTTTGCGCTGGCCGAGCGTATCCGCCGGGAAGTCGCGGACGCCGGCATCGTGCATCCCAGCCGCGACGACGGACGGGTCAGCATTAGTATCGGAGTCAATTGTGCGCCCCCCGACCGCGTCCCGCTCACTGCCCGGGAGCTGATTGCCGGCGCCGACGCTGCGCTCTACCGGGCCAAGCGCGAAGGGCGCAACCGCAGCATCCTGCACACCGACTGATACCCGGGCTGGCCCGGATCGGCAAAGTTCACGAACTGGCCCGGCAATTTCCCGGAACCGGGTTTTCCTCTCCCGCAAACCCCTGGATGAAATCCCCTGCAACAGCGGCGGCCAGCGGCTTGCTGAACAGATATCCCTGAATCCACTGGCACCCGATGCGTGACACGAATTCAAGTTGCGCCTCGGTTTCCACGCCTTCCGCAACGACCTGTTTGCCCAGTTTCTGGGCAAGCAGCATGGTCATTTCACAGATGGCGGCGTCGTTTTCATCGGTTTCGATGTCCTTCACGAAAGAGCGGTCGATCTTGATGATGTCGATCGGAAACAGCTTGAGATAGGCCAGCGACGAGTAGCCGGTACCGAAATCGTCGAGCGCCAGTTTGACCCCGATATCGGCCAGCGCCTTCATCATGACGATGTTTTCCTCCGGATCGCTCATGGCCATCGATTCGGTGATTTCCAGGTGCAACTGTCCTGGCGGCAAATCAAACTTTGCCAGCACCTGTCTGACCAGCGCCGGCAGGCTTTGGTCGTGGAATTGTGCCGGACTCAGATTCACCGACATGTGCAGATCGGTGTAGCCGGCCTGGTGCCAGCACTTCAATTGCCGGCAGGCCTCCTCAAGCACCCATTTACCGAGCGGGACGATCAGGCGTGTTTCCTCGGCCAACGCGATGAAATCACCGGGAAATACGAGGCCGCGGGTCGGATGCTGCCAGCGCACCAGGGCTTCGAGGCCGACTACACGCCGTGCCCCCGGTTCGATCTGCGGCTGGTAATGCAGCACGAACTGCTCTTTTTCCAGCGCAATCTTCAGTTCGTGCTCGATCGTCACGCGCTCTGCCACTTCGTCGCGCATGGCTTCGATGAAGAACTGGAAATCGCTGCGTCCATTCGCCTTGGCGTGGTACATGGCAATGTCCGCGCACTTGATCAGCTCGCTGATCTCGGTCGCGTTGTCCGGGTAAAGACAGATCCCGATACTGGGCGAAGTGCGCAACTCAGCGCCGGCGATGGCATACGGCGCCGCCAGCTGGGTGACGAGCTTGCTCGCGATCTCGGCCACCCCGTCACCGTCCTTCTCGATGCCGGAGAGCACCACGACAAACTCGTCGCCCCCCAGACGGGCCACGATGTCACTTTCCCGGACGGACTGCTGCAAACGCCTGGCCACCTGGATCAGCAACTGGTCGCCGACATTGTGGCCAAGCGTGTCATTGATCGTCTTGAAGTGATCAAGGTCGATCAGCATGATCGCCAGCGATTTGTCGAAACGCCGGGCGAAAGCCATGCCCTGATCGAGGCGTTCGTAGAGACTGAAACGGTTCGGCAGTCCGGTCAGCACATCGTGATGGGCCAGAAAACGGATTTTGTCCTCAGCCGCCTTGCGATCCGTGATGTCCTCGAAGGTACCGATGTAATTGACGACCTTTCCTGCACTGTCGCGCACCACGGAAATCGACAGCCGTTTGGGATAGGGCTCCCCGTTCTTGCGCCGGTCCCAGAGTTCGCCCTGCCAGTAATCATTGGTGAGCAGCGCAGCCCACATCTCCCGATACGTTTCCGCTGGCGTATTGCCGGCCGACAGCATCCGCGGGTCCTGACCGATGGCTTCTTCCTTGCTGTAGCCGGTCAGCTTCGTGAACTCGCGGTTGACGGCCAGAATCCGGTTGTTGGCATCGGTAATCAGGATGGCTTCGCCGCTGTTTGAAAAGACCCGCGACATCAGGTGCAGATTGTTTTCGACCCGCTTGCGCTCGGTCATGTCGCGACCGATACCGAGTACGCCAACCGCCCGCCCGCTCACCCCGGACATCGGGGTCTTGATGGTTTCGAGAAATATGGGCTGCCCGCTCTCGGCGTGGGTCAGCCACTCCTCGTTGACCCTGGGTGTGCCCGCCGCAATTGCCTCCCTGTCCTTCTGTCGAAAAAAATCCGCAAGCTCGGGCGAGGTGAAATCGTAATCGGTGCGTCCGATGATCTCGCATGTCGGCGCGCCAAACATGCGGCCGAACGCTTGGTTGCAAGCCAGGAAAACCCCCTCGGTATCTTTCAGCCAGACCGGGTCGGGCAGCGCATTGATCAGGGTTTCCATCTGCCCACGGCTTTCGTTGAGCTGAAGGTTGGTCAATGAAAGATGGGACAGGTAAGACGCGAGGCCAACGATCAGCCCCATGATCCGGCGCACCTGTTCGCGGCTGAAACGCGGCATTTCGTGGATTGCCGCCAGATAGTCGGCTGTATCGAAGCCGAAACGTTCGGCCTGGGCGATGAAGAAACCATCGTCGATCACGTCGTCGTCGTAAAAGAACTGGCCGCAATAAAGATTGCCCAGATGGGCATCGCCGACAAAAACCGGCGTCACCACATCCCACAGGCCGTTCTTGCACTTGTAATCGATGAACTCACCTTCCTTCAGGTGGCTGGAGAGGAACAGGTCGCTCTCGGTGCAGTTGATGCAAGCCCCCGGGGTCGCCCGGTGAAAGTCGGTACACGCGCGTTGCCAGCCGGCGCTTTGCAGTATCTTGCCTTGCGGATCGAGCAGCGCCGTCGGCATACCCAGCAGGAGCGTCAGATCGTCCAGCAAGGTACTCAGGGAATTGATATCGATCAGCGATGCCAGTGGTGCTTCCGATATCGGATTGGGTGCCCTGCTCCGAGCCTGATCCCAAGTAATGTCGCTATTCAGGCGCCCTGAATACCACTTCACCTCACGAACATCGTTCGCCTTGATAGAACCCATTTAAAAACATCCCCGTATCTGAACCCAGTCTCACGCCGAGCGCTCCGACCTTTTCCCCTGATTATAAAAGGGATATTCACCCGCCGCGCCCGATCACCGCAAATCAGGGCAGCGCCCGTTCCAGCAACACCGCCACATGCACCGCCTGGCGCCCGCTGCCGTCCTTGATCTGGTGCCGGCAGGAGAAGCCGTCGGCGACGATCACGGTATCGGCGCTGGCGGCGCGCACCGCAGGCAGTAGCGCGAGTTCGCCCATCCGTACCGAGGCATCGTGGTGTTCGGCTTCCAGGCCGAAGCTGCCGGACATGCCGCAGCAACTGGCGTCGATGATCTCGAACTCGAATTCCGGAATCCAGCCGAGCACCTTCTTCACCGACTTCATCGCGCCGAAGGCCTTCTGGTGGCAGTGGCCATGCACCAGCGCGCGGCCGCCGGGGATGGGCTTGAGGTCGAGCTTCAAGCCCTTGTTGCCTTCGCGCATCAGGAATTCCTCGAACAGGAAGGCCTGTTTCGAGAGCTGGCCGACCTCGGGGCCGAGTCCGAGGCTGTAGAACTCGTCGCGCAGCGCCAGCAGGCAGGAGGGTTCAAGGCCGACGATGGGCGTGCCGGCGGTCAGCGCCGGGGCGAGCGCGGCCATGACCCGGCGCGCTTCGAGCTTGGCTTCCTCGACCATACCTTGCGACAGGTAGGTTCGGCCGCAGCACAGCGGGCGCTCGGGTTCACCGTCGGTTTTTGCCGGTTCGAGCACCTTGACCGCGTAACCGCCGGCGCGCAGCACTTTCAACGCGGCGGCGGCGATTTCGGGCGTGTAGTAGTGGGTGAAGGTGTCGACGAAGAGCACGACCTTGCCGCGCTCACCGGTCGTTGGCGCGGCGTCGGCCT
>DKNF01000175.1 GCA_002470165.1 Betaproteobacteria bacterium UBA7395 | reverse complement strand
CGGTCTTGCCACCGGGCGCCGCGCAGGCGTCGAGCACCCGGCTGCCGGCTGCCGGTGCGAGGATTTCCGCAGCCCGCTGGGCACCTGGGTCCTGGACCGAGACCAGGCCGTCGAAGAAACCGGGCAGACGATCGACCGGCTGCGGCTTGCCCAATGCCAGTCCATCCTCGCCGACCGGGTGGGCCGCAATATCAACTGCCGTCAGTTGCCGCAGATAGTCATCGCGACTGATCCGACGCCGGTTGACGCGCAAACCCATCGGCGGCGCCTGATTGCCGGCGTCGACGATGCGCTGCCAGTCATCCGGCCAGGCGGCCTGCAACTGCGCCAGCCACCAGCCGGGATGCTGGGTAGCGGCAACCGGATCGCTGGCCAGATCGGCGGTCAAAGTGGCCTGCTGGCGCAAGAAACCGCGCAACACCGCATTGACCAGACCGCGGAATTTGCCGTGCAGGATTTCGCCGGCCGCCGACACAGCCTGGTCGACCACGGTATGCGCCGCGTCCGGCCGGGTTTCCAGGCGATACAGCGCGACCAGCAGCAACGACCGGACTTCATCGACCGCCAGCGGTTTTTCCAGCAGTCGCGACAGGAAGAAATCGCCCCGACCGAAGGCGCGCAGGCTGCCGTACACGAGATCCTGGACCGACGGACGGGCGCCGGCATCGACGCGGCCGAGCAGGTTGTCGGCCAGGCTCTGCCCGGCGAATACCGCCGCATCGATGCGGGCGGCCTCGCGCAGGGCGTAGGCAAGTGAATTGAAGGGCAATCGCGACATAGGTGGCGATTATCGCACGGGGCATAATTCCGGCATGCGCCCTTTGCTCATCCTGCTCATTTTCCTGTTCGCGAGCCCCGCCGCCCAGGCCTGGAACGGCGCCGGCCACCGGCTCGGCATCCTGATCGCCTGGCAGCAGATGGGTCCGGATACCCGCGAATTCGTCCGCCTGGCACTGGCCGGGCACCCGGACCATGGCCGCTGGCGGGAAAAAGCCGGTGCCGACGATCCGGCACTGGTCTTCGCCGAGGCCAGCACCTGGCCGGATGCCATCCGTCACGATCCGCGCTTTGCCGACCAGCCGACAGACAACCCGCCCCTGCCCGGCTTTCCCGACATGGGCCGCCACGGCGACTGGCATTACGTCGATTTCGACCGCCACGGCAAACGCGGCCGGGGGCAGATCGACCGCAAGATCGTCGAACTGAGCGAACTGCTCGCCACCAGCACGCAGCCGGCCGAGCTTTCCTGGGCTTTGCCCTGGCTCGCCCACCTGGTCGCCGACCTGCATCAGCCCTTCCATGCCGGATACAGCGATGACCGTGGCGGCAACACGGTACTGATCGAAGACCCGTCGGCCCGCCAGCCCTTCGTCAAGCTGCACGCCTGGTGGGACGACCTGCCCGGCCCGAGCGGCCTGCGCGGAAAACGCCTGCAACGGCGGGCCGAGGCATTGCTGACCGACCACCGGGCGCCCCGACAGGGCGATGTCCGGCGCTGGCTCAATGAAAGCCGGCAGTTGCTGCAGCGGGCCTATCCGAAAACCATGGGCAGCGTCAGTCTGCTGATCGACGACGATTACCGGCAATGGGCGCAGACGACCGGGGAGCGCCGGGTTGCCGAAGCCGGCTACCGGCTCGGCCGCCTGCTGGAAGACATTCACCGGCGGCGCGTTTCACGTGAAACGCCGCCGGCGGTCAGTCCCGACCGCTGAAGCAGTCGCCCGGCTGCAGCGGATGACCGGCCAGGAACTGCTGGACCGGCAGACGCTTGCCGCCGGCCTTCTGCAGTTCACTCACGGCCAATGCGCCCTCGCCGCAGGCGATGACCACCGAATGACGGTCGACCGTCAGCACACAGCCGGGCTCGCCCTGACCGGCCACCGGCCGCGCCGCCCACAGCTTGACGGTCTGCCCGGCAAACTGCGCCTGCGCCCCGGGAAACGGATTGAAGGCACGAATATGGCGATCGAGCTCGGCGGCGCTGCGCGTCCAGTCGATCGCGGCTTCCGCCTTCTCGATCTTGTGGGCGTAGGTCACGCCCTCGCCCGGCTGGACTTCGGCCGGTAACGGCAGGCCCGCCAGGGCATCGACGATCAGCCGGGCGCCGCAAGCGGCGAGCTTGTCGTGCAGCGTCGCCGTGGTGTCGTCGCCGGCAATCGGGAAAGCCTCGCGCAACAGCACCGCGCCGGTATCGAGGCCGGCTTCCATCTGCATGATGCAGACGCCGGTTTCGCTGTCGCCGGCGAGCAGCGCCCGCTGGATCGGTGCCGCGCCGCGCCAGCGCGGCAGCAGCGAGGCATGGATGTTCAGGCAGCCGAAACGCGGCAGGTCGAGCACCGCCTGCGGCAGGATCAACCCATACGCGGCAACGACCATGACGTCGGCAGCAACGGCAGCAACTCTCGCCTGCGCCTCGGCATCCTTCAGGGTCAGCGGCTGGAAGACCTCGATCCCCTGCGCCAACGCCACCTGCTTGACCGCCGACGGATGCAGGCTCATGCCGCGGCCCGCCGGACGATCCGGCTGGGTCAGCACCAGCGCCACCTCGTGGCCGGCGGCGACGATGGCCGACAGCGCCTGCGCCGCGAATTCCGGCGTGCCCGCGAAAATCACCCTCATGCGGTCACTCGCGCCTGCTTGGCCAGCTTGCTGCGGATGCGCGTCTGTTTGAGTTGCGACAGGTGATCGACAAAGACCTTGCCGTTCAGGTGATCGATCTCGTGCTGTATACATACGGCCAGCAGGCCGTCGGCTTCGAGTACCCGGGGCTTGCCGTCAAGGTCGAGGTAGCGGACGGTGACGCGCTCGGCACGCTCGACCTTGTCATAGATGCCGGGCACCGACAGGCAGCCTTCCTCACCGACGGTCAGGCCGAGGCAGTTGTCGAGTTCCGGATTGACGAAGACCCGCAGTTCGCTCTTGTCCTCGGAGACGTCGATCACCACCACCCGCTTGTGCACATCGACCTGGGTCGCAGCCAGACCGATCCCGGGCGCCTCGTACATGGTCTCGGCCATATCGGCCGCCAACCGACGAATGCCATCGTCAATTTTCGTCACGGGAGCGGCGACTTTCTTCAGCCGGGGATCGGGAAAACGCAAAATGGGTAATAAGGCCATGGCAAATAGGGAATAAATGCTTGCTTGCTTAGAGGATTACATGCAGAATCTAAAGCAATTCTCGAGATATGAACGCGAATTGCAGACGCCGGTAAGACCACACAAGCTGCTGCGCGTTCCACCGGTACGTGAGGGGTTACCCATGGTTCGCATTATATCCGCGCTCATCCTGGCTGCGACAGCCGCCTGCGCCACTGCGGCCGAGCCGCTTGAACTGGTCAGCAATCCACCCGACCGGCACGTCGTCGTCAAGGGCGACACGCTGTGGGACATCTCCGGGAAATTCCTGAAAAAACCCTGGCGCTGGCCGGAAATCTGGCGCCTGAACAAGGACCAGATCAAGAACCCCCACCTGATCTATCCCGGCGACATCGTCTGGCTCGACCTGTCCGACGGGAGCCCCCGCCTGCGCCTGGGCAAACCGGTACAGAGCCGCCTGCAGCCGCAGGCCTACGCCACGGCCATCGATCAGGTGATTCCGAGCATCCCGCCGAATGTCATCGAACCCTTCATTTCGCAGCCGCTGATTGTCGAAGCCGGCGTCGAGAAAACCTCGGCGCGCATCGTCGCCACCCAGGAAGAACGCATCCTGCTCGGCAGCGGCGACACGGCCTACGCCAGCGGCATTCCGGATGCCAGCGTCGAAAAGTGGCATGTCTTCCGTCCCGGCAAACCGCTGACCGATCCCGAAACCGGCGAAATTCTCGCCCACGAGGCTTTCTTCCTCGGCAACGCCCAGCTGACCCGTCCCGGCGAGCCGGCAACCCTGCGCATCACCCTGGCCAAGGAAGAAATTTCCCGGGGCGACTGGCTGAAGCCGGCGCCGCAACCGACCATCATGGCCTATGTCCCGCGCTCGCCGGAACAGAAGATCAACGCCCGCATCATGTCGATCTACGGCGGCGTCAGCGAAGGCGGTGCCAGTTCGGTGGTGACGTTTAACAAGGGCGCCGACGACGGTGTCGAAGTCGGCCATGTCGTGGCCTTCTATCGCAAACGCGTTGCCGTCCACCTCGACGACGACGTGAAGCGCGAATCGACCACCATTCCCGATGAACGCTACGCACTGGCCTTCGTCTTCCGCACCTTCAACCGCGTTTCCTACGCACTGGTAATCGATGCTTCCAAATCGGTGCTGATCGGAGACGCCGTCAGCAATCCGTGAGCCCGCCCCGGGGTCTTGCAGCCTGGCTGCACCTGACCCTGGCCCCGGGCATCGGCGGCGAGACACAGCGCAAGCTGCTCGCCGCCTTCGGATTGCCCGACCACATCTTCAGCGCCAGCCTCACGGCCGTGCGCAGCGTGATCGGCAACAAAGCCGACCTGCTGCTCGACTTCAACCCCGGTGAACGAGTCGCCCAGGCCATGGCCTGGGCCGAGCAGCCGGAGCAGCACATCCTGACCCTGGCCGATGCAAATTACCCGGCCGGCCTGCTGGAAACCCCCGACCCGCCCAGCCTCATCTACGTACGCGGCAATCCGGCGCTGCTGCAAGGGCCTGCCATCGGCGTCGTCGGCAGCCGCAACGCCACCCCGCAAGGCCTGCGCAATGCCGAACAATTTTCGCGTGCCCTGGCCGGCCAGGGCTGGTGCATCGTCAGCGGCCTGGCGCTGGGCATCG
>DKNF01000144.1 GCA_002470165.1 Betaproteobacteria bacterium UBA7395 | reverse complement strand
GAGACTCGAACTCGCACAGCTTGCGCCACTACCCCCTCAAGATAGCGTGTCTACCAATTTCACCACGTCGGCACGTGTATTTTTCAACCCACCCGACGAGGACTCGTGCCGGGCGAATTTCCTTGCGTTACTTTGAAATTACTTCGGTACTTCCTGCGCCTTCGAACCCGCACCAGCAGGCGCTCCGGCGGCCTCGCCAGCAGCCGGAACCGCCGTCGAAACAGGCTGCGATTGTACAGCCTCTTGCATCAGACTACCAGCCGTTTTTGGCTTGTCTGAGGCAATGTAGGCCAGCGAAAGACTGGTCAGGAAGAACACCGTCGCCAGCACCGCGGTGGTACGGCTGAGAAAGTTCGCCGACCCCGACGCACCGAACAGGCTGCCCGAGGAACCGCTACCGAAAGCCGCCCCCATGTCGGCGCCCTTGCCGTGCTGCATCAGCACCAGGCCGATGATCGCCAGGGCGACCAGGATATGGACCGTCAAAACCACAGAAAACAACCAGTTCATTTTTATGCCTATCAGTTTGCGGCGCGACAAATCGCCAAGAAATCTTCTGCCACCAGGGAAGCCCCACCGATCAGACCACCATCGATGTCCTGCTGCCCGAACAACTCCTGCGCATTTTGCGGCTTGACACTACCGCCATAGAGGATGCGCACCTCCGCTGCCACCGCTGCATCGTGCGCCGCCAGACAGGCCCGGATGTGGGCATGCACCGCCTGCGCCTGCGCCGGCGTCGCCGTCAGCCCCGTACCGATGGCCCACACCGGCTCATAAGCCAGCACAACCCCCGACAACGCGGCAACACCAACACGATCCAGAACCGCCTGCAACTGCCGCGAGACAACTGCTTCCGTCTGCCCTGCCTCGCGTTCAGCCAGGGTTTCGCCGAGACACAGCACCGGCACCAGACCGGCGGCAAGTGCCGCAGCCAGCTTGGCCGCGACCACAGCATCGGACTCGCCGAACAGACTGCGTCGCTCGGAATGACCGACCAGCACATAACGACAGCCAAACTCCCGCAGCATTTCCGCCCCGACTTCGCCAGTGAAGGCGCCCGCCGGGTATTCGCTCAGGGTCTGCGCCCCCAGCCCGACCGGACTGGCCGAAAGCACGGCCTGCGCCTGTGCCAGATAAGGGAAAGGCGGACAGACCATGACTTCGCAGGGGACATCGCCCAGACCGGCGAGAATATCCGCCAGCAATCCGCCATTGGCGGAAAGGCTGCCGTTCATCTTCCAGTTTCCAGCGACTAGCTTGCGGCGCATGGCTCGGTGATTCCGATGGCTAAAACCTGAGGATTATATCGATTGGCCACCCGGCCGGTCAATGCTCACCCCTCGCCAGCCGCCACCCTGACCGCCGCCGCAATCTCTTCGGCAGCGGCAACAACCGCCTGCGCATCCTCGCCTTCGACCATCACCCGTAGCAGCGGCTCGGTCCCCGAAGGACGCAGCAGGACACGGCCACGACCGTCAAGACGCCGCTCGACGAGATCGCGGGCTGCCGCGATGGCCGGGCTGGCTTGCCAGTCGAAGCCGCGAACGACCGGGACGTTGATCAGTTTCTGCGGATAAAGCGGCAAGGCACCAAGCAGGGTCTTGAGATCGCCGCCCGACTCGCGCAAGGCGGCCAGCACCTGCAGGCCGGCGATGATGCCGTCGCCGGTCGAATGACGGTCCAGGGCCAGGATGTGTCCGGAATTTTCGCCGCCGAACAGCCAGCCGTTGCGATGCAGCGCCTCGACCACATAGCGATCGCCGACTGCCGCCCGCACGAAGGGAATATTCATCCCGGCCAGCGCCCGCTCCAGCGAAAGGTTGCTCATCAGCGTACCGACCACGCCATTGACCGGCCCCTTGGCGGCACGACTGCGAACGATGGCCATCAGTAACTGGTCGCCGTCGTAAAGATTGCCCTCGGCGTCGACCATCATGATGCGGTCGGCGTCACCGTCGAGCGCGATGCCGAGGTCGGCGCGATTGACCAGGACCGCATCGCACAGCGCCTTCGGCGCGGTCGCCCCGACCTTCTCGTTGATGTTCAGGCCGTTCGGCTGGCCGCCGATCACCACCACCTCCGCCCCCAGTTCATGGAACACGTCCGGGGCGATGTGATAGGCGGCACCGTGCGCGCAATCGACAACGATCTTCAGCCCGCGCAGGTCGAATTCGTTGGGGAAGGTGCTCTTGCAGAACTCGATGTAGCGACCGCGGGCATCGTCGATCCGGCGCGCCCGGCCGAGATCCGGCGACTGAACGCAGACGATCTCCTGATCGATGCCGGCCTCGATGGCCTGCTCAACCTCGTCGGGCAACTTGGTGCCCTGCGCCGAGAAAAACTTGATTCCGTTGTCGTAGTAGGGATTATGCGACGCCGAAATCACGATCCCGGCCTGCAGGCGCAGCGCCCGGGTCAGGTAGGCGATGGCCGGGGTCGGCATCGGCCCGACCAGGCAGACATCGACACCGGCCGCCGAAAACCCCGCCTCCAGCGCCGATTCCAGCATGTACCCGGAAACCCGGGTGTCCTTGCCGATGAGCACGGACGGACGCTCGCCGGCGGGCATTTCGCCCTTGGCCAGCAGCACCTTGCCGGCCGAATAGCCGAGGCGCATCACGAAGTCCGGGGTAATCGGCGCCTGCCCCACCCGACCGCGCACGCCGTCGGTACCGAAATATTTTCTCGTCACGCTCACTCTCCCTGTTTCAACGCCGACCAGACCGCCAGCGCATCTCTTGTTTCCGCGACATCATGAACCCGCAGGATCGCCGCGCCGCGCTGCGCCGCCAGTACGGCCGCCGTCACACTGGCAGCCAGGCGCTCACCGACCGGCCGCCCGGTGATCTGACCGAGCATCGACTTGCGCGACACGCCGACCAGCACCGGCAACGCCGCATCATCGCGGCGCATGGCCCGGAACAGCGAAACATTATGCTCGAGCGTCTTGCCGAAGCCGAAGCCGGGATCGACGATCAGCCGCTCGCGCGCGATACCTGCAGCCAGGCAACGCGCCACGGTTGCCGCCAGCCAGTCATCGACCTCGGCGACGACATCGGTGTACACCGGCGCCTGCTGCATCGTTCCGGGAACCCCCTGCATGTGCATCACGCACACCGCGCAATCACTGCCGGCCACGGCCGACAGCGCCGCGTCACTGGCCATTCCGGCAATGTCATTGATCATGCTCGCGCCGGCTTCCAGCGCAGCGCGCATGACTTCGGGCTTGTAGGTATCGACCGAAACCGGCACTCCCCAGCCAGTAATCTCGCGCAGAACCGGCAACAGACGGCGCAATTCCTCGTCAACCGGGGTCGGTACGGCACCGGGGCGCGACGATTCGGCACCGATATCGAGAATGTCGGCGCCGGCATCGAGCTGCGCTCGCGCATGGGCAATCGCCCGGTCTAAATCGCCAGTCAGACCGTCGCCGGAAAATGAATCCGGCGTCAGGTTGACGATGCCCATGATCAGCGGGCGTTCACGCCCCAGCCGGTATTTGCCGCAATGAATGGTATTCATGATGAAAAAAGCCGGGAGCACGCTCCCGGCTTGTTCGATAGCTTTCGATCAGGCCGTTGCCGGAGCGCTCGGCTCGGCATCAGGCTTTTCGTCCGGCGGACTGGAAGGCTTGATGTCCTGCTTCGGTTTGGGTTCCCGCGGCGGCTTGCCGGCCATGATGTCGTCGATCTGGTCGGCATCGATGGTTTCCCATTCGAGCAGCGCCTTGGTCATCGCTTCAACCTTGTCGCGATTGTCTTCGAGCAACTGACGGGCCAGCGCGTATTGCTGGTCGATGATGCGACGAATCTCGGCATCGACCTTCTGCATTGTCGCTTCCGAAACGTTCTTGTGCTGGGTGACCGAGCGACCAAGGAAAACCTCGCCCTCGTTCTCGCCATAGACCATCACGCCGAGATCGGACATGCCGTAGCGCGTCACCATGTCACGCGCCATCGCCGTTGCCCGCTCGAAGTCGTTGGAGGCGCCGGTGGTCATCTGGTTCATGAACAGTTCTTCGGCAATACGCCCACCGAACAACACGGCAATGCGCGACATCAGATACTGCTTGTCGTAAGCGTAGCGGTCCTGTTCGGGCAACTGCATGGTCAGGCCGAGGGCGCGACCGCGCGGAATGATCGTGACCTTGTGCACCGGGTCCGACTTCGGCACCAGCTTGGCAACCACGGCATGACCCGACTCGTGGTAGGCCGTGTTCATCTTTTCTTCCTCGGTCATGACCATGCTGCGCCGCTCGGCGCCCATCATGATCTTGTCCTTGGCCATTTCGAAGTCGTCCATGTCCACCAGACGCTTGTTGCGCCGGGCAGCGAACAGCGCCGCCTCATTGACCAGGTTGGCCAGGTCGGCACCGGAGAACCCCGGCGTACCACGGGCGATCACGTCGGCCTTGATATCGCCGGCAATCGGCACCTTGCGCATGTGCACCTTGAGAATTTCCTCACGGCCGCGGATATCCGGCAGCGGCACGACGACCTGGCGGTCGAAACGGCCCGGACGCAGCAGCGCCGGATCAAGGATGTCCGGACGGTTGGTCGCCGCAATGACGATGATGCCCGAATGGCCTTCGAAACCATCCATCTCGACCAGCAACTGGTTCAGCGTCTGTTCGCGTTCGTCGTTACCGCCGCCCAGACCGGCGCCGCGATGGCGACCGACGGCATCGATTTCATCGATGAACAGGATGCACGGCGCGTGCTTCTTGGCATTTTCGAACATGTCGCGAACGCGGGCCGCGCCGACGCCGACGAACATTTCGACGAAATCGGAACCCGAGATGCTGAAGAAAGGCACCTTGGCTTCGCCGGCGATGGCCTTGGCCAGCAGGGTCTTGCCGGTACCCGGGTTGCCGACCATGAGCACGCCCTTGGGAATGCGACCACCAAGCTTCTGGAACTTGGACGGGTCACGCAGGAAATCGACTATTTCCTGGACTTCTTCCTTGGCTTCGTCGCAACCTGCGACATCGGCGAAGGTGATGGCGTTGGTGGACTCGTCCATCATCCGCGCCTTCGACTTGCCGAAGGAAAACGCACCGCCCTTGCCGCCGCCCTGCATCTGGCGCATGAAGAA
>DKNF01000129.1 GCA_002470165.1 Betaproteobacteria bacterium UBA7395 | reverse complement strand
CCGAATTCCTGCCGATCTCGTCGACCGGCCACCTGATCATCGTCGGCAGCCTGCTCGACTACACCGACGAGCAGAGCAAGGTATTCAAGATCGTCATCCAGTTGGCCGCCATCCTGGCGGTGTGCTGGCTGTATCGCGAGCGGATCGTCAAGGTTGCCGGCGGCTTGCGTTCCGATCCGGTGCAGCAGCGTTTCGTCGGTCTGCTGGTGGTCGGTTTTCTGCCGGCGGCGGTGCTCGGGCTGATGTTCCACAGCACCATCAAGACCTACCTGTTCAATCCGCTGACCGTGGCCGGGGCGCTGATTGTCGGCGGCTTCCTGATCCTGTACATCGAACGCAAGGTCTACCAGCCGCGCATCAACAGCGTCGACGAAATGCGCTGGCCGGATGCGCTCAAGGTCGGTTTCGCCCAGGCGGTGGCGATGTTCCCCGGGACATCGCGGTCGGGGGCGACGATCATGGGCGGGCTGATTTTCGGCCTGTCGCGCAAGACGGCAACCGAGTTCTCTTTCTTCTTGGCCATTCCGACCATGTTCGCGGCGACCATCTACGACGTGTACAAAAACTGGGACATCCTGCGCCTGGAAGACCTGCCGGTGTTCGCCGTCGGTTTCGTTGCCTCCTTTGTCGCCGCCATGCTCAGCGTCAGGGCGCTGGTCCGCTACATTTCCAACCATGACTTCACCGTGTTCGCCTGGTACCGCATCGTCTTCGGCGTGATCGTGCTGCTCACCGCGCAGATGGGCTGGGTGGAGTGGACGGCTTGATCCTCTATCTGCATGGTTTCTGCTCCTCGCCGGCCTCGTGGAAGGCCCGCCTCTTGGCTGAGGCGATGGCCGAACGCGGCCTGGCCGAGAAGTTCCATTGCCCGCAACTGTCGCCGGTGCCGGCACAGGCAATGGCCGACATGGGGCAATGGATCGAAGCGGCCAACGAGCCGGTGACCCTGGTCGGCTCGTCGTTGGGCGGTCATTACGCCAGTTTTCTGGCTGAAACATATGGACTGAAGGCGCTACTGATCAACCCGGCTGCCGTTGCCCGCATCGATGTCGGCAAGTTCGTCGGCGAACACGTCAATTACCACAGCGGCGAGCGTTTCGGTTTCACCGCCGAACACGCTGCCCAATTGTCGGCCCAGGTATTGCCGCCGACGCCGTCGCGCTACTGGCTGTGGCTGGAAACCGGCGACGAAGTGCTCGACTACCACGATGCCCAGGCTTTCTGGTTCGGCTGCCGGCAGAGCGTCTTCGAGGGCGGCGACCACAGCTTCACGCGCTTTCCCGAGATGTTGCCGCAACTCATTGAATTTGCCGGGCTATAATCCGCCGATGAATGTATTGTTTGAAGAAGACGGCGGCTTCAAGGCCGGCACCATCATGGCCGACAACGACAGCTCGTTGCAGGTCGAATTGCCGACCGGCAAGCGCAGCAAGATCAAGGCCGCCACCGTGTTGTTGCGTTTCGCGACTCCCTCCGCCGCCCACCTGCTCGAGCAGGCGACGCCGCTGGCCGGGGAGATCGAGGCCGATTTCCTGTGGGAGTGCGTCAGCGATGGCGAATTTTCGTTTCTGGATTTTGCCCGTGATTACTACGGACACGACCCCGCGCCGCTCGAAGCGACGGCGGTGCTGCTTGCCCTGCACGCAGCGCCCGTCTACTTCCACCGCAAAGGCAAGGGCCGCTTCCGCAAGGCGCCTGCCGATATTCTCGCAGCTGCTCTGGCCAATCTTGAAAAAAAGCGTCAGCAAGCGCTGGCGATGGAAGGCTGGCTCGCCGAACTGAAGGAATTCCGTCTGCCGCCGGAAATCGGCGCCTTGACCGATGCCCTGCTCTACGCGCCGGACCGCAACAAGCCGGAAACCAAGGCCTTCGAAAGCGCCTGCGCCGAAACCGGCCTGAGTGCCGCGCAACTGCTGTTCAAGTGCGGCGCGATCAAGTCGGCCTACCACCTGCACTACAAGCGCTTCCTGCACGAGCAGTTCCCCAAGGGCACCGGCTTCCCGGCGCTTGAGGCGCCCGGCCTGCCGTCCGATCTGCCGAAGGCCGGCGTGCGCGCCTTCTCGATCGACGACGCCAACACCACCGAGATCGACGATGCGCTGTCGGTGACCTGGCTGCCCGGCATCGGCACCCGCATCGGCATCCACATCGCCGCGCCGGGGTTGGCCATCGAACACGGTTCGCCGCTCGACGGCGTTGCCCGCGCGCGGCTGTCGACGGTGTACATGCCCGGCAACAAGATCACCATGCTGCCCGATGCCGTGGTCCAGAACTACACGCTGGCCGGTGGCGTCGATTGTCCGGCGGTGTCGCTGTATCTGACGGTCAACGACGTGTTCGAGGTGCTTTCCCACGAATCCTGCGTCGAACTGGTGCATATCGCCGACAACCTGCGTCACCATGACGTCGAACCCTGGTTCAACGCCGAGACGGTCGGCGGCGCCCTGCCGGACAAGCCCTTTGCCCGCGAACTGCTGCACCTGTGGCACTTCGCCAACGCCTGCGAAGGCCGCCGCGGCAAGCCGTCGGCAACGCAGGGCATCAACGACTACAACTTCGCCATCGTCGGCGATCTTGCCGACCCGGAAAGCTGTTCGGTCGAGATTTCCGAGCGCAAGCGCGGCAGTCCGCTCGACAAGCTGGTCGCCGAGCTGATGATCGTCGCCAATTCGACCTGGGGTGGCCTGCTCGCCGAGAAGAACATTGCCTGCCTGTACCGCGCCCAGACCCAGGGCAAGGTGCGCATGACCACCTCGCCGCTGCCGCACGAAGGCCTGGGCGTGCCGCAATACGCCTGGATGACCTCGCCGCTGCGCCGCTACTGCGACCTGGTCAACCAGTGGCAGTTGATCGCCTGCCTGCGCGGCAATCCGCCGCCTTTTCCGCAGAAGTCGGCCGAGCTGTTTGGGGCGATGCGCGATTTCGAACTGACCTACGCCGCCTACGCCGAATTCCAGCGTCTGATGGAGCGTTACTGGTGCCTGCGCTGGCTGCAGCAGCATCAGGTCGCCGAGATCGAAGCGACCGTGCGCCGCGAGCAACTGTGCAAGCTTGATCATCTGCCGTTGCTGGTGCGGGTGCCGTCGGCGCCGCCCGATCTGCTGCCGGGGCAGCGTCTGCGCCTGTCGGTCGAGCACATCGACCTGCTCGGTCCGGAAGTCGACATGCGTTTCCTGAACCTGCTTGATGCGGCCGATCCGGTGGAGGCTGAGGAGGACGTGTCGCAGTGAGCGGGAAAGTGCACCTGAGACCCTATCGTGTGCCGGGCAACGACCGGCGCCTGTGGTTGGCCATCGGGGTCTCGCTGCTGGTTCACGCGCTGCTGCTCAGTCTGCATTTCGCTTTTCCTGAAGCCTCGCAAGTGGCGCGCGAGAAGGCGCTCGACATCATCCTGGTCAATGCCCGGTCGCAACGGCCGCCGAGCGACGCCCAGGCGCTGGCGCAAGCCAA
>DKNF01000161.1 GCA_002470165.1 Betaproteobacteria bacterium UBA7395 | reverse complement strand
GTACTGCTTCACTTCCTGCTCGGAGAAGGCGTAGCGCGCCTGCATCAGTTTTTCGGAGGCGTAGGCGGCGTCCCAGGGCTGGAAGTCGGTCAGGCCGAGTTCGTCCTTGGCGAAGGCCTTCAGTTCGGCGATGTCCTTCTCGGCAAAGGGCTTGGCCTTCTTCGCCATGTCGCGCAGGAAGTCGAGCACCTGTGCCGGCGTGTCGGCCATCTTGGTGTACAGCGAGACTTCGGCGAAGTTGTTGAAGCCGAGCATGGCTGCATCCTCGGCCTTGAGTTCGAGGATGCGCTTGATCAGCGGGCCGTTGTCCCATTCCGGCTTCGAGTAGCCGTTGTCGATCTCGGCGGCGCGCGTGGCGTAGGCGCGGTACATGCGTGCGCGCAACTCGCGGTTTTCGGCGTATTGCATCAGCGGGCCGTAGGACGGCGCGTGCAGCGTGAATTTCCAGCCGTCGACACCGGCTTTCTCGGCCGCTTCGCGGGCGGCGTCCCTGGCGTAGCTGGGCAGGCCGGCGAGCAGGCTTTCGTCGGTGACGATCTCGGAGAAGGCGTTGGTCGCGTCGAGCAGGTTTTCCGAGAACTTGGCGGAAAGCTGCGACAGCTCTTCCATGATTGCCTGGAAGCGCGGTTTCTGGTCTTCCGGCAACTCGGCGCCGCCGAGGCGGAAATCGCGGATCTCGTTATCGACGATCTTCTTGCGTTCGGCGGAGAGCGTGGCGTATTCCGGGCTCTGCTTGAGCGCCCGGTACTTGTCGAATAGCTTCAGGTTCTGGCCGAGTTCGGTATAGAAGCGCGAGACTTCCGGCAGCATCTCGTTGTACGCCTCGCGCCAGGCCGGCACATCGTTGACCGAATGCAGGTGGCCGACGACACCCCAGGCGCGGCCGAACCCTTCCAGGCCTTCGCTCAGGGCGCCGGCGAAGTCGGCCCAGGTGGCGGGCGTCGCGTCGTCGGTCAGGCGTTCGACCAGGGCGCGGCCATCGGCCAGCAATTGCGTGATCGCCGGTTTGACGTGTTCCGGCTGGATCAGGTCGAAGCGGGGGAGGTCGGTGAAATCGAGCAGGGGATTGGCGGTCGTCATGATGGTCCGGGGCAAGAAAAAAGGGGCGGTCGTGGCCGCCCCGGGTTATTGGCGTCAGCGTCCTATTCTACTAGCTCGCGGTAAGCGTGCCACGAAGCATGACCGAGCATCGGCATCAGCACGATCAGGCCGAACAGCAGCGTGGCGAAGCCGGTCAGTGTCAGGATCACGATCAACACCGCCCACAGTGCCAGTGGGCCGGGGTTGGCGGCGACCGCGCGCAGACTGGCGGTCATCGCAGTGACCGGATCGCAGTTCCGGTCCATGATCATCGGTACCGAGACGACCGCCAGCGAGAAGACGAAGGCGGCGAGCAGGGCGCCGAGTATGGCCCAGGTGGCGACAAAGGCCAGGTGTTCGCCACCGATCAGGATTTCGCTGAGCAGCGCGCTGCCGGCAAAGGCGCCGCCGCCGCTGAGCAGGGCGAAGGCAATCGCCGTGAAGCGTTCCCAGAGTAGCGCGGTCAGCGCCAGCAGCAGACCGAACAGCGCCAGCGACTGGCCGTTGCGCCGGAAGGCGCGCAGCGATTCGATGAACAGCGGTTTCTCGTCCTGTTCGCGGGCCCGGCTGAGTTCGTACAGGCCGCCGGCGAGTAGCGGGGCGACCAGGAAGAAGCCGGAAATGGCGAAGGTCAGCAGGTGCGGGTGGCTGACCAGCGAGAGCAGGATCAGGTCGCCGCCGAGCGCGAACAGCAGGCCGTAGGCCAGCGAGGGCAGGGGGGTGTGCCGGATGTCCTGCCAGGCGGCCTCCAGCCAGCGGCTGGGGGCACGCGCATCGATGCGGCGGATGGCGACGTCGGTGTCGCTACGGTTCGAAAAGGCGGTGTGCATGGCTGGACTCCTCGGTCGAATCAGACACACCTGTCGGACTGTGGCGGCCGGGAACGGTTCCCGGCGCTTTGTTACAGTGTTTTACCGGTCAGCTTCTCGTAGGCCTCGATGTACTTGGCGCTGGTCCGGGCGACGACTTCGGCCGGCAGCTTCGGCCCGGGGGCAACCTTGCCCCAGTCCAGAGTTTCCAGGTAGTCGCGGACGTACTGCTTGTCGTAGGACGGCGGGTTGCTGCCTTCGGCGTACTGGTCGGCCGGCCAGAAGCGCGACGAATCCGGGGTCAGCGCCTCGTCGATCAGATGCAGCGTGCCGGCGGCGTCGATGCCGAATTCGAACTTGGTGTCGGCAATGATGATGCCGCGCGTCGCCGCGTAGTCGGAGGCTTCCTGGTACAGGCGGATGGCCGCGTCGCGCGCCTCGGCGCACAGTTGGGCGCCGGTCTTGCCGGTGCCCTTGAGCATTTCGTTGAGCGTCGCGTCGCAGTTGGCGGCGGCTTGCGCGAAGGAAACGTTTTCGTCGTGATCGCCGACTTCGGCCTTGGTTGCCGGCGTGAAGATCGGCTGCGGCAGCTTCTGCGCCATCTTCAGCCCGGCCGGCAGCGCGATGCCGCAGATGGCGCCGGTCTGCTGGTAATCCTTCCAGCCGGAGCCGATCACGTAGCCACGGACCACGGCTTCGATCGGCAGCGGCTTGAGGCGCTTGACGACGACGGCACGGCCGCGCACCTGCTCGCGTTCGTTCTCGGCCACCACCGATTCCGGATCGACGCCAGTGAGCTGGTTGGGAACGATGTGAGCGAGCTTGTCGAACCAGAAATTGGCGACGGCCTGCAGGACTTCGCCCTTCTTCGGAATCGGGTCCGGCAGGATGACGTCGAAGGCCGACAGGCGGTCGGTGGTGACAATCAGCAGCTTGTCGGCGTCGACCGCGTAGATGTCGCGGACCTTGCCCTTGGACAGGAGCGGCAGGCTGGTGATGGAAGATTCGAAAAGCGGAGCGGTCACGGTCGTGGTCCCGAAAGATCAAAGGGCGAATTATAAGGGAGGGGCGCGGTCAAGGCACCGGGCAGCGATTGATGCATAATCGCCGCATGAGCACACCGTCCACGCATGGTGCCGTTGGCGCCGATCTCCGTTCCGTCATCTACGCCCTGTCGGATGCCCTCGATCTGGTCGGTATCGACGATCTGGCACACGGCAAGCGCGTCGGCATCATGGCCGCCGAGTGCCTGCGCTGCCAGGGGGCGGGGGAGGAAGAGACGCGCTTTGTCTTCGATCTCGGCCTGCTGCACGATATCGGCGTGTCGTCCACGGTCACCCATGGTCATCTGGTCAAGGAGTTCGACTGGGAAAGCTCGCAGACACATTGTCTGACCGGCTACGAACTGCTGCGCGATTTTGTACCGCTTGCCGACATGGCCTTGCCCGTCCGCCTGCATCACACCCATTGGGTGGATCTGGTCGCCACCGATGTTGACCGGCAGGTGGCCTTGCGGGCCAACCTGATCTACCTCGTCGACCGGGTCGATGCGCTGTCCGCACCGCATTACGCCGACGGCAGCCTGCTGATGAACACCGAGCGCATCCGCGGTGAAATCGGTGCGCGTGCCGGCAGTTTCTTCGCGCCGGAACTGGTCAAACTGTTCCTTGAAGCGTCGCGTTCGGAATCCTTCTGGCTGAATCTGGAGCCGCGCAGCATCCAGACCTACCTCAACGACATGCGCACGCGCGGGCGCCGCCATGCGATGACAATCGGTGAGCTGAAGCAACTGGCGACCATCTTCTCGCGCATCGTCGATGCCAAGAGTCCGTTTACCGCCGAACATTCGCTCGGTGTCGCCCGCCTCGCTCGTCTCCTCGGCGAGCGTTGCGATTTGCCGGCGGCGCGTTGCGATCAGCTGGAAATTGCCGGCCTGCTGCACGATATCGGCAAGCTGCGGGTGCCGGATGAAATCCTCGACAAGCCGGCCAAACTGGACGAACGCGAGCGCAAGGTGATGAATGCGCACAGTTTCGAAACCTACCAGATCCTCAAGCCGATTCCCGGGTTTGACGAGATCGCGCTGTGGGCAGCGTATCACCATGAATCACCGGGCGGCGACGGCTATCCCTTCCGGGTGAGCGCCGAGCGTCTGTGCCTGGAAGCCCGGATACTGCGCGTCGCCGACATCTTTCAGGCAATGGCCCAGGATCGCCCGTATCGTGCCGGGCTGCCGGCGGAAAAGGTTGCAGCGTTCATGCGGGAGCTGGCCGACCAGGGGCGGGTCGATGCCGGGCTGGTGGCCTTGGCCTTGGCCGACCTGCCGGCAGCAATGGCAGCGGCCAGACCGGCGAACCGAGTCGGCTAGCGGCCGCCGGTTTCCTCGGCGGCGAGCTTCCGGCGCATGCGCCGCGTGCCCCAGGCGACCAGGCCGGCGATCACCGGGATCGAGATCGCGGTGACGATGTCCGGGTTGAGGTGGTGCAGGTCCTTGCTGCCCTTGGCCAGGTACTGCACCAGTTGCGAGCCGTAGTAGGTGAGCACGACCACCGACAGGCCTTCGACCGTCTCCTGCAGGCGCAGCTGCAGTTTGGCGCGGCTGTTCATCTGGGTCAGCAGTTCCTGGTTCTGGCGCTCGAGTTCGATGTCCACGCGGGTCCGCAGTAACTGGCTGTTACGGGCGACGCGTGCCGACAGTTCCTCCTGGCGGCGACTGATCGCCTCGCAGGTCTTCATCGCCGGCTGCAATCGGCGTTGCATGAATTCGTAGAGTGTCGGCAAGCCGGGAATGCGCGTCTCGCGCAGTTCCTCGATGCGTTGCGTGACCAGGCCGTGGTAGGCGCGCGAGGCGCCGAAGCGGAAAGTGGTGCGGGCGACCGAGTTCTCGACGTCGGCGGCGAGCGCCGACAGCGCGGCGAGGACGCTGCGTTCGTCTTCCGGGGTCCTGGCCTGGCCGATCCGTTCCATCAGTTCGGCCAACTGCTTTTCGCCGGTGTACAGCCAACGGCCAACCTCCTTGGCCACCGGCAGGCCGAGCAGCGCCATCATCCGGTAGGTCTCGATCTCGACCAGGCGTTGCACGGTACGGCCGGCCTGGCGCTGGGTCATGCTGTCGTTGAGGACGAGGAAGCGCGAGAAACCGTTATCGATCATGAAGTCGGTGAACACCCAGGCCGCATCGTCGGCGACGCGGGCGCCGCCGAGCGTGCGTCCATTCGGGGCCAGTCCGGCGAGGACCGATTCCGGCTGGATTTCCTGCGTCGAGCGCAGTTCGACCTGAGTCGCCACCATCAGCTTGCCGGGGATGCCGCGCAGCCATTCCGGATGTACCGCGTCGAAAGCGGTGGCGTCCGGATGCAGCGTTTCGCCCGGTGTCAGTTCGCGGTAGAAGGTGTAGGTCGAGAACTCGGTATGCAGTTCCCAGCGCATGCGGAAGGCACCGGTCTCGATCATCAGGTGCGAGTCGGAACTGTCGATGGCGTTGCAGACGTGGCCCTGGCACAGCTTGGAGAGGTTTTCCCGTTCGGCCTCGCCGGTTGTCGCGGCGTGCTTGAAGACCAGGTGCGAGACCAGTACGGCGCCGCTGAGCGCAGTCGATGGACGAGCGTGGAACTCGTTGTTCAGGCGCTGGCGGAGCGGGTGTTCTTCCAGTTCGGCGAGTATCAGGCGCGGGTGCATGACCGTCTCGAGGCAAGGGATTGGTGCGGTGCAGCAGATTGTAGCACCGGGTTTTGCCGCCGTGCCCGCTTCCCCGAGAAAAGACAAAGGCATGCGAAAGCGCGCCGCCGGCGCCAACGGGCTTTAGAATGGCGGCCGAATCCACGGAGAGTTTCGATGGCCATCATCCGCACCCTGTTTTTCTTCGTCGGCCTGTTGCCGGCTTTCGCTCAGGCGCAGGGGCTGGCTTTGCCCGCCGGGGTCGAGACGCCGCGTCTCAGTGCGGTCGCCGATCCGGGCGCGGATTACCGGATGGCCTTGCGGTTTTTTGCCGGCGAAGGAGGCGCTCCCGACAATGCGCGCGGACTCGAATACCTGCGCAAGGCGGCCGAGGCCGGCCATGCCGAGGCGCAGTTCAACCTGGGCAACTACCTCAACATGTTCCAGGCCGATTACGCCGGCGCTGCCCACTGGTGGCGACTGGCTGGGCGCCAGAATCATCCGGCGGCCTTGTTCAACCTCGCCGAACTGCTGGCTGCCGGGCTGGTTCCGGCGCAAGCCGGTGAAAGTTCGGCAGCTTACTACCAACGGGCGACCGCGCTGGGGTTTGTCGCCGACGCGCCGGCGCCGGCCGCCGAGGTCAAGGTGCCGCCGGCAGAACCGACAAGGGCCGTAGTCAGCGCCCCGCCAACGGTCGTCGAAGCACCGGTGAACCCACCGCCCGAACCCGAACGGATCTCGGCTCAACCGGTGCCACCGGCAGGCGATCCGGCCACCGCCGCCTGGTTGGCTGCACCCGCCGACGCGGCAACGATCCAGGTTTTTGCCTCGATCAGCCAGGCCGAGACGCGGGCTGTCGCCCGGCGTCATCCCTGGCAGCGTGAGCTGGCCTTGCTGACCTTCGAACGCGACGGTCAGCGCTGGTACGCGCTGCTGTACGGGCGCTTTGCCGACGTTGCTGCGGCCCGCCGGGCGATGCCGGAATTGCCGGCGGCCCTGCGTGCAGGCAAGCCGTGGTCGCGCCGGCTCGGCGACGTTCGTGCGCAAACGCAGATGACGCTGCAGGCGCTGCCGGGAATGCAGAAATGAGCAACGACCCGATTGCCGATCGCCTGCACGAAGACGCCGCCGCCCGCCGGTGCGCGCTCGACCTCGCTTCCTTCATCGTCGAAGCGCCGGCCGGCGCCGGCAAGACCGAGCTGCTGACCCAGCGCACGCTGCGCCTGCTGGCCATCGTCGACGCCCCGGAAGAAGTGCTGGCGCTGACCTTCACCAACAAGGCGGCGACCGAGATGCGCGACCGCATCCTCGGCAGCCTCGAAGCGGCCACCCGCGACGCCGGCGAGCTGGCGCCGCACAAGCTTGAAACGCGCAAGTGGGCGCTCGCTGTCCTGGCTCGCGACCG
>DKNF01000027.1 GCA_002470165.1 Betaproteobacteria bacterium UBA7395 | reverse complement strand
CGCCCTGCCCGGCGAACTGCGCGAGCGGCCGCCGATCCACCAACTCTGCCTGCTGCGCGACGCGGCCGAGCCCGGCATCGGCGTCCTTTCGCTCAACAGCGACGGCTCGCTGACCCTGACGGCGGCACTGCAGGCTGGCGACCAGTTCGACTGGGCCATCCGCCAGCCGCTGGCCGCCGAACAGGAAATGCGCCAGTTGCTGGATGGTGCGCGGACGCAGACACGACCGGAATTTGCCCTGATGCTCTCGTGCATCGGGCGCGGCCCGCTATTCTACGGCGGCGACGATCGCGACCTGGCGTTGTTCCGCGAGACGTTTCCCGACCTGCCGATGATCGGCGCTTATGGCATCGGTCAGATTTTTCCCGGTGAGCACGGCAACCGCCTGTTCCATAATGCCGTCCTTACCCTGCTCTACGAAAGACACGATGTTCAATCCCTCCCGTGACCAGGTCCGCGACTTTTTCTGCAGCGCCTGGACCAAACACCTTGACCGAATGCCTCTGGTTGGCGCCGAAGTGACGGCGGCCGACATTGCCGCCCGCCATCCGGAATACCACGCCTTGCTGAGCAACCCCGAGATGGCGCGCAATCAGGAGTGGACGCCGGACAGCGGACAGATGAATCCCTTCCTGCACCTGTCGCTGCATCTGGCCATCCACGAGCAGCTCAGCATCGATCAGCCGCCTGGGATCCGGGCGGCGTTCGAACGCCTGCGGACGAGAATGGACACGCACGATGCCGAACATGTGCTGCTCGAGTGCCTGGGCGAAACCATCTGGCGCGCCCAGCGCGAAGGCAGCCAGATGGATGCCTTGGCCTACGTCGATGCCATCCAGCGCAAGGCCGGCATGCGCTAATATCGCACCACGATCATTTTCCGTACGAGGTCAGGCATGCAACGACGCAAACTGCTCAAAGGTCTGCTGGCCGCCGGCCTGGCCGAACGCCTGGTCTTCCTGCGCCAGGCCTGGGCGGCGGGCAGCAAGCTGGCAAAGCCCGGCTTCTACCAGTTGCAGGGCACGGTCACCGTCAACGGACAACCGGCCCGTGAAGGCATGACGCTCAAACCCGGCGACCGGGTGGTCACCGGCGCCAACAGCCAGGCCATCTATGTCATCGGCCAGGACGCCTACCTGCAGCGCGACAATTCCACCGTCGACATTGCCGGCGACATCCTCAGAAGCGGCCTGCGCATGCTGAACGGAAAACTGCTGTCGGTCTTCGGCAAGGGCGACAAGCGGATCGAGACCGGTGTCGCCACCATCGGCATCCGCGGCACCGGCTGTTATCTCGAAACCGATGCGAGCCGCAGCTATTTCTGCCTCTGCTACGGCATCGCCGACGTTGCCCGGATTGGCGACGAGCAGCAGGTCAGACGCGTGCAGACCACGCATCACGAACAACCGCTCTACCTCTACGCCGATGCCGCCAAGGGCATTCAGGCGGCCGCGATGATCAACCACAGCGACGCCGAACTGATCCTGCTCGAACAACTGGTCGGCCGGATTCCGCCCTTTGTCGGGAAATCCGGCTACGGCAACACTTACTGAGGAATCTGGTAGCTGTTCTGGGTCATCAGATCGACCCCGCACTCGATTCCCTCGACCCAGGCGATGAAATCCTCGACCGCCTGTTTGCCGACAAAACGCGCGCCGTGCTGGGGAACGATCTGCTCGATATCGAGCTGGCGGACCATGTTGGCCCAGAAACGGCAAACCTTGCGCGAGACGATGTAGCGCTTGTGGAAACCTTCCATGTAGCGCACATGCGAGTGGAAATCGGTGACCGGGATGGCAGCCTGCTCGTGCGGCACCAGCGAGGTTCCAAGGTCGCCGGAGAACAGGATCTTGGCAACCGGATCGTAGAACTGGAAATTGCCTTCGGCGTGCATGAAATGCGCCGGCAGCGCCAGCAACTTGCACTGCCCGAGCGGAATCACGCTGCCCTGGTCGGGAATGCCGACGATGCGCTGCGAGACATCCTTGCCGGTGGTGAAATGCGGGACGAAACGCGTCCACAGCGACGAGATCATCACCTTGCAATGCGAGGCGACAAACCATTTGTTGACCGAGGCGATGATGTCCGGATCGGGATGCGAGGCCAGGATGTAGTCGAGATCCTTGGACGAGAAATACTTCTGCATGTCCATCAGCAGACCGGTATAGGTCATGTTGCCGCCCGGATCGACCAGCGCACCGTGGCCGTTGTCGACGATCAGGAACTGGTTGCATTGCACGGCGCCGCCCGGGGAATCGTCCACCAGGTCGTAGAACGCGTGAACGATGTGCTTCCCGTTGTTGAACAATTCAACTGCCATATAACCCCCTGGTGACAAGGGCTGAAATTATCCTCCCCCTAATCCTTTGTGACTAGTCCGGAAGAGGTATTTAATTGTCGTCGGCCGGCGGCAGTTGCTTGATCAATTCCTCGATCGTCGTCACGCCCTGGGCCAGCTTGAGCGCTCCGGAAACGCGCAGCGGATGCATGCCTTCGCGGAAGGCCTGTTCGCGGATTTTCGGGATCTCGGCGCCGGGGCGGATCAGGCGGCGGACCTCGGGCGAATTGACCAGTATTTCGTAGACCCCGATACGGCCGCTGTAGCCCGTCATCCGGCACTCCAGGCAACCGGTCGCGTGATGGATGTGGGTGGGCTCGGCCGCCTTCCAGGGATGCACCAGGCTACGCCAGGCCACCCGCTCCTCGTCGCTGATCGGCACACTTTTCTTGCAGTGCGGGCACAAGGTGCGCACCAGCCGCTGGGCCATGATGCCGAGCAGGGTCGAGTTGATCAGGTAGGCCGGCACGCCGAGATCGAGCAGACGCGTGATCGCCGACGGCGCGTCGTTGGTATGCAGAGTGGCGAGTACAAGGTGTCCGGTCAGCGCGGCCTGGATGGCCATTTCGGCGGTTTCCAGGTCACGGATCTCGCCGATCATGATGATGTCCGGGTCCTG
>DKNF01000245.1 GCA_002470165.1 Betaproteobacteria bacterium UBA7395 | reverse complement strand
AGCCCTGCCGAGGCAGGGCTTTGTGCAACAAAGTCGCTATTACTTGGTGCCGATGACTTCGATGTCGACGCGGCGATCCGGCTGCAGGCAGTCGATCAGGGCCTTGGTCTTGGCGTTGCCCTTGCAGGTGTCGCCGGTGACCGGCTGGGTCTTGCCCTTGCCTTCGGTGTAAACGCGGTTGGCTTCGATGCCCTTGGCAACCAGGTACTCCTTGACCGCGGCGGCGCGCTTCTCGGACAGCTTCTGGTTGTAGGCAGCACCGCCGATACGGTCGGTGTGGCCGACGGCCAGGATCACTTCGAGCTTGATCTGGGCAGCCTTGGCGACCAGTTCGTCGAGCTTGGCCTTGCCTTCCGGACGCAGGACAGCCTTGTTGAAGTCGAACAGGGCATCAGCGGCGACGGTGATCTTC
Organism: Betaproteobacteria bacterium UBA7395; assembly: GCA_002470165.1. Classification (GTDB taxonomy): domain Bacteria; phylum Pseudomonadota; class Gammaproteobacteria; order Burkholderiales; family Rhodocyclaceae; genus Azonexus. Next base: position 5,297 of record DKNF01000245.1, on the reverse strand, counting down.
TCACCGGTCGGCTTCGGGCCGGCGACAGCCGGGGTTGCAGCAGCGCCAGCCTTGCCATCGCAGGCTTCCTTCGGCAGCAGGTCCTTGTCGCATTCGCAACCGGCCTTGTCGGCAGCGGCGCCGGCCGGGGTCCAGTAGCCGGTGCGCCAGCACAGGCCAGCACCCGACTTGGCGACGACGTCGCGCTGGTCGATGACATAGACGCGTTCCTGGGCAACGGCGGAGAAGCCGATGCCGGCCAGCAGGGCAACAGCGATGGATTTCTTGACGAGGTTCATGGTTCTTCCTGTGGAAAGGGTTGTTATTGATATTGCAGCCCGCATTCTATTACGAATCGTCACCAAGACAACAGGCTGGAAAAGACGGGTTTCACGCGCCACGGGATATCATGGTACGACCTGAACCACCGGGCAAGCCCGTTTGTCCCGACAATGCCTTTGAAAACACTGATCCACCGTCTGACCCGATACTTTGGCGATTACCGCCCGACCGGCGACCAGCGCCTGCTTGCCGCACTGGAGGACTTCCGCAATCCGGAAGCCTGCGAGCTTGAACTGCTGCGCCGGCTGATCGCCGCCCTGCGCCCGGAAAACGCCGGCGACGACCAGAGTAACCGTCGCTACGCGCTGATGCTCGAACGACTGGAAGACGATGCGGCATTGCGTGCCGGCTTCCGGCATCACGTCATCCATTTCGTCGGCAGCCGTCGCCTGCTGAGTTTCTTCACCGACAGCGGCATCCTGCCCGGCACCGGTTTCTTTTCCGAATGGTGGCGCATCCTCGGCAACCGCCTGCTGCCCGAAGTGCCCGACGAAAGGCGGATGAAGGACTGCCTGCACCTGATCTTCTCCGACCGCAACGACTGGCGCTGGCTGGAAGCCGTTCCGGCCGAGCTGGCGCACCGCTTCTGGGAAATCCTGGCGCCGCCCGAAACCTTCCGCGAAATGGACCGACGCGGCGTGCAGGAACAGATGCTCGACGCGCTGCTGCTGCTCGCCCACCGGGTCAGCGGCCTGGGCCTGGAAGGCGAGCTGATGCGTGCCTCACCCAACCTTGAGGACGATTCGCCGCGCTTCGTCGCGCTCTCGGCCGAAGCGCTGGAATTCGTCCGCAGCTTCCGCGCCGGGCTCGACGGCGACGACAGCCGCTTCGACAACGGCGATCAGTTGCTGGTCATTGTCGACCAGTGCCAGGACACCCTCAACCGGATCCGGAAGCGGGCGCTCACCATCGGCACCAGCCTGCATCTCTCGTACATCCTGACTCGCAGCGAACAAAGCCTGCAGCGCATCACCGAACTCACCCGCATCCTCACCGCCGGCCTGCGCAATGCCCCGCACGAGGTTGCCATCCGCGACTGGACGACCTTCGCCCGCGAAGTTTTCCTGGCGGAAAACCGCCGCCACAGCCTGCGTCACTACATGCAGCAACTGTCCGGCGTGCTGGCCGTGCGCGTCACCGAAAACGCCGCCCGCTCCGGCGAACACTACATCTGCGAAACCCGTACCGACTACCGCCGGATGTGGCGTTCGGCGGCCGGCGCCGGGGTCCTGATCGGCATCATGGCCCTGCTCAAGATCAAGGCGGCGGCACTCGGTGCGCCGCTGTTCGTCGAGGCCTTCCTGTTCAGCATGATTTACGGACTGGGCTTCGTCACCATCTTCCTGCTCGGCTTCACCGTCGCCACCAAGCAGCCGGCCATGACCGCGCAGACGCTGGCCGGGCTGCTCGACGGACTCAAGCCGAACCGCCAGGCCGATCTCGAACGCATTGCCGACGTCGCGGCAGCGGTCAGCCGCAGCCAGCTGGCGGCGATCGGCGGTAACGTCATGGTCGCCCTGCCGGTCGCCGTCCTGGTCAGCCTTGCCGCCGCTTTCCTGTTCGGCGGGCCGGCGGTCGATGCCGCCAAGGCGGCGCACCTGATGGCCGATTTCGACCCGCTGTCGTGGGCCATCCCGCACGCGGCCATTGCCGGCTTCTATCTGTTCCTGTCCGGCCTGATCAGCGGCTATTTCGACAACCGTGCCGCCTACGCCAACATCGGCCCGCGCATCGCCCGCCTCGGCTGGCTGCAGCGCCTGGCCGGCAAGGAACGGGCCGCGCGCACCGGGGACTACATCGAAAACCACCTCGGCGGCATCATGGGGAACTTCCTGTTCGGCTGCATGCTCGGCTCGACCGGCATGATCGGCACCCTGCTCGGCCTGCCGCTGGATATCCGCCACATCGCCTTCTCCTCCGCCAACTTGGGTTACGCCTTCGGCGGTTTCGAGTTCGCCATGGCCTGGCAGGCTTTGCTCTGGGGCGCACTCGGCGTTGCCCTGATCGGGCTGACCAACCTCGGCGTCAGTTTCGCGCTGGCCTTGCGCACAGCCATGGGCGCCCGGCGCATCGCCTTCGCCCACTGGGGCCCCTTGCTGGCGGCACTCGGCCGGCGTTTCCGCCAGCAACCGCGCAGCTTCCTGCTGCCGCCAGAAGAACCAAGGGAGAACGGAGACCATTGATGCGCTGCCTCCGCCTCGCCCTGCCCCTGCTGCTTGCCTGCCTGACCCTGCCAGCCGCAGCCCAGTTGCGGATCGAGGCACCGGCAGCGCTGGCCAGCCGCCTGTCGCCTTTCCTGCAGGCGGAAGCCGGCCCCCAGCGGCTGCAAGCCCAGGCCCGCGACATTCTCGCCACCGAGGGCTACTTCTCGCCGGACATCGACATCGTCGACCACGACGGACTGCAACTGCGTGTCGATCCGGGGCCGCGGACACTGATCGAGCGTGTCGACCTGAATGTCGATGGTCCCATCGACCACGAACGTCGCCAGGCACTGATAACCGGCTGGCGACTGCCGGCCGGCCAGCCCTTCCGCCAGGAAGACTGGAATGCCGCCAAGCAGCAAGTGCTGGCCGAACTGCTGGCCAACGAACATGCCGACGCCCGGCTGGTCGACAGCCGCGCCGACATCGATGCCGAATCGGCGCGCGCCGTGCTTAGCGCCCGCTACGATGCCGGCCCGCGCTACCGCTACGGCGAACTGGAATTCAGCGGCCTGCACCGCTACACGCCGGAACTGGTCGCCCGTTACAACCGCCAGGTCAGGCCGGGCGAGCCCTACCGGGCGGCCGACCTGCAGACCCTGACCGGCATCCTGCAATCGACGCCGTACTTTGCCAGCGTCCGTGCCGAACTCGATACCGCTGCCGCAGAAATCGACGCCGACGGCAACGCCGTCGCCCCGGTCCGCCTGCGGGTCCGCGAGCGCCCCGGCCATCGCGCCGGCTTCGGTATCGGTGCCAGTTCCAATACCGGCGCCCGGGTCGAGGCCAATTACAACACGCCCGACCTCTTCGGCCAGGCCTGGGAATTCGATACCGGCCTGCGTCTCGAACAGAAACGGCAGACCTTCTACAGCGACGTGATCCTGCCGCCCGACGACAAACAGCGCCGGCACAGCATCGGCTTTGTCCGCGAAACCAGCGACATCGAGAAGCTGCGCACCGAACGCCACGCATTGGGCATTCAAAGCGTGCAGCAGCGCGGCAGCGTCGAGCAGCGCCTGTCGCTGAACTGGCAGCGCGAAACCCGCTGGCCCGACGGCAGTGCCGACATCACCAGCCGGGCGCTGGTGCCCAACGCCATGTGGACCTGGCGCCGGATCGACAACCTGCTCGACCCGCGCGCCGGCACGGTACTCCAGTTGAGCGTCGGCGGCGGCGCCAGGGCGGCGTTGTCGGACCAGAATTTCGTCCGCCTGCACGGGCGCATCCAGCACTACCTGCCGGTTGGCCCCCGCGACACCCTGGCCCTGCGCGGCGAACTGGGGCGGACCTTCGCCGACTCGCGCCTGCGCATTCCGCAGGACTACCTGTTCCGCGCCGGCGGCACCGGTTCGGTCCGCGGTTACGCCTATCAGAGCCTGGGCATCAAGGAAGGCGAAGCCACCGTGGGCGGCCGTTACCTGGCGGTGGCCAGCGCCGAGTACACGCACTGGCTGAACGACGACTGGGGCCTGGCGCTGTTTGTCGATGCCGGCGACGCCGTCGATGGACTCAAGGACATCCGCCTTGCCGCCGGTTACGGCCTCGGCGTGCGCTGGCGCAGCCCGGCCGGCCCGATCGGCGCCGACCTCGCTTACGGCGAACGCGAAGGTCGCCTGCAACTGCACTTCTCGCTGGCCATCCCGTTCTGACATGCGCCGCCTGCTACCACTCCTGCTGACCCTGGTCGTCGTCACCGGCGCCGCCGGCTACTGGCTGGTCAGTACCGGCAGCGGACTGCAATTCGCCCTGAATCTGGCCGGCATGCTGAGCAGCAATCGCCTGCAGGTCGAGCAGGCTGACGGCCGCCTCGGCGGCCCGCTCACGATCGGCGAACTGCGCTGGCAGGATGGCGACACCACCATCGTCGCCACCGACCTCGCGCTGGCCTGGACACCCGGTGCCCTGCTGCAGCAGCGCCTGCAGATCGAGTCCCTGAGCACGAGCAACCTGAGCATCACGACCCCGGCCAGCGACACCCCGACCGTCGAGCCGGCCGACCTGCAGCTGCCCCTGGCCGTCCATGTCGGGGAATTGCGCATCGCCCGCCTGCACCACGGCGGACAGGAAATCGCCCGCGAACTGGCGGCGCGGATCGACAGCGACGGCCGCCACCATCGCATCGACGACCTGCGCCTGCACAGCGGCGATGTCGCCGTGCGCGGCCAGGTGCAGCTCGACGGCCAGGCCCCCTTCCCGCTCGAGGGCAGCGGCGAGCTCCAGGGGCAACTGGACGACAAACCGCTGGCGCTGGCGTTTCAAGCGGCGGGGCCGCTGGCCGGCTTCACCGTCAAACTCGACGCCCGCGCCGGCATCGAAGGCCATGCCCGGGTCAGCCTGAACCCGTTCGCGGCGATGCCGCTGGTCGAGGCCGACATCAAGCTCGCCAACATCGACCCGGCGGCCTGGCGCGACGGACTGCCCGACGCCCGCCTCGACCTCGATCTCAAGGTGACACCGGCGGCCGGCGGGGTAAGCGCCCGCTTCGACCTGAACAACCGCCAAGCCGCGCCGCTCGACGCGCCGGGATTGCCGATCGAGCGCCTGCAGGGACAAGCCACCTGGCTGGACGGACAACTGGCGTTCCCCGAACTGCAGGCCCGCCTGGGCGGCGGCGAACTTTCCGGACGCGGCGTCTGGCAGGGCGAAGTTGACGATGGCGCGCTGCAACTGGAACTCGCTGTCCGTCAGCTCGACGCCATCCGCCTGCACAGCAGCCTGCGGCCGACCCGCCTGGACGGCCGGCTGAACGCGACCCTCGGCCAGCAGCGC
>DKNF01000193.1:630-6441 GCA_002470165.1 Betaproteobacteria bacterium UBA7395 | reverse complement strand
GGCGGACCTCGGCGTCGGTGCGGGCGCTTTCCTCGCGGCTGGGCGAGACGAAGCCGCGGGCGCGCAGTTCGGCCTGCCGGCTGGCTTCCTTTTCGGCGTTGGTCGCGGCAATGCACACTTCCTCGGCACGCTTCGCCGCCAGCGTCACCTGAGCGGACGCCAGTGCCGAACTGGCCTGCTGGTCGTCGTTCCAGAGCTTGAGCAGCAACTGGCCTTTTTCGACCTTGTCGCCTTCCTTGACGCCGAGGTATTCGATGCGCCCGCCGACGATGGTCGACAGTTTGGTGCGCTGGCAGGCCTCGATCGTGCCGGCGCGGGTATTGGCCAGCGTGGCTTCGACGGTGCCGGTGCCGACGCTGGCGACGGTGACGGCAACCGGTTTGGGGCGGCTCAGCCAGAAGGCCGCGACGGCCAGGATGACGACGATGATCAGGGCGGTGACGAGGCGACGCATGGGATTTCCTATCTGAAGCCGGGCAGCCAGCCGGATTGCTCATGGCCCCAGACTGGTTCGAGGCTGCCCTGGTAAAGCGCCTCGATCACCGGCGGTTCCTGCCAGGGTTCGTTCATGAAGGTCAGGCCGACTTCCTCGACGGTGCGTCCCGACCAGTAATGCTCGGCGACTTCGTCGAGCGCTTCGAGCGACAGGCTGTGCGGCAGGCGTAAATAATCGAGCCAGCTGGCATCGTGAAAGGAGCAGATGTAGGCGCCCTTGGTCCGCGAGCAGGAGAGGTTCTTGCCGAAGACGCGATCCGGATGCTTGTGGCGGAAGGTCATCGCGTCGGTCCGGGTGGCGAACTGCAGCAGGGCATGCAGGCGGCTGGGAAAATGGTTGTAGCGCCGTTGCCGGAAATATTCGAGGTGGTACTCGGCGAAATAATTCTGCACCGACAGCAACTGGTCGCCGGCACTCGGTGCGCCGCCCTGCGGCGCGGCCAGCGTGGCACCGAAGGGGCTGCCCTTGAGAATGTCCCAGCCGGGCAGGTCGGCGCCTGCGTCGAGCCAGCAGAAAAGCTCCAGCGTTGCAGTGTCCTTGATCAGGTTGTCCATGATCCCGTTGGCGTGGTGCGAGTCCCGTCATTCTCGCCGATTGCACGGGTTTGACCAAACATGGCGTAAGGGAATTTGCTGGAGAAAAAAACAGGCTGGTTTTTTATTTTCAGAGTGGTAAGCTGAAGTCGTGTCGAGTGTGCAGCAAGCCCGGCATGCAGTGGCAGTCAATGCTGCGTTGCAGGAGATTCTATGGCAGTTGTCAAAGGAAGCATTTCTTGAGATTACCGTGTAGTACTCCCCATACGGCGTAAAGCCGGTTACCCCGACCGGGTGTGTCGGGGGTGCAGCAAACGAAGCCCATGCCTCAAACGCATGGGCTTCACGCTTTTCAGGAACGGGAAATGTCGATTCAACGTTACGGCACGACACGCCGCTATTCCGATGCCGTGGTGCACAACGGCACCGTCTACCTCGTCGAAGTTTCTGCGCTGGCCGATGCCGGCATCGCCGAGCAGACCGCCGACATGCTGGCCAGCGTCGAGCGCTTGCTGGCGCAGCTTGGCAGTGACAAGCGCCATTTGCTCATGGCGACGATCTACCTGGCCGACATGGCCGACTACGATGCCATGAACGCCGTCTGGGATGTCTGGGTGCCGGCAGGCTGTGCGCCGTCCCGCGCCTGCGTGCAGGCCAGGCTGGCGAAACCGGAATACCGTGTCGAAATCGCGCTGACCGCAGCCATCGCTCAGGACTGAATTTCGGCGCTACAGTCGCAGCCGCTGCCGGCGGAAATCCAGCGGGCGCAGAGCCGGCCGGTCAGGCTGTCGGGGCCGGCGGCCAGTAGCAGGCCGCAGTGATAGCGTCCGGCCCCGGCCGACCAGGTCAGTGCCGGGCACGGACCGTGCCGTTGCAGGAAGCGCAAGCGGCCGAGCGGACAGGTTTCGAGTGCGCAGCAGACTCCGCAGCCATTGCAGGGCTGGCCTTCGGCGGGCTTGGCAGGGGCCTCGCGATGCAGTTCCAGGATGATTTCGCGCACGGCGCATGATGCGGCATCAAGGTGAAGGCCGGCAAGTCGTCCGTGACTGTGCTATATATGCGGATATTGTTAATTCACCGAGACTTTGCCGAATCATGATCGAACAAGACAAACCTGTCGTCTTTGGCACCGAAGACATCCTGATGAGCCTGTGCAACTCGGTGACCGATGTCCTCAATGTCGCCACGCAGAGCCAGATCCGTTATTCCGGCATGGTCCAGCGCATCAGCAAGACCTGCCTGAAGCCGGACATCGGCTGTTTCGTGCTCTTCGACGGTGGTTTCACCGGCCTGGTCGTGATCAACTTCTCCGCCTCGGCGGCGATGGAGCTCTACGAGAGTTATCTCCTGAGCATGGGCATGGCGAAGGATGAGTTGGCCAGTTCGCACACGGCCGATGAAGTCAGTAACGTGATGGGCGAACTGATGAACCAGATCGTCGGCAATTTCACCGGCAAGGTCGGACGTGAATTGCAGACCCACATCACCCAGAATCAGCCGAAGATGCTGGTGCTCAGCAAGCAGGTCATGCTCAGTGTCGATACCAATCTGGACAAGCCGGAAGCGCGCCGGGTCACCTTTTATACCAGCCGCAACAACATCTTCTACCTCGAACTGGCGATCGATCGCACAGAGTTCATCAAGCTGTTCGACTTCGACGCCCAGGAAGTGACCGACCCCGACGAACTGATCGCTCAGGCGGCTGCCTCCGCCGGCAAACCGGCCGCCGTGCAGGCGCCGGCCAACGACCACGACGACCTGCTCAAGTCGCTCGGCATGTAAGCGCGGCCCTCAGGGGCGGGCGAGAAACAGCTCCGGGTCGACCGGCGTATCGTTGAGAATGACCGTCCAGTGCAGGTGCGGCCCGGTCGAGCGGCCGGTGGCGCCGACGGCGCCCAGGCGTTCGCCGCGGGCAACGCGTTGCCCCACCTGCACATCGATGCGCGACAGGTGCATGTAGATGCTGATCAGGCCCTGGCCGTGATCGAGGAAGACGCTGTTGCCGTTGAAGAAATAATCGCCGGTGTCGATCACCGTGCCAGCGGCCGGTGCGCGGACCGGCGCGCCGCTGGGGGCGGCGAAATCGAGCCCGTTGTGCGGGTTGCGCGGCAGGTCGTTGAAATAACGGCGCAGACCGAAACGCGATGACAGACGACCGTCGGCCGGCCGCGAGAAACCGGTGTCGGGGTTGCCGGTGCTGAAGCGGCGTTTCAGTTCGGCGGTATGCGCCTGCTCGCGCTCGATGCGCGCGAGGTCTTCCGGTGAAGGTTCGACCTTGCGTTTTTCCTTGATGGTCAGACGCTGTTCAGGATAGTTCTTCGTGCCGACCGGAATGCTGATTGTCCTGGTCGCCGCCGCGTCGGCGACGGTGACGTCCAGCGGAACCGGCAGGGCATCGAGGGGGATGCCGAGCAGGGCGTGCCAGCGTCCGGCATGGGCGACAACAGCGAGCGGGCTGGTGTTGTGGAACGCCTGTGGGCGTGGGCGGTTGTCTGGTCCCAGATCGATTACGGCAACGCCGCCCGGAACCGCCAGGTGCCGTGGCAGTTCGGCGTATGCCGGGGTAAACGACAGCGCGCTGCCGAGCAGCAATGCGGCGATCAGGCGTGCGCGTGAGATGGGATTTTCTGGTTTTCCGAAAATGTTACATATAAAAATCAAAAAAATTGAAATGTGTGTCGTGTTGGTGTTGGTTGTTTCTGCGGTTGTCATGAAAAAGTCTTTTAAATTATGCTGATAAATGATTTAATTCGATTCTTCCTGATCGGCAAGTGCCCGGGGTCGTGATTCCGTGAATAGTGAAATACAGCAGCGTCTCAGCGCATTCCGGCAGAAACGCCGGGTGCAGGCCGGTTCGCTGATCATCACCGTCTTTGGCGACGCCATTCTGCCGCGTGGCGGCAAGATCTGGCTGGGCAGCCTGATCCGCCTGCTGGAACCGCTTGACCTCAACGAGCGCCTGATCCGGACTTCGGTCTTCCGCCTGGTCAAGGAAGAATGGTTGTGTACCGAAACCATCGGCCGTCGTGCCGATTATGCCCTGACCGCCGCCGGCCGGCGACGTTTCGAAGAAGCCGCCCGGCACATCTACGCCTCGCGGGCGCCGCTGTGGGATCACCGCTGGCGCCTGATCCTCCAGGTCGGCGAACTGCCCCAGAAGACCCGCGAACAGGTGCGCAGCGCGCTCGCCTGGCAGGGCTTCGGCATGCTCGGCAGCGAGTGCTTCGTGCACCCGGGCGCTGAACTCTCGGCGGTGCTCGATGCACTGGTTGCCGAGGGCCTGTCTTCGGCCTTGTCAGCCCTGTTGCCGCTGTTCGCCGCCGATTCGCGGTCGGCCATGTCGGCCAGCGACGCCGATCTGGTCAGCCGCGCCTGGAACCTGCCGGCGCTGGCCGAAGCCTACGGGCATTTCGTCACTCGCTACCAGCCGATTCTCGACGAACTGCAGCGCGACCAGCGACTGGTGTTGAGCGATCAGGATGCCTTCCTGCTGCGCATCCTGCTGATCCACGACTACCGGCGCATGCTGCTGCGCGATCCGGAACTGCCCGAAGTCCTGTTGCCCGCCCAGTGGCCCGGCCAGCAGGCACGCCTGCTGTGCAAGGAAATCTACCGGCGCCTGGAGACGGCCTCGTCGCGTCACCTCGATGCCATGCTGTGCGTGGCCGACGGCAGCACGCCGGTCGAGGACGCGACCCTGGCCAACCGCTTCAGCCAGGACGATCCCTTAAGCCGCTGAATCCTTCTTCAGGTCGACCAGCGGGATCACGCCGGCGATCTCGATGCGCCGGCGGTCGGCTTCGACCTCAGTCAACGGTGCCGTTTCGACCATCGTGGCCAGGCAGCGCCGGGTCAGGTCCTGGTAGGTTTTCGTGCCTTCGCCCTTCCAGGCGATTTCCTCGGCGCTCAGCGGGCGGACGACGCGGCCGGGCAGGCCGGCGACCAGCACGCCGTCGGGAATTTCCTGGCCGGCCTTGATGAAGCTTGAAGCGGCGACGATGCTGTTGGCGCCGATCACGGCGTTGTCCATGATCACCGCGTTCATGCCGACCAGCGCGTTGCGTCCGACGCGGCAGCCGTGCAGCACGGCGCCGTGGCCGATGTGCCCGTCTTCCTCGACCACCGTGTCGGTGCCGGGAAAACCGTGCATGACGCAGGTGTCCTGGAGGTTGGCGCCGCGTTCCAGGATCAGCCGGCCGAAATCGCCGCGCAGGCTGGCGCAGGGGCCGACGTAACAGCCCGGACCAACGATCACGTCGCCGATCAGGACGGCGCTGGGATGGACGTAGGCGGTCGGATCAACCACCGGGGTGATGCCGTCGATGGCATAGACGCGCAGGGAGTTCATGGGGCTTGTCGCTTGGCTGTCGAAGTGCATTATTATAGAACCTATTTTGTAATGAGGAATTTTTGGCGATGAGCGAGGATACTGACGGCAAGCACGGCGTGCAGTCGATGGAGGTCGGCATGAGCATCCTGCGGGCCATGGTCGACGGGCAGCGCTCGATGATGCTCAAGGACATTGCGGCGGCTGCCGGGATGCCGGCGTCGAAAGCGCACCGTTACCTGGTCAGCCTGATCCGCGCCGGCCTGGTCGAACAGGACCCGATGAGTTCGCGTTACGACCTCGGGCCGTTCGCGCTCAACGTCGGCCTGGTCGCCCTCGACCGCCTCGACCGGGTACGCCTCGGCCTCAATGCCATCGCCGAACTGCGCGACGAGATCAACCAGACCACCGCACTCGCCGTCTGGGGCGACCGCGGTCCGGTGGTGGTGCGCTGG
>DKNF01000193.1:0-514 GCA_002470165.1 Betaproteobacteria bacterium UBA7395 | reverse complement strand
GTCCGGTGGTGGTGCGCTGGGAAAGGCCGCGCCGGCCGATCACGGTCAATGTCATCACCGGCACCGTGCTCGAACTGCTGTCGTCGGCCACCGGCCGGGTGTTCGCCGCGTGGATGCCGCGCAAGGTCGTCGCGCCGTTGCTCGCTGCCGAGATGAAGGCGCCGGACGTGCCGCCTGAACTGAAGAGCAAGGCCGGTGTTGAAGCCCTGCTGGCCGACGTCAGGGCCAGGGGCTTTGCCACCACCGACGGCTTCCACAAGGTGCCGGGGGTGACGGCAGCGGCGGTGCCGGTATTCAACTTCCGCAACGAAATCACCATGGCCCTGCTCGCCGTCGGCGTCCAGGGCATGCTCGACACCCGCGCCGACAGTCTCGAAGTCAGCCATCTGCGCCGGCACGCCGAGGCCCTGTCGCTGCGCCTGGGCGCCACCGGCGAGCCCGACCGAGTCGATCGCCTCGACGAACGCATCGGAGCTGCCGTCCATGATCGGCATCTCGGGTCCGTCCATCTCGA
>DKNF01000050.1 GCA_002470165.1 Betaproteobacteria bacterium UBA7395 | reverse complement strand
CTTCGGCGCCGAACATCCAGGCAATGCCCAGCCCGGCCAGCGCGATCGCCAGCCAGGTCCGCAGCGGCAGGCGCTGCTTCAGGAAGAAACGGGCAAACAGCGCGGTGATCATCGGCCCGAGGGCCATCGTCACCAGCACCATGGCGACCGTGGTCATGGTGATCGCCAGCATGAAGGCGGTAAACATCACCGCCCAGCACAATCCTGAAATCCACACGATGCGCGGCGCGTTCAGCAGGCCGGCCCACAGCCCCGGCCCGCGCAGCCAGGTCAGGCCGATGGCCAGCGCCAGTGCGTTGAAGCCGCTGCGCCAGAAATTGACCTCGAAGCCGGCAGCGGCTTCCAGGTGACGGGCAACGACCCCGGCGATGCTCCACAGCAGCGTCACCAGCACCATCAAGGCGACGGCACGACGATGGGTCATGAATTCAGCGACGTCGGCGACGGGCTTCGAACAGGCAGACACCGGCGGCAACCGAGACGTTCAGGCTGTCGACGCTGCCATGCATGGGAATGCTGACCAGCTGGTCGCAGGTTTCCCGAGTCAGACGGCGCATGCCCTCGCCTTCCGCGCCCATGACCCAGGCGGTGGCCTGCGGCCATTCGGCAGCGTAAAGATCCTCGCTGGCTTCGCCGGCCGTGCCGATCACGCAGATATCGCGCTCCTTCAGTTCGCGCAGCGTGCGCGCCAGGTTGGTGACCATCACGTAGGGCACGGTTTCGGCCGCGCCGCAGGCGGTCTTGACGGCCACGTCGTTGAGGCCGGCGGCCCGGTCCTTGGGCGCGATCACCGCATGGACACCGGCGGCGTCGGCGACGCGCAGGCAGGCGCCGAGATTGCGCGGATCGGTGACGCCATCGAGGACCAGCAGGAAGGCCGGCTCCTCCAGCGTATCGAGCACATCGTCGAGATGCGCCGGCTTGCGCGCGCCTTCGATGCGGGCAACCACCCCCTGGTGCCGACCGCCGCCGGCCAGATCGTCGAGGCGCTTGCTATCGGCGAGGATGAACTTCACCCCCTGCAGTTCGGCGTGCTTCAACAACTCGCGGGCACGGGCATCTTGCCGGCCGGCGTCGATCAGGATTTCCTTCAGCGATTCGGGATCCTGGCGAAGCTTGGCGGTAATGGCATGAAAGCCGTAGATCAGGCGCGATGTCATGGCGGACTATCCGGAGGAAGGAGCCGAATTCTACCGCGCCGCACCGGATCGGTGCGAATCCGGTATTCAGTCCGACTGCCCGACCTTGACCACGCCCTGCTCGTTGTTCAGCCAGCGGACCAGCATCAGGTCGTGCAAGCCGATGTGGTTATCAACCCAGCGCCCGAGCAAGGCATCGAGTTCGCGGATACGGCGGACGGTTTGTTCGCTGTCGAGCCGGGAGACGATTTCCTGGACTTTCTGGGCAATCGCCGCATGATCCTCGATGTGGGCATCGCACAGGGCCTTGTCGGTCATCGACATCAGGGCGTCGCGCATGATGCGCTCTTCCGTCGCGAAATGATCGAGGATGAAGGCAAACAGGTCGCCAAGCTGACTGACGACTTCCTTCTCGCAGGCGTTCTGGCGCAGGCGATCGCAGCCGCGGCAACTGTCCAGGCGGTCCGGATCGACACAAACCCGACGCAGGTTTTTCATGATCCCGAGCAGCAGACGATGTTCGTCGTCGATCAGGTAATTGCCCGTTTCCAGCGCCGGCGGCAAATCCGCCATGATCTGTCCAAGTTGTGATTCGACCACCAACGGAGCGTCAGCTTCGTACCTCATCCTGCCCTCAAGATGCATGGATCAAACAAACATTTTATCACTTTGGTCATATGCCGATCCACGGCACACGAAAATGGGGCGCATTGAATGCGCCCCTGTGCCGCAGTTGCAACAGGCGGTCAGCGACGACGCCGGGCGACGGCTTTCTTGCCCGCGGCTTTCTCCGCCGTCGCCGTTTTTGGCTGGTCACGGACGAGCACGAAGTCGATCTTGTTCGATTCGAGGTCGGCGCGAACCAGCTTGACCCGCACCCGGTCGCCGAGACGGAAGCGTTCGCCGCTGCGCTCGCCGAGCATCTGGTGCTTGATGTTGTCGAACTGGAAGTAGTCCTGCCCCAGTTCCGAGACGTGAACCAGACCTTCGACATAGACCTCGTCCAGCGCAACGAAAATGCCAAACGCGGTGACTGCCGAGATCGTCCCGGCAAAAACCTCGCCGATGCGCTCCTTCATGAAGAAGGTCTTCAGCCAGTTCTCGACATCGCGCGTCGCTTCGTCGGCGCGCCGCTCGGTCGCCGAGCATTGCAGGCCGATGTCGTCCCAGGGCTTGCTCGGCTCGTATTTCTCGCCGGCCAGCACGGCCTTGATCGCACGATGCACGAGCAGGTCCGGATAACGTCGGATCGGCGAGGTGAAGTGCGTGTAGTGCTCGTAGGCCAGGCCGAAGTGACCGACGTTGTCGGGGCTGTACATGGCCTGGCGCAGCGAGCGCAGCATCACCGTCTGCAGCAGCTGGAAATCCGGCCGCGGCTTGATCTTCTCGAGCAGGGCGGCGTAGTCCTTGGCACGCGGATCGTCGCCGCCGCTCAAGGCCATCCCGAACTCGCCGAGGAAGGTGCGCAGGTTGCGCAGCTTTTCCTCGGACGGTCCCTCGTGGATGCGGTACAGGCAGGTCTGCTTGTGCTCGGCGAGGAAGTCGGAGGCGCAGACGTTGGCCGCCAGCATGCATTCCTCGATGATGCGGTGGGCGTCGTTGCGCACCACCGGGACGATGTTCTCGATCTTGCCCTGATCGTTGAACAGCATCTGCGTTTCGGTGGTCTCGAAATCGATCGCGCCACGCTGGCCGCGCGCCTTGTGCAGGGCGGCGTAGAGCTTGTACAGGTTGTGCACGTGCGGCAGCACCGCCTGTTCGGCATCGCCTTGCGGCTTGCCCTCGCCCGACAGCCAGGACCAGACCTTGTTGTAGGTCAGCCGCGCATGCGAGCGGAAGACGGCCGGATAGAAACGGTACTTGCCGATCTTGCCGGCGGCGCTGATCGACATGTCGCAGACCATGGCCAGGCGTTCGACGTCGGGATTCAGCGAACAGATGCCGTTGGACAGCTTTTCCGGCAGCATCGGGATGACCCGGCGCGGGAAGTACACCGAATTGCCGCGCTCCAGCGCTTCCTTGTCGAGGGCCATGCCGGGGCGCACATAGTGCGAGACATCGGCAATCGCCACCACCAGACGCCAGCCGCGCCCCTGCTTTTCGCAAAAGACGGCGTCGTCGAAGTCGCGGGCAGTCTCACCGTCGATGGTGACCAGCGGCAATTCGCGCAGGTCCTCACGGCCCTTGAAGTCCGTCTTGCGCACCTTGTCCGGCATCTGCTTGTTTTCCTCGAGCGCCGCCTTGGAAAACTCGAACGGCAGGTCGTGCTTGCGCAGGGCAATCTCGATCTCCATGCCCGGATCGGCATAATTGCCGAGCACCTCGACGATGCGCCCGATCGGCTGGGAAAACTTGCTGGGCTGCTCGATGATCTCGACCATCACCACCTGGCCGGACTGGATCTTGAGCTTGGATTTCTTTTCCGGCGGCACCAGGATGTCCTGGGCGATGCGCTTGTTTTCCGGAGCAACGATGACGACGCCGTGTTCGACGAAAACGCGGCCGACCAGGCGGGTATTCACCCGCTCGGTGACTTCGACGATGCTGCCTTCCGGCCGTCCTTTACGGTCGGTACCGGTGATCCGGACCAGCGCCCGGTCGCCATGCAGCACCTTGCCCATCTGCCGCTGGTCGAGAAAGATGTCGGCGCTGCCGTCATCGGGTACCAGAAAACCGTAACCATCCTGGTGTCCCTGGATGCGCCCGGCGGTCAGGCTGGCGCGTTCGGGCAGGATGTAGTCACCCTTGCGGTTGCGCAACAACTGGCCCTCGCGCTCCATGGCGCCGAGGCGGCGCTGGAACATTTCGCGCTCGACCGGGGCAATGTCGAGCAGATCGACCAGATTGGCAAAGCTCAGGGGGCAACCTTCGTCGGTCAGGATTTGCGTCACGTATTCGCGCGACGGCAAAGGGAATTCATAACGTTTGCTCTCGCGCTCGAAAAACGGATCGGCGCGACGTATCTTCGACAACTTCTTTCTTGACATCACTTTTTCTTTCTCTATAATGGCGGCTCTTCGCACCTGTGCCCAGGTGGCGGAATTGGTAGACGCACTAG
>DKNF01000026.1 GCA_002470165.1 Betaproteobacteria bacterium UBA7395 | reverse complement strand
ATGCCGTCGATGACGCCGATGATGTCGGCGATACGGCGACTGGATTGCTGGATGGCGCTCATCGTCGTCACCACCTGGCCGACGACGGCGCCCCCCTGCTCGGCAACCCGCTGCGCGGTATCGGCCAGTTCGTTGGCCCGACGGGCATTTTCCGCATTCTGGTGCACGGTGCCGGTCAGTTGCTCCATGCTCGACGCCGTTTCCTCGAGACTGGACGCCTGCTGCTCGGTCCGCCCGGACAAGTCCTGATTCCCCTGGGCGATCTCCTTGGCGGCCGTGTTGATCGCGTCGGTGGCCTGCTTGATCGAGAGGACGATCTCGCTCAGGTTGTCGACCGTGCCGTTGGCATCGTCCCTGACCTTGGCCAGCAGCCCCTGATAGGGCATGTCGATCTTCTCGGTCAGATCGCCGGCAGCCAGCCGGGACAGCATCCGGCCGATCTCTTCCAGTGCCCGGCTGTTGGCATCGAGCAAGCTGTTGATGCCGGTGCTCAGCTTGAGGAAGAAGCCTTGCTTGTCCGCCGGCGAAACACGGCGCGAAAAATCACCGGCCACGGCAGCATCGATGATGTCGCTGATTTCCTGTTCGATGGCCACCTCGCCGGTACGATCCAGCCACTCGACGACAGTTCCCAGGCGGCTATTGCCTTCGCCGATCACCGGCGTGGCAACCAGGGCGAAGGTCCGCGAGGCCAGCTTGATCTGGCTGCGCTGCGGCTCGCTCAAGGCAGCCAGCCGGTCCGACTGGAATGCCGGATTCAGCGCCTCGATACGGAACGCCCCGCCATTCAGCGCGGCGGCCTGAAAGTCCGGCAATTGCTGACGGATATCGGCTTCGGCGCGCCGCATCATTTCCAGCAGGGCGTCGTTGCAGTAAATGACCCGCCCGTCGGGGTCGGCCAGCATGACGCAGTTGGAGCCGACATCGAGCGCCACCTTGATACGCAGGGTTTCGGCAGCCACCTTACGCTCGCTGGCCGTACGCGCCTTCAGGTCGGACTGCATGCGCGCCAGCGTGCGCAGCAGATGCGCCGGTTCGTCGCGCCCTTCGGCGTCGATCCGGTTGTCGAAATTGCCGCCGGCAACCGACTCGGCCACCGCCACCGCCGACGACAGGGGCCGGGTGATCGCCCGCGTGACCCAGATGCCGGCGGGGATCATGATCACGACAGCGAATGCGATCAGGCCGAACAGGGTGCGTTCGACAGTCGAGCGGATGCTCGCAACCTCGTCGAGCGCCGCGGCATTGGCAGCCTTCTGGCGGGACACCAGCTGGCCGATGGCGCCCTGCCAGGCATGCATGGCGGGCGTCAGTTCATCGACGAAATACGCCTCGATATCGGGCCGGTTCCCCTCGCCGACGAGCACGAACAGTTGCGTCAGACGGGCCTCTGCGCCCTGGCGCAGGGCCGACAACTCCCCCAGCTGCGCCCTGGCTTCCGGCGCCAGGGCCATGTCGGCCAGTTGCCGTTCGTTGGCCTGGTAACGCTTGATCGCCAGGTCGACACCCTGCCGCTCCTCGCGCTGCCGGCTGATTTCTTCATAAAGCAAGGCATTGCGTGCATGCAGACCGATGTTGCCGAGATAGCCCTGCATTTCGTGGGCCAGTTCCATGCCCTGATTGTTATCGACGGCGATGGTCTGCACCTTGTCGCCGATCAAGCCAAGGCTGACCAGGGCAATCACGACGAAGGCAATCATCAGCGCCAGCGCGCCGACCGTGGTGGCGATCAGCCGGCTGCCTATCCTGAAATTGCGCACATTCAACATTTCGCCCTCCCGAAACGTCCGTTCACTCGGCTGCCGCCTCGATCAACTCCATATCGGCGCTGGTCATCAGGCGCTCGATGTCGGTCACGATCAGCATCCGCGCTTCGACGCTGGCCAGACCGACGATGTACTTGGTATCGAAACTACCGGAGAAGTCCGGTGCCTGGCGGATTTGCGCGGGGGTCAGCGAAAGCACGTCGGAAACGCTATCGACGACGACGCCGATGACCCGCCCGGCGATGTTGAGGATGATGACCACGGTAAACGGGGTGTACTCGACCTTGCCCAGCCGGAACTTGATGCGCAGATCGACGATGGGAACGATGATGCCGCGCAGGTTGATCACGCCCTTGATGAACGGCGGTGCATTGGCGATCAGTGTCGGCGTCTCGTAACCGCGAATCTCCTGAACCTTCAGGATATCGATGGCGTACTCCTCGCTGCCCAGCGTAAAGGTCAGGAACTCGCTGGCCACCTGCTCTTCGTCGCCGGCGACCGCTCCTGCGGAAATCATGGCTTCCATCATCAACTCCTCATCTGCCGGTCACCCGGCCTTCTGCATGCTTGTCCTGGCCATCGCAGCGATGGCCGATACATCGAGAATCAAGGCCACATGACCATCGCCCATGATGGTCGCGCCGGAGACACCCGGCACCTTGCGGTAATTGGCTTCCAGGCTCTTGATCACGACCTGGTGCTGACCGAGCAGGGCGTCGACGAACAGGGCGACGCGGGCACCGTCGGCGTCGAGCACGACCATGATCCCCTGGGTGAAATCGGTCCACGCCGACTTGAGATTGAACATCTCGTGCAGCACGACCACCGGCAGGTATTCGCCGCGCACCTGGACCACCCGGGCCTGGTTGGACAGTGTCTTGATGTCACCGGGCGACGGCTGCAGCGATTCCAGGACATACGACAGCGGCAGGATGTAGATCTGGTCGCCAACCGCCACCGACATGCCGTCGAGAATGGCCAGGGTCAGCGGCAGACGGACTGTCATCCGGGTGCCGATCCCGAGCATCGAGTCGATTTCGACGCGCCCTCCCATGGACTGGATGTTGCGGCGGACAACGTCCATGCCGACCCCGCGTCCGGAAACATCGGTCACCTGGTCGGCGGTCGAGAACCCTGCTTCGAAGATCAGGTTGAACACTTCCTGATCGCTCATCTGATCGGAAACCGGCAAGCCGCGCTCGCGGGCTTTCTGCAGGATCTTATCGCGCGGCAGGCCGCCACCGTCGTCACCGACCTCGATGACGATGTTGCCGCCCTGATGATAGGCCTTCAGGGTAATCGTCCCGGTCGGGCTCTTGCCTGCGGCAATGCGTTTTTCCGGCGACTCGATGCCGTGATCCAGGCTGTTGCGGATCAGGTG
>DKNF01000025.1 GCA_002470165.1 Betaproteobacteria bacterium UBA7395 | reverse complement strand
GCCCATCATCCAGAAGTTGTCGGAGGCGTAGCGGGCGCCCTTGTTGTCGCCGATGCGCACGATCTTCTCGGCCGGCACGCCGACTTCCTTGTGCCAGATGTCGTAGGCCTCGTCGTCCTCGGCGTACACCGTGACCATCAGCTTGTCCTTGGGCAGCTTGTAGACCTCGGTCAGCAGTTCCCAGGCGTACTTGATCGCGTCGCGCTTGAAGTAGTCGCCGAAGCTGAAGTTGCCGAGCATCTCGAAGAAGGTGTGGTGGCGGGCGGTGTAGCCGACGTTTTCGAGGTCGTTGTGCTTGCCGCCGGCACGCACGCATTTCTGCGAGGTCGTCGCACGGTTGTACGGGCGCTTGTCGAAACCGAGGAAGACGTCCTTGAACTGGTTCATGCCGGCGTTGGTGAACAGCAGCGTCGGATCGTCGTGCGGCACCAGCGAACTGGAGGAGACGATCTGGTGGCCCTTGGCGGCAAAGAAGTCGAGGAATTTCTGGCGGATTTCGGCGCTTTTCATGAACGATCTGCCCCTTGGGCTCGAAGAATACGGAACCTGTGATTTTAAAAGAAAAAATGCCGATCCGCGCTCAGGCGGCAGCGTCCGCCGCAAAAAGATCGAGACGGTCGGTAAACAGGCTGCTCACTCCCCAGGCCAGCAGGCGCTCTGCCTGCGCTATCGCGTTGACCGTGTAGCAGCACAGCGGCAACCCCTGCCGGCGAACCGCTGCCACCTGTTCCGCGCTCAGTCGTGTCGCGTCGCAATGAACGGAGACGGCCCCGAGATGGCGAACCACATCCGGCCAATCGTCGGGCAAGGTTTCGAACAGCACGCCCCGCGGCAGTTCCGGGGCGAGGTCGCGACAGATTTCAAGGGCTTCCAGCGAGAACGAGGACAACAGCGGCGGCAGCGGATCGTCGCCCCACAGGGTCTGCGCCTGGCGGGCGACCACTTCGGCAGTCTGCCGCGCCTGCCCCCGTGCCGGCTTGACTTCGACATTGGCGCGCAGGCCCAGTCGCCGGCAAAGCAGCGCCGCCTCGCGCAGGGTCGGTACCCGTTCGCCGGCACCGGCGTCGAGCGCCGCCAGTTCCCGGTCGGTGGTCCGGCAGACCTCGCCACGGCCGTTGGTGGTGCGCCCCAGGGTTTCGTCGTGAATCAGGAAGGGCGAGTCATCGGCGCTCAGCATCACGTCGAACTCGACGGCCCGGAATCCCATCCGGGCTGCCAGACGGATGCCGGCCAGGGTGTTTTCAGGCGCCAGCGCGCCGCCGCCCCGATGGGCAATCCAGCGCGGCAGGCGCAATGGGCTCAGAAAGGTTGCGCCTTCTTCAGGGCGGGGCGTGCGCCGAGTACCGAGTTGCCGCGGCTGACCGCCGTGTCGAGCGCAGCCTTGGCCGGCTTCTCGTCTGCCCAGACGGCGCTCAACTCTTCGTCGGCGATGATACGGGCGCCATCGACGTTGCTGACCCGCAGCGACGGCGTCTCGGCCTTGCCCTGCAGCGAGGCGTAGGCTGCGTCGAGCGCCTGCTTGCCGTCCTGCAACAAGCGGCTGAGCGAAGCCAGGCGCGCCGCTTCGGTCATCGGCAGGCCGCCGTGGTTACGCACCAGTTCGATCTGGATTTCCGGCGACAGCAGGAAGGAAACAAAACGCGCAGCCTGACGATATTCGGCCGCCGACTTGCCGGCTCCCACCCACAGCGACGGCCCGTCGGCCAGCGTCGGCCGGCGACCGCCATAGACGTCGTCGTGATAAGGCAGCGGGGCAACACCCAGCTCGACCCCGCGCGCATCCTGGAAATCGGCATGCTCGCGGGAATCGGTGGTGATAATCGCGCACTGACCGTCGCGGAAACGCTGGCTGGCTTCGTTGCCATGACCGAACTGGCGGAAATAGCGGGCCTTGCTCCAGGTCGCCATCATCGCCACATGCTTGACCTGCGGCAGGGCGTTGAACCGCAGTCCGCCCTTGGCGTCGGTGGCCGGCACCCCGGAAACGGCGCTGACATTGTCGATATGCACCCAGACCGGCCACGACGAGGTGTACGGACAGTCGTAACCGGCGGATTGCAGCTTGTCGAGATAGCCTTGCATTTCGAACCAGGTCCGGGGCGCCACATCGGGATTCAGACCGGCCTTGCGGAAGGCGTTCTTGTTATAGAACAGCACCGGCGTCGAATAAAGCACCGGCAAGGCCACCAGCCGGCCGCGGGCATCGGTGACGCCCGGCTTGAGCACTTCGGACAGGCTCAGCGACAGCGGCACGCCGGCCCGGCTCATCATCGAGTGCAGCGGCACGAAATCCTTCGGCTGACTGAGCACATCGCTCATCTGGTAGCGACTGAGCAGGTTCAAGGTCGCCGGCTTGTCGCCTTTCTCGATCCGGACCAGGCGAATCGAGTTGCCGGTTTCCTTGCGATAACGCTCGACGATCTCAGTCAGACGGGCTTCGTTGGCGGCATCGAGATTATGTGCCAACGTCGGTTCAACGGCCGGGGCCTTGGCCGGTGCTTTGGCGGCATGGCCCGGCACAGCCAGCAGCAGGGAGGAAACAATCAACAAGGGACGAACAACACGCAGCATGTGCAACACCTAACAAAAAACGTCGTCGCATTATAACGCCTAGCCGGGCGGTCAGATTTCGACAGATTGGTGACAGATATGCGAGAATCCCCCGCATGATCAAGCACGCCCTCATCCTCAGCCTGACCGCCATGGTGCTGGCCGGTTGCGACCAGGTGACCGCCAAGCTCGGCATCGAGAACCCGGCGCTCAAGGAAGCCAAGATCGACGCCGAAGGCAAGGCTGTCGGCAGCGCCTGCCGGCATTCCGGGCGGGCCATCGAGGACTGCTACGCAATCTACAGCTGGCTGCCCAAGGCCAGCGTGTATACTGGCTGGCGGGAAATGGACGAATACATGCGGGAAAACCAGCTGGAAACCATAGCCCCGCAGCTCCCGCCTCCGGAACCGCCCGGCGTGAAGCGCCGACGCCCGGCGACGACGACCGAAACGGAAGCCGGCAGCGCCGCCGTCACACCGGCCGCCCCGGCCGCCGACCCAGCACCGCCAGCCAGCGCAGAGAACAAGTAAGCCCGGCCTGACCACAACCGCGCCCGCCAAGAGACATACATGAAGAACCGGCTGCCGAAATTTCTGCACGGAATCCGCGGCAAGCTGATCGTCATCTTCGTCCTGATCAAGGTTGTGCCGCTGCTCCTGCTGGCCTGGTTCGCCTGGTACACGGCGCAGGGCCTGGGCGATGCCGTGTCGCAAAAGGCGGCGGACATGGCCGACACCTCGCTGCAGACCATCCAGGAAATCGGCAAGACGGTCACCGCGGACTCGATCAAGGCACTCGACGAGCGTTCGCGCGACGCCATCGAGACCCTGACCACCGACGCTGCCCGCAACATCGCCCGTTTCCTTTATGCCCGCGACGCCGACATCCTGCAGGCGGCCGACAGCGACCTCAGCGAAGCCGCCTTCCGGCGCTTCCTGGCACAGCGCAAGCGCACACTGTACCGGCACGGCCCCTGGCGGCTCGCCCCCGATACCAAATCATGGGAACCGGTCGAGTCGGTCACCCAGGAAACCAAGCTGACACGGCCCATCCTGCCCGACAACGCACGCGACTTCCACCTGCGGCCGCCGGAATACCTGGGCGAACCCGAAGTCACGCCGCTGTTCGTCGAAATGACTTACGTCGATCTGGCGGGCAACGAAAAAATCAAGGTCACTCAGGGCGACCTGACCGACCGGACCTTGAGGAACGTCAGCGAACGCCGCAACACCTTCGTTCGCGCCGAAACCTACTTCGCCGAGCTGAAAAAGCTCAAGCCCGGCGAAATCTACGTTTCCGACGTCATCGGCGCCTACGTCCGCACCGACCTGATCGGCCCCTATATCCCGGAACGACTGGAAAAGATCGGCCTGCCCTTCGCCCCGGAGAAGGCCGCCTACGCCGGCACCGAAAATCCCGTCGGCAAGCGTTTCCGCGGCATCGTCCGCTGGGCCACGCCGGTGGTGCGCAACGGCCAGATCACCGGCTACGTCACGCTGGCACTCGATCACGACCACATCCGCCAGTTCACCGACCGGCTGATGCCGACAGCCGAGCGCTACACACCGATCATCGACGCGATCAAGGGCAACTACGCCTTCATCTGGGACCACAAAAGCCGCTCGATTTCCCACCCACGCGACTACATGATCGTCGGCTACGACCCGGAGACCGGCCACCCGGTCACCCCGTGGCTGGACACCGAGCTCTACGCCGAATGGCAGGCCAGCGGCAAGCCCTCACATGAATTCCTGGCCGACGTTCCCCCCTTCCGCGACCAGCGCCTGACCCGCAAGCCGGCGCCCGAGCAGATCAAGGCCGGCACCCTCGGCCTGGACTGCCGCTACCTCAACTTCTCGCCCCAATGCGACGGCTGGAATGCACTGACCGAACACGGCGGTTCGGGCTCCTTCGTGATCTTCTTCTCCGGCCTGTGGAAATTGACCACGGCGGCCGCGATTCCCTATTACACCGGCCAGTACGGCAAGACGCCGCAGGGTTTCGGATTCGTCACCATCGGCGCCAATGTCGATGATTTCCACAAGGCCGCGACCGACACGGCCGAAAAGATCAATACCCTGGTCGGCGAAAAGGACCGCCAGTTCAAGGCCCAACGCAGCGACCTGCTGGACGGCATCGAACAGAGCCTGACCACCACCGCGATCGGCCTGTGGGGATCGACCGTGGCCATGGTCGTCGTGGTCATTTTCATCGCCATCTGGATGGCCAACCTGCTGACCGCCCGCATCACCTCAATGATCGACGGCATCCGCGCCTTCCGCGACGGCGACCTGCGCCGCCGCCTGGACGACTCGGCGAGGGACGAAATGGGCGAACTCGCCCACTCCTTCAACGCCATGGCCGACTCCGTCGAGGAGTCGTTCAAGCGCCTCGAAGAAGCCCGGGAGAAAGCCGAACAGGCGAGCCGCGCCAAATCCGCCTTCCTGGCGACCGTCTCGCACGAGTTGCGGACGCCGCTGAACGGCATTCTCGGTTTTGCCGACCTGCTGCGCAGCGACCTGCAATCGCCGGAGCATCTCGAATACGCCAAGATCATCCACCAAAGCGGCGAACACCTGCTCACCCTGGTCAGCGAAATCCTCGACCTGGCCAAGATCGAAGCCGGCGAGATGCAGTTCCAGCAGAACGAGGTTCCCCTGCACGGTTTCCTGGAAAACACGCTGGCCGTGCATCGCAGCAGCGCGGAAGCCAAGGGCTTGGCCATCTCGCTGCACCTCGCCGCCGACCTGCCCGACTATCTGCAGACCGACGCAACCCGCCTGCGCCAGATCATCAACAACCTGCTCAGCAACGCCATCAAATTCACCCAGCAAGGCAGCGTCGTGCTCGGCGCCCGCGACGAGAAGGAATGGATCGCCATCTACGTGCGCGACACCGGCCCGGGAATCGCCCGCGAGGACCAGGAAGTGATCTTCGAGAAATTCAAGCAACTGGAAAACTTCCTCACCCGCGAACACGGCGGCACCGGCCTCGGACTGGCGCTGGTCAGGCAACTCGTCACCCACATGGGTGGCCAGGTCAGCGTCGAATCCGAACCGGGCCGAGGGGCGACCTTCACCGTATTGATGCCGAAGAAAGCAAAGGATGAGTGAGCACCTGGCACTGATCGTCGACGACCACCCGACCAACCGCCTGATTGCCACGACCCTGCTACGCAAGATGGGCTGGCAGACGCACGAGGCCGACAACGGCGACAGCGCCCTAGAACTTGCTGCCCGCCATGACTTCCGGCTGGTTCTGCTCGACATCAGCATGCCCGGCCTCAGCGGCGAGAAAACCTGCGAACGCTTGCGCCAGCAATATGTCGGGCGCGACATCCGGATCATTGCCTACACCGCACACGCCTTTCCTGAGGAGCGTGCGCGTTTCCTCGCCGTCGGCTTCGACGATATCCTGGTCAAACCGATCAATCGCGAGCAACTGCAGGCGATGGCGCAGATTTCCTGAAGCGAACGCCGGCCTTGCGCAAACTCGCCCGATATGCAAGCGCCTTCGCGGGTATAATTCTGGCCCATGTCTGAAATCAATACGTTAGCTGACAACACGGTCAGCCCCCCGCCTGCGGAAGCAGTCCCAGAAATCACCTTCGCCGACCTCGGCCTCGCGCCCGAATTGCTGCGCGCCCTCAACGACATGGGCTACAGCAAGCCGACGCCGATCCAGGCCAAGGCCATCCCGCTCGTCATCAGCGGCAAGGACATCATGGGCGGCGCCCAGACCGGCACCGGCAAGACCGCCGCCTTCACGCTGCCGATCCTGCAGCGCATCCTGCCGTTTGCCAGCAGCAGCCCGTCGCCGGCCAAGCACCCGGTGCGCGCGCTGATCCTGGCACCGACGCGAGAACTGGCGCTGCAGGTGTTCGAATCGGTCAAGGCCTACAGCAAGCACACGCCGATCCGCGCCATGTGCGCCTTCGGCGGTGTCGACATCAAGCCGCAAATTGCCGAACTGAAGAAGGGCGTCGAAGTCCTCGTCGCCACGCCGGGTCGGCTGCTCGACCACGTCGAATCGAAGAGCGTCAGCTTCAACTCCGTACAGGCACTGGTCCTCGACGAAGCCGACCGCA
>DKNF01000097.1 GCA_002470165.1 Betaproteobacteria bacterium UBA7395 | reverse complement strand
CACCGACACGCCGACGCCGTGCAGACCGCCGGAGAAACGGTAGGCGTTGCCCGATTCCTTCTTGTTGAACTTGCCGCCGGCGTGCAGCTTGCAGAACACCAGCTCGACCGCCGGCTTGCCTTCTTCCGGATGGATTTCGACCGGGATGCCGCGGCCGTTGTCGGACACCTCGATGACGCCGTCGGCGCCGATGCGCACCGCGATCTTTTTGGCGAAGCCGGCCAGCGCCTCGTCGGCGGCGTTGTCGATGACTTCCTGGACGATGTGCGTCGGGCAGGTCGTCCTGGTGTACATCCCCGGGCGTTCCTTGACGGGTTCAAGGTCCTTGAGGACGCGGATCGAGGCGGCGGAGTAATCGGTCATCGGGCGGAAAAGGATTCTGTAAACGGGGGCCGGCGGTGCCGGTCGGGAAGGCTGCAGGATTTTAGCCGCTGCGTCGGCTTGTGCGCGGTTTTTTGCACATTCCCACATTTCGCAAAATTGGCGTATGGTAGCTAAAAATAACAATTCGCCGATAACCCTGGGAGTGAGGGAGACAAGCCGTGGACCAAGAAAACACTGGGCCGGCGCTGCAACTGCACTTCGACGAGGCGTCGAAGAAGCTGCTGGCGACCGTGATCACCGACCGCGAGGCGCCGCCGCTGGACGAGCCCGGCCTGCGCGAATTCCTGGCTGCGCAGGGTTGGGCTACGCTGCGTTACCTGCCGAACATGGCCATCGGCCTGCTGGCCAGTCTCAATGCCGGTGTTGCCAGCACGCTGCCGATTGCCGAAGCCATCGATGCTGCAGTCAGTATCGAGATATCCCCGGATGCCGTCGAAGCCTGGCTGAACATTGCGCCGTCCGAGGGCGGGGCAGCAGCCACGGTTGACGCCGTGCTCGCGCTGCTGGCCGACAACGGGATCGGCGAAGGCATCGACATGGCGGCGATCGAAACCGCCGTTGCCGGTGGCAGCGCCAGCCATGTCGTCATTGCCCGCGGCGTGCCGCCGGTGAATGGCGCCGACGGGCGGCTCGAGTCGCTGCTGCCGGAAGTCCGCGATCGTCGTCCCCAGGTCGATGCCAGCGGCCATACCGATTACCGCGATCTCGGCGACATCTTCGTAGTGCACAGCGGCGACTGGCTGATGCTGCGTCATCCGCCGACCGAAGGCACGCCCGGGCGCAGTCTGCTTGGTGAGACGATCCCGGCGACACCGGGCAAGGCGGTGATGTACGCCGCTTCGCTGCCCGGCACCGCCTTCGATCCGGCCAATCCCGACCTGCTGGTGGCGGCAATCAACGGCCAGCCGGTGGTCGTGGCCGGCGGCATGATGGTCGAGCCGGTCTATCGCGTGGCGACGGTATCAACCGCCACCGGCAACGTCGAATTCGACGGCAGCGTCGTGGTCGCCGGCGATGTGTGCACCGGCATGACGGTGCGCGCTTCCGGCGACATCGAAGTCGGCGGCGTGGTCGACATGGGCACGCTGGAAGCGGGTGGCAGCATCGTCGTCAAGGGCGGCGCCATGGGCTCGCTCGGGCGCAAGACCAGCGAGGAATGCCATATCCGCTGCGGCGGCAGCTTTCATTCGGCCTATGCCCAGCAGGCCAGGATCGAGGCGGGCGACAGCATCTTCATCGACGATACGGCGATGCAGTGCGAACTGACCGCGATCAACCACATCAATGTCGGCGGCAAGCGGCGCGGCCACATCATCGGCGGTCATCTGCAGGCGACGCTGTCGATCACCGGCAAGGTCGTCGGTTCGCCCAACCGCGTGCTGACGCATTGCGCCATCGGCGTCAATCCGTTGATGCACAAGCAACTGCTGCAGATGAGCAAGGTCCGCGACGAGCATGAAACGCAACTGCTCGAGGTCGCCAAGCTGCTCGACTTCGCCGGCAAGAATCCCGGCCGCCTGCGCCCCGAGATGATCGCCAAGGCGCGTGCCACCGCCGCGCAGTTGTCGGCGCAGATCGCCGAAATGCGCGAGGAACAGGATGCGCTGACCCACAAGATCGAGCTGTCGCAGCAATCCCGTGTGGTGGCCAAAGAGCTGCTGTGCGAAGGGGTCGAGGTGCATCTCGGCAACCAGTGCTACAAGGTGGTCGGCGAGCACGGCGCCTGCGCGGTTGGAATGGGTAGCCACGGCCTCGAATTGATGGCGATCGACGACAAGGAAGGCTGATCGGTCACGCTGCGGGAACTTCCTGCTAATCTCGCACACCTAGCTGTCGATCATTTACCAGGAGCACCCATGAACATCGCCGAAATCGCCACCACCCGCCGTACCTGCAAGGCCTTCGATCCGACCCGCAAGATCGATCCCGCGGCCATCGAACAGTTGAAGACGCTGCTGCGCTTCGCGCCGTCGTCGGTCAACTCGCAGCCCTGGCACTACATCATTGCCAGCACGGAGGAAGGCAAGGAAAAGATTGCGGCAACGCTGGCCGGTCGTTTCGAATACAACGCGCCCAAGGTGCGCAATGCCTCGCACGTGGTTGTCCTCTGCGTCCGTCGCGACCTCGATGATGCCCACCTGCAGGCCCTGATCGAGCAGGAAACGCGCGACGGCCGCTTCGCCACGCCGGAAGCGAAGGAAATGCAGCACAACGCCCGCGTCTTCTACACCACGCTGCATCGCGACCAGTTGAACGACCTGCCGCGGTGGACCGAGAAGCAGATCTACATCGCCCTCGGCTCGCTGCTCTTTGGCGCCGCCGCACTCGGCATCGACGCCTGCCCGATGGAAGGGATCGATGCCGCCGCCGTTGATGCGGCGCTCGGTCTCGAAGCCCAGGGGCTGCGCTGCGTGCTGCTGACTGCGCTCGGCTATGGCAGCGCGCAGGATTTCAACGCCACGCTGCCGAAGTCGCGTCTGCCGGTCGCTTCGGTGATCAGCGAAATCTGAGTTGTCAGCCGGCCGGCCGCGACATGTAGCGTGCCGGCCCGGGGTAGGTCGCCAGAGCCGTTGCGCCTGCCGGCGACAGCGCCTCGTGGTCGACGAAGCCCTGGCGCTGCCAGAAGCTGAATGCCGCCTGCACGCAAACCAGGGCCGCATGCGCCAGCCCGCGTTGGCGGGCG
>DKNF01000153.1 GCA_002470165.1 Betaproteobacteria bacterium UBA7395 | reverse complement strand
GATCGGCGTCGAGTCCGGCGCTTCGGTACGGGTCCGCCAGGGTCACGGCGAGACCGTGCTGGTCGCCCGTCTCGACGACAAGGTGCCGGCCGGCTGCGTCCGCGTTGCTGCGGCGCATCCGACGACTGCGATGCTGGGCGAAATGTTCGGCGACATCACCGTGGAGCGTGCATAAATGGACGCACTGATGAATTTCGGACAAGGGATCTTCGGCGGCGCCTGGCCGGCCGTGTGGACCCTGATCAAGATCGTGCTGATCGTCGCCCCGCTGATGCTCGGCGTCGCCTACCTGACCTACTTCGAGCGCAAGGTCATCGGCTTCATGCAGGTGCGTATCGGCCCCAACCGGGTCGGTCCCTGGGGTCTGATCCAGCCGATCGCCGACGGTCTGAAGCTGCTGCTCAAGGAAATCATCGTTCCCAGCGGTTCGAGCAAGGCAGTCTTCGTCATCGCCCCGATGCTGGCCATCGCACCCGCGCTGGCCGCCTGGGCGGTGATCCCCTTCACCGACACGCTGGTCCTCGCCAACATCGACGCCAGCCTGCTCTATATCCTGGCGATCACCTCGATGGGCGTCTATGGCGTCATCCTCTCCGGCTGGGCGTCGAACTCCAAATACGCCTTCCTCGGCGCGATGCGTTCGGCAGCGCAGATGGTGTCGTACGAAATCGCCATGGGCTTCGCCTTGATCACCGTGCTGATGATCGCCGGTACGCTGAACTTCATCGACATCGTTGAAGGGCAGAACAAGGGGATGTTCGCCGACATGGGCCTGGGCTTCCTGTCGTGGAACTGGCTGCCGCTGCTGCCGATGTTCCTGGTGTACCTGATTTCCGGTACCGCCGAACTGAACCGCGCACCGTTCGACATCGCCGAAGGCGAATCGGAAATCGTTGCCGGTTTCCACGTCGAATACTCGGGCATGGCCTTCGCGCTGTTCTTCCTGGCCGAGTACGCGAACATGATCCTGGTGGCGGCGCTGACCTCCATCCTGTTCCTGGGGGGCTGGCTGTCGCCGGTCGGTTTCCTGCCGGATGGAATCTGGTGGATGTTCGCGAAGATGTCCTTCGTGCTCTTCCTGTTCCTGTGGTTCCGCGCCACCTTCCCGCGTTATCGCTACGACCTGCTGATGCGCCTTGGCTGGAAGGTCTTCCTGCCGCTGTGCTTCTTCTGGGTCATCATCGTCGGCGCGTGGATGATCAGCCCGCTGAACATCTGGAATTGAGGAGAGAAGAATGGGTTCGATGAAGGAAGTCTTCAACAGCCTCTTCCTCAAGGAGCTGCTGAAAGGCATGTCGGTGACGGGCAAGTATTTCTTCGCCCGCAAGATCACCGTCCAGTATCCGGAAGAAAAGACGCCGCAGTCCTTCCGTTTCCGCGGCCTGCATGCGCTGCGCCGCTACGAGAACGGCGAGGAACGCTGCATCGCCTGCAAGTTGTGCGAGGCGATCTGCCCGGCCATGGCCATCACCATCGAGGCCGAGCCGCGCGACGACGGTTCGCGCCGGACGACGCGCTACGACATTGATCTGACCAAGTGCATCTTCTGCGGTTTCTGCGAGGAAGCCTGCCCGGTCGATGCCATCGTCGAGACGCGCATTTTCGAATATCACGGCGAGAAGCGCGGTGATCTCTACTACACCAAGCAGATGCTGCTGGCCAACGGTGATCGCTACGAACAGCAGATCGCCGAAGACCGCGCACTCGATGCGCCCTACCGCTGACAGGTGCCTGTAATGGATTTTCAAACCGCTGTCTTTTTCTTCCTCTCGGCGATCCTGGTGTTTGCCGCGCTCCGGGTGATCACCGCGCGCAACCCGGTCTATGCCGCCTTGCACCTGATGCTCGCCTTCTTCACCACCGGCGGCCTCTGGCTGATGCTGCAGGCCGAGTTTCTCGGCATTGCGCTGATCGTCGTCTATGTCGGCGCGGTGATGGTGCTCTTCCTGTTCGTCGTGATGATGCTCGACATCAACATCGACCGCATCCGCGAAGGCTTCTGGCGCTACCTGCCGCTCGGCGCCGTGCTCGGTCTGGTCATGGTGCTGGAAATGGGCCTGGTGCTCGGCAGCAAGTACTTCCAGGTGCCGATCTCGGAAGTCGTGGTCCCGGCCGGTGTGTCCAACACCAAGGAAATCGGTGCGCTGCTGGTGACCGATTACGTCTTCCCCTTCGAACTCGCCGCCGTGATCCTGCTGGTCGGCATGATCGCCGCCGTGGTGCTGACCTTCCGCGGCCGCAAGGCATCGAAGATCTCGAATCCGAACACGCAGGTGTTCGTCAAGGCCAAGGACCGCGTGCGCGTGCTCCAGATGCCTGTTGAAAAGGACTGACCGGGGCGACCATGCTGACACTTTCCCTTTCGCACTTCCTGATCCTCGGCGCGATCCTGTTCGCCATCGCCGTGGTCGGCATCTTCCTCAACCGGAAGAACCTGATCGTGCTGCTGATGGCCATAGAACTGATGCTGCTGGCGGTCAACATGAACTTCGTGGCGTTTTCGCATTTCCTTGGCGATCTCTCCGGGCAGGTCTTCGTCTTCTTCATCCTTGCCGTCGCGGCGGCCGAGGCCGCCATCGGCCTGGCCATCCTGATCGTGCTGTTCCGCAACCTCAAGAGCATCCATGTGGATGACCTGGGCAGCCTGAAGGGTTAAACATGGACATGAAATCGCTCTATCTGCTCGTACCGCTGGCGCCGCTGGTCGGTGCCATCATCGCCGGCCTGTTCTGCCGCATCATCCCGCGCTGGGTCGCTCATACCGCGACCATCGCCGGCGTCGGCATCGCCTTCGCCGCCTCGGTGGTGATCTTCATGGACGTGATGGCCGGCAACACCTTCAACGGCACGGTCTATACCTGGCTGACCTCCGGTACCTACACCTTCGAAGTCGGTTTCCTTATCGACACGCTGACCGCGACGATGATGCTGGTCGTCACCTCGGTGTCGCTGATGGTGCATATCTACACCATCGGCTACATGCAGGATGATCCGGGTTACAACCGTTTCTTCAGCTACATCTCGCTGTTCACCTTCTCGATGCTGATGCTGGTGATGGCCAACAACTTCATGCAGCTGTTCTTCGGCTGGGAAGCGGTCGGCCTCGTCTCCTACCTGCTGATCGGTTTCTGGTACACGCGGCCGACGGCGATCTTCGCCAACATGAAGGCCTTCCTGGTGAACCGTGTCGGCGACTTCGGCTTCATCCTCGGCATCGGCCTGGTCCTGGCGCACTTCGGTACGCTCGACTACGCCACGGTGTTCGCCAAGGCGCCGGAATTCGCCAACGCCACGATCAACATCTGGGGCGATCAGGAATGGTCGCTGATGACCGTCACCTGCATCTGCCTGTTCATCGGCGCCATGGGCAAGTCGGCGCAAGTGCCGCTGCACGTCTGGCTGCCTGACTCGATGGAAGGCCCGACCCCGATCTCGGCACTGATCCACGCTGCAACCATGGTGACCGCCGGTATCTTCATGGTGGCCCGGACCTCGCCGCTGTTCGAACTGTCGACTACGGCCCTGTCCTTCGTCATCGTCATCGGCGCCATCACCGCGCTGTTCATGGGTTTCCTCGGCATCATCCAGAACGACATCAAGCGCGTCGTCGCCTACTCGACGCTGTCGCAGCTCGGCTACATGAC
>DKNF01000147.1 GCA_002470165.1 Betaproteobacteria bacterium UBA7395 | reverse complement strand
GCCAGGTCGCCAAGGCCTGCAACCAGATGATCATGGTCGCCGCCATCGAGGCGGTGGCCGAGGCGATGCATCTGTCCGCTGCGGCCGGGGTTGATCCGGCCAAGGTGAAACAGGCGCTGGCCGGCGGCTCGGCCGGCTCGCGCGTGCTCGAGATCATGGGCCAGCGCATGGTCGACCGCGATTTCTCGGCCGGCATCGAGGCCCGCCTGCATCACAAGGATTTCGGGCTGGTACTTGAAGCCGCCCGGCAGAGCGGCGTGCCGGTGGCACTGACGGCGAGCGTCGCGCAGCAACTCAACGCGCTGATGGCGCTGGGTTTCGGCAAGGACGATACGAGTTCGCTGTTGCGCGTGCTGGAGGCTAATTCCCCGCGCACTGCGGACACACCGCGCTGATCTCGACTTCCGGGCTGTCCAGGCGGTGGCCGGTGGCGGCCAGGCTGGCGTAGAGCGTGGTGGCGACGTTGGCGTCTTCCAGTTCGGTCACCGCATTGCATTTCGGGCAGACTAGGAACAGGCTCGGTGCCGAATGGTTGCCGTGGCGGCAGGCGACGAACAGGTTCATGCGGCCGATCTTGTGCGCTAGGCCGTGCTCGATCAGAAAATCGAGGGCGCGGTAGATGGTCGGTGGCGAGGCATTGCCGCGCGACTGCCGCATCTGTTCGAGCAGGTCGTAGGCCTTGATGCCCTTGGGCGTTCGATAGAGCAGGGCGAGCACTTCGCGGCGGATTGCCGTCAGGCTGGCGCCGCGTTGCCGGCAACTGGCAGCGGCGCGTTCAAGTGCCTGGCTCTCATCGCAGACTTCGGTATTCATCGAATCGGCTTGGTGGTAGATATGCGATGTTATAACATTGCTGCCTTCCTGCACCAAATCACGACGACCAAGGAACGATCGATGAGCCGATCCGCCAAGCTGCCGACCGAGGCAGAACTTCTCGCCGCTTCCGCCGATGACTACATGTCGCCGGCGCAACTGGCCTTCTTCCGCCAGCGCCTGCTCGACGAAGAGGCCGCCTTGCGCGGTGCCGCCGAGGAAACCACGCACCACCTGCAGGACAACGCGGCCGAACCCGATCCTAACGATCGGGCCAGCGCCGAGGAAGAGCACACGCTGGAACTGCGCGTGCGCGACCGCGAGCGCAAGTTGCTGAAGAAAATTGCCCAGGCGCTCAAGCGCATCGAAGACGGCAGCTACGGCTGGTGCGAGGATACCGGCGAACCGATCGGCATTGCCCGCCTGCTTGCCCGGCCGACTGCCAGCCTGTGCCTGGAAGCCCAGGAACGCCATGAATTGAAGCGGCGCCAGTTCGGCGGTTGATCCCATGATGGCCGACGACGCCGACCGGCGCATTCCGGTCGTCATCCTCACCGGCTTTCTCGGCGCCGGCAAGACGACGCTGCTCAACCACCTGCTGCAACAGCCAGAAATGGCTGAAACCGCCGTGCTCATCAACGAGTTCGGCTCGGTCGCCGTCGACCATCACCTGGTCGAGAAAATCGACGACGACGTGATCCTGCTCGACTCCGGCTGCATCTGCTGTACCGTGCGCGGCGACCTGACGCGCAGTCTGAGCGAGTTGTTCATGCGCTGCCTGCGCCGCGAGATCAAGCCGATCCGCCGCGTCATCATCGAAACCACCGGCCTGGCCGACCCGTCGCCGGTGATCTACACCCTGATGGAAGATTTCTTCCTGACCGAGCGCTACCGCATCGACGGCGTCGTCACCGCGGTCGACGCGACCCACGGCGAGGGCCAGCTGGCGACGCACGGCGAGGCGATCAAGCAGGTGGCAATGGCCGACCGGCTGCTGCTGACCAAGGCCGACCTGGCGACGCCGGAGCAACTGGCATCGCTGGCCGCCCGGCTGACCACGATGAACCCGTCGGCACCGCAGTTGCGCGTCGAGCGCGGCGCCGTCCCGGCGTCGGCGATCCTCGCCTGCGGCCTTTACGACCCGGCTGCCAAATCGCCCGACGTTGCCGGCTGGCTGGCCGAGGAAAAGGTCCGCGATGAGCGCCGCCGGGCCCACGGCCACCATCACCACCACGACGTCGACCGCCACGACGCGCACGTCTACAGCTTCGCCCTGACCTTCGCCGAGCCGCTCGCCTGGCCGAGCTTCGCCGATGCCGTCGGCGTCCTGCTGGAGAGCATGGGCGAGCGCATCCTGCGCATCAAGGGCCTGCTCAACGTCGTCGGCGACCACAAACCGCGCGTCGTCCAGTGCGTCCAGCACGTCCTCTATCCCTACACCCGGCTCGACGACTGGCCGACGCAAGCGCCGTACAACGACCGCCAGAGCCGGCTCGTCTTCATCGTTCGCGATCTCGACCAGTCGCTGGTCGAGCAGGCCTTCGCGATGTTCTGTGGAGTGCGCGACCAATGCTGATCCGCAAGCTGTTCAAGTTCGAGAACGCCCATATCGTGCGCGGCTGCAGCACGCGCCGCTGCTCGCATTCGATTCACGGCCATTCGTACAAGGTCGAGCTGATCCTCGAAGCGCACGCCTTCGACAATGGCCAGATGCTCTACGACTTCGGCCTGCTCAAAGGCGGCCCGCGCGACCTGATCGACGCCTTCGACCACGCCGTCGCCATCTGGGACGGCGACGATGCCGACTACGTGGCCGCCTGCAAGCGCTTTTCCGAGCGCTGGATCAGCCTGCCGGTGTCGCCCAGCGCCGAGCAGTTCTCACGCCTGTTCTTCCGTCTGGTCGATACGCTGTTGAGTCTGACTGACACCGTCAACGGCGAGCAGGACGTGCGCCTGCACTCGGTCATCGTGCACGAGACCGAGACCGGCTACGCCCAGTGCTTCCGCGAGGACGCCGACAACCCGCGCATGGGCTTGATCGAGCTCGAACGCATCGTCTTTTCCGAGGCCATCACCCAGGCCTGGCGCGACCCGCAGTTGTTCGAAAAGCTCAAGCGCGGCGAGCGCCTGCGCAACCCGTCCGCCGTCTGATTTTGTCTTGAAGGAGAACCCGATGAAAAAGCTGCCCCTGATCCTGGTCGCTCTGCTGCCGGCCCTGGCACTGGCCCACAAGGACCACGCTCACAGTCACGGCGTCGGTCAGCTCGGCATCGTCGTCGAAGGCGACCAGTTGACCCTGCTGCTCGAAGTGCCGCAACACGACCTGGTCGGTTTCGAACGGGCGCCGAGAAACGCCCGCGAGCAACTGACGGTGCAGGCCGCGCTGGAAAAACTGAAGACACCGGCCAAACTGTTCACGCCGACGGCGGCCGCCCAGTGCGTGCCGAGCGAACAGAAGATCGATGCGCCCTTGCTCGAAGGCGCCAAGGGCCATCACGGCCACGGCGATGTCGAAGTTCGCTACGTTTATCGCTGTGCCCAGCCGGCCGCGCTGGCCGACCTCAAGGCCACGGTATCGGCGGAATTCCCGCGCGTGCGTTCGCTCAATGTCAGCTTCGCCGGTCCCAAGGGCCAGAAGGGTGGCAAGCTGGACGCCAAGAACCCGGTATTCGCCTGGTAAACATGACGCCGGCGGCGATCCGCATCGATGATCTGCTGTTTCGCTGGCGTCCCGATGCGGCGCCGGCGGTCTGCTTGCGCGGATTGCAGGTTGACGCCGGCAAAAGCCTGTTCCTGCACGGTCCCAGCGGCGCCGGCAAAAGCACGCTGCTGAATCTGCTCGGCGGTGTGCTGCTGCCCGAACGCGGGCGCATCGAAGTGCTCGGGCAGGTGCTCGGCGACTTGTCGGCGGCGCGCCGCGACGCCTTCCGCGCCGATCACCTCGGTTTCATCTTCCAGCAATTCAATCTCCTGCCCTGGTTGTCGGCGCTGGAGAACGTCCTGCTGCCCTGCCGCTTTTCGCGCCGCCGCGCGCAACGCGCCGGTGACCCGGTGGCCGAGGCGCGCCGCCTGCTC
>DKNF01000253.1 GCA_002470165.1 Betaproteobacteria bacterium UBA7395 | reverse complement strand
GAGGGCGCCGGCTTCGGCGTCACTGTCCGGCGCGACGGCCATGCGGAATACGGCGGCAAAAGCATCCTGCGCCAGGCGCGCGGCCAGTCGCTGGCACTCGGTATCGGCCAGGGCGGCCAGCGGGTCGGCGGGAATCGGGGAAGCGGTGGCCATCGTCAACTTTCGGGCAAAGTCCGGGATTTTACCGCCGCGCCGCCTATTTGGCCGCGCCGCACATGCGCTTTGCCCAGGCGCCGAAGTGCCGGAGGAATTCCGGCAGCCGTCCGTAGATGTAAGCCGCCACGACCACGTTGCCCAGTGCGGCGACGGCAAACAGCGCCGGGATCGACAGACCGGCGCCGAGCGCGGCGGCGGCACCGAGGGCGCCGACCACCATGAACAGTGCGTTGAGGATGTTGTTGGCGGCGATGATCCGCGCCCGGTGACTGGGCTCGCAGCGAGTCTGCACCAGCGCATACAGGGGCACGATGAAGAAGCCGCCGAACACGCCGAGCATCAGCAGGTCGAACAGCACCCGCCAGATCGCCGGCAGGCTGAGCAAGGCCACCAGTTCGTGCGCCGTCGTACCGACCAGGCCGACCGGCGAGGCGAAGTACAGATCGACGCCGAACAGGGTCAGGCCGATCGAGCCCAGCGGCACCAGTCCGATCTCGAGATGCCTGCCCGAGAGCCGTTCGCAGAGCAGCGAACCGGCACCAATGCCGACGGTGAAAATCGCCAGCAGCAGGGTGACCGTCGCCTCGCCGCCACCGAGCACGGTCTTCGTGTAGGCAGGGAATTGCGCCAGAAAGAGCGCGCCGTACAACCAGAACCAGGAGATGGCGACGATCGCCAGGAACACCAGGCGGTCGCCGCGGGCGAAGGCAATGCTGCGCCAGGTTTCGCTCAGCGGGTTCCAGTTGATCCGGAGCCCCGGCTCCGGCGCCGGCGCGGCGGGAATGCCCCGGCTGTAGACATAACCGAGCAAGGCGACGACCAAGCCGCCGACGGCAATCCACCAGGGTTCGCTCACCGTGCCGGCAAACAGGCCGCCGGCCAGGGTGCCGACCAGGATGGAAACGAAGGTGCCCGCCTCGATCAGCGCATTGCCACCGATCAATTCCTCCTCGCGCAGGTGTTGCGGCAGGATCGCGTATTTGACCGGCCCGAACAGCGTCGATTGCAGGCCGAGCAGGAACAGCGCGGCGAGCAGCCAGGCCAGGCTGTGCAGCCAGAAACCGGCGGCCGCCACCCCCATGATCAGGATTTCCAGGATTTTCGACAGGCGCGCCAGCCAGGCCTTGTCGTATTTGTCGGCGAGTTGTCCGGCCGTCGCCGAGAACAGGAAAAAGGGCAGGATGAACAGGCCGGCGGCCAGATTGCCGAGCAATTCCACCGGCAGGGTCGTCCATTGCGCCGACTGAAAGGTGAGCAGGACAACCAGAGCGTTCTTGTAGAGGTTGTCGTTGAAGGCACCGAGGAACTGCGTGCCGAACAGGGGTCCGAAACGTTTCTCTCCGAGTAAGCTGAATTGTCCGCGCATGCCGCCCCCGCCCACCGTTACCGTAGCGGGCAAATGTCATTTATCCAGGGCGCAATGTTACCCGAGCACAGGCCGATTCCGGCGGGAGAAGGCTGGGGAGGAAGAATCAGGCTATAGTTCCGGGCTACCGGCGCATCACGCCGGATATCAAGAAAAACATACCGGAGAGAAACCATGGCGGGAATGTCTGTGAAGAAGAGCTTCACACGCATGATCATGCTGTCGCTGGCCTTGCTGATCGTTCTGTCGGCAGCCATCCTGTACCACGAGCGGTCTTCCTTGCTGGCGGCCCGGCAAGCGCTGGTCAAGACCCAGATCGAAACGGCCGGCACCCTGATCGACGCTTTCCGCCAGCGCGCCGCGCGCGGCGAACTCAGCGACGCAGACGCCCGCGAGGGCGCCCGCCGCGCCGTCAGCGCCCTGCGCTATGGCGGCAACGAATACTTCTGGATTCACGACACCGGCCTGAACATGGTCATGCACCCGATCCGTCCCGAACTTGACGGCAAATCGGTAGCCGAGATGAAAGACCCTGCGGGCAAATTCCTGTTCCGCGAGATGAACCAGGTGACGGCGGCGAGCGGCGCCGGTTTCGTCGATTACCTTTGGCCCAAGCCAGGATTCGATCAACCGGTGGCAAAAATTTCCTATGTCCGCCAGATCCCGGAATGGGGATGGATCGTCGGCACCGGCATCTACCTCGACGATGTCCGCAGCGCCTTCATCGATTCGCTGATCAAGCTCGGCACGCTCGTGCTCGGCGCCTGCCTGTTGCTCTGGCTGTTCCTGCGCCGGGTTGCCGGCGGCATCATGACGCAACTGGGCGGCGAACCGGCCCAGGCCGTGGAAGCCGCCGGCCGCATCGCCCGCGGCGACCTTTCCGGCAGGATAGAACTGGCGACCGGCGATACCGACAGCCTGCTCGCGTCCATGCAGCGCATGCAGAGCGAGTTGCAGAAAGCCCTCGGCGAAGTCGGGCGGATGGTCGAACAGGCCGCCGCCGGCGATTTTTCCGCGCGCATCGATCTGACCGACAAGCAGGGCTTCATGCGGGCCTTGTGCGAGCAGTTGAACCTGCTCAACGACAAGCTGATGCTCCAGCTCGGCGGCACCCCGGAAGAAGCCGTTCAGGCCGCCCAGCGCATCGCCGCCGGCGACCTCGATTTCGCGATCGCACTGCACAACGACAACCGGCATAGCATCCTGCATGCCATGCACAGCATGCAGCAGACCCTCCAGCACGTCATCGCCGACGTTCGCCAGCAGGTCAATGCTGCCTCGCGCGGCGATTTCAGCCAGCGCATCGATACCGCCGGCAAGCAGGGCTATGCCCGCGAACTGACGGAACTGCTCAACCAGCTCAACCAGACCGCCAACGCCGCCTTCGGCGACATTGCCGCAGCCTGCAACGCGCTGGCCAACGGCGACCTGTCGTGCCGGATCACGCAGCACTACCCGGGGCGTTTCGGCGAGACTGCCGACAACATCAACACGACCGCCGAAAACCTGACCCGGGTCATGCAGCGCATCATCGATTCGGTCAATCTGGTGACCACGGCCGCCGGTGAAATCAGCGCCGGCAACCTGGACCTCTCCCGGCGTACCGAACAGCAGGCAAGCAGCCTGGAAGAGACCGCAGCCAGCATGGAACACTTTGCCGTCATGGTCCGCGCCAACACACAGAGCGCCGAAGCCGCCAACCGGCGCGCCATCGAAACCCGCGAACAGGCCAGCGCCAGCAGTCAGGTGGTCGAGGCCTCGCTGGGGACGATGCGGGAGATCCGGGCCAGTTCGGCACGCATCCACGACATCGTCGATGTGATCAACGGCATCGCTTTCCAGACCAACATCCTGGCCCTGAATGCCGCAGTGGAAGCGGCCCGGGCCGGCGACAGCGGTCGCGGCTTCGCTGTCGTCGCCACCGAAGTCCGGGCCCTCGCCCAGCGTTCCGGTCTGGCCGCCAAGGAGATTTCGCAGCTGGTCGCCGACACCATCAGCAAGGTGGAAACCGGCTCCAGCCAGGCGGAACGTGCCGGCGCCGCAATGCAGGCGATTGCCGCGGCGATCACCGACGTCACCGAAATCGTCGGCAACATTGCCCGCGCCTCGAGCGATCAGGCGCAGGGCATCGAGCAGGTGTCGACGGCACTCGCCAGCATGGACGAAACCACCCAGCAGAATGCCGCCCTCGTCGAGGAGGCCGCCGCCGCCTCCGAATCGCTGCGCGATCAGGCCGACGTGCTGAAGGAACTGGTCGCGGCCTTCCGCCTGGAAAGCCGCGGTCGCCAGGAACTGCTGACCTTGCGCTGAGCCCGATCAGACCTGGGCGCGCATGCGCTCGGCCCGGGCCTTCGGGCTCGGGTGGGTGGACAGCCATGACGCCCCACCGCCGCCCAGCGCATCGAGTTTCTCCAGCGCCGTCACGCAGGCCGCCGCCGGATAGCGCTGGGACTTCATGAACTGCATCGCCAGATCGTCGGCCTCGTTCTCGTTGGCCTGCGAATGCTGGGCGCGAACGACCTGCTCAAACAGGTCGCCAAGTTGCGATTCGGCAAGCTGCGCGGTCTTGCCGCCGGTCGATGCCACGGCACTGCGCAGGGCGCTGGTGCGCATCGCGGTCTGGATGCGGGACTTGGTGTGACCGGCCTTGACGTGGCCGATTTCGTGACCGATCACGTAGCGGATCTCGTCGTCGGTGAATTTGTCCATCAGCCCGCTGTAGACGCGGATGGTGCCGTTGGCCATGGCAAAGGCGTTCACTTCCGGCGTCAGGTAGGCCTTGATGTCGAGCTTGAGACCGTCGTAACTGTCCAGCCCCTTGGCCAGTTTGGCGATGCGTTTGCCGTAGGCATCCTTCGGCCCGGCCAGCTTGTTCTTGGCATCGGAATCGGCGGCCATCTGGTCGAAGTAGGACTTGAGGTCGGCGTCGCTGAGCGTCTCCGATTCCATCAGCGTCTTGCCGGCTTCGAGCACCTTGCCGAAATTGAACTGGGCCAGCACCGGATTGACGGCGCTGACACCGGACATCAAAGTACCCAACAGCACGAAATCGCGACGTTTCATCAAAGCTCCCGACGGTAAAAACTGGAAAGGCGCGATTATATGCCATCGACACATTTTCCATGCAATGCTGCTGTCGGGCAGCAGGCGCTACAATGCGCGCTTCGCGAAGCTCCCCGATCGACCATGCGCCCCTCCCGTTCCGAATTCCTCGACGCCAACGGCGTCCGCCTGCACATCCGTCGCTGGGGCAATCCCGAGGCGCCGACACTGTTCCTGCTGCACGGCTGGATGGATGTTTCCGCCTCCTGGCAGTTCGTCGTCGATGAATTGCAGCGGGACTGGAACATCGTCGCCCCCGACTGGCGCGGCTTCGGCCCGTCGCAGTGGTTGGACCGCCCGTATTTCTTCGCCGAGCACATGGGCGACATGCTGGCCATCATCGACCGTTACGCGCCGCAAGGGCAGGTTCGGCTGGCCGGTCACAGCATGGGCGGCATCATTGCCACACTGTACGCCGGCCTGTATCCGGATCGCGTCGAAAAACTGATTTCACTGGAAGGCTTCGGTATTGCGCCAACCACGCCGGACATGGCGGCCGGCCGTTACCGGCACTGGCTGGGCGAATTGAAGAATCCGCCGCGCCTGCATGTCTATCCGGATCGGCCGGCTTTCGCGCGGCGCCTGATGAAGACCGATCCCTACCTGACCCCGGCGCGCGCCGATTTCCTGTCGCGGCACCTGGCGCGAATCGGCGATGGCACGACCAAGGGCGGCGAGTACCGGCACGGCATCATCTGGAACGGCGATCGCTGGCACAAGGCGATGTCGCCCAACCTGTTCCGCCTCGAAGAGTCGATGGCGATCTGGCGCGACATCACCTGCCCGGTACTGTGGGTCGCCGGCCGGCAATCGTGGATCGTGCGCGATTTCGCCACCCGCCCCGGCGACTGGGAAGCGCGCCGCGCCTGCTTCGCCGATGTCCGTGAAGCGTGGATCGACCAGGCCGACCACATGCTGCACCACGATCAGCCGGAACAGGTGGCGGCGCTGATCGAGGACTGGTTTACGACTTGAGCAGTTCCTCGCGGGCGCCCAGCCAGCGCTGCAGGTGCTTCTCGGCCAGGTCCGGATGCTCGGTGAGCATTTCCTCGGCAATCTGGCGCGCCATCTCGACCAGATCAGCGTCCATTTCGAGATCGGCGTAGCGCAGCAGCGGCACGCCGCTCTGGCGGGCACCGACGAATTCGCCGGGACCGCGAATCTGCAAGTCCTGGCGGGCAATCTCGAAACCGTCGGTGTGCTCGAAGATGATCTTCAGGCGCTGGCGGGCAACCTCGCCGAGCGGTCCGGCGTAGATCAGCACACAGCTTGATTCGTACTGGCCGCGGCCGACCCGACCGCGCAGTTGGTGCAGTTGCGACAGG
Organism: Betaproteobacteria bacterium UBA7395; assembly: GCA_002470165.1. Taxonomy (GTDB): domain Bacteria; phylum Pseudomonadota; class Gammaproteobacteria; order Burkholderiales; family Rhodocyclaceae; genus Azonexus. Next base: position 2,866 of record DKNF01000253.1, on the reverse strand, counting down.
CCGAAGCGCTCGGCGTGCTCAATGACCATCAGGCTGGCATTGGGCACGTCGACGCCGACTTCGATCACCGTCGTCGCAACCAGGACGTCGATGTCGCCGGCGGCGAAGGCGCTCATCACCGCCTGTTTCTCGTCGGCCTTGAGGCGGCCGTGCACCAATCCCACGGTCAAGCCCGGCAAATCGGCGGAAAGCTGTTCGTAGGTTTCCTCCGCCGTCTGCAACTGCAAGGCTTCCGATTCCTCGATCAGCGGGCACACCCAGTAGGCCTGGCGGCCTTCCTCGACATGTTTCTTGACGAAGCCGACGACGTCCTGGCGGCGGTTGTCGGCAACCAGCCGCGTCTTGATCGGCGTGCGGCCGGGCGGCAGTTCATCGAGCACGGTGACGTCGAGGTCGGCGTAGTAGCTCATCGCCAGCGTGCGCGGGATCGGCGTCGCCGACATCATCAACTGGTGCGGGTTGCTGCCCTTCTTGCGCAGCGCCAGGCGCTGGGCGACGCCGAAACGGTGCTGCTCGTCGACGATGGCCAGGCCCAACTTGGCGAAGTCGACACCATCCTGGATCAGCGCATGCGTGCCGACCACCAGTTGGGCGTCGGCCGCCGTCGCCGCCAGTTGCTCGCGCTTGGCTTTCGATTTGAGGCTGCCGGACAGCCAGGCGACGCGCACGCCAAGCGGTTCCAGCCAGTCCTTGAGTTTCAGGTAATGCTGCTCGGCAAGGATTTCGGTCGGCGCCATGAAGGCCGCCTGCCAGCCGGCGGAAATCGCCTGGCAGGCGGCCAGCGCGGCGACGATGGTCTTGCCGGCGCCGACGTCGCCCTGCAGCAGGCGCTGCATCGGATAAGGCTGGGCGAGGTCGCCGGCGATCTCGGCCATCGCCCGCAACTGCGCACCGGTCAGGCCGAAGGGCAGGCGGTCGAGCAGACGGGCGCCGAGGTTGTCCCGAGCCACCAGCACCGGTGCGCCCTGCTCGCGGCGCGCCAGGTAGGCGCGGCGCAGCGACAGTTGCTGGGCCAGCACCTCGTCGAACTTGACCCGCCGCCAGGCCGGATGATTCCGTGCGTGCAGCGTGTCGACGTCGGTACCCGGCGGCGGGCGGTGGAGGAAATGGATGCTGCGCGCCAGGCCAGGCAGCTTGAGGCGCTGGCGGATTTCGTCGGGCAGCGTCTCGGACAGGTCGCCGTCGGCCAGCGCCCGGCCGATCAGCTTCTGTAGTGCGGAATTGGCCAATCCTGCGGTCGATGGGTAAATCGGCGTCATTTCCGTCGGTAGCGGCTCGCCCTCGACGATCTTGCGGAAACGCGGATGCACCATCTCCAGCCCGAAGAAGCCGCCGCGCACCTCGCCGAAGACGCGCACCAGCGAGCCCTCGCTGAGCGCCGCCTGCTGGTTCGGGTAAAAGCTGAAGTAGCGCAGCGTGATTTCGCCGCTGTCGTCGCAGGCGCGCACGACCATCTGCCGGCGCGGCTTGAACTGGATCTCGTTGCTCAGCACGCGCAGTTCGAGCTGCACCGCCTCGCCGCTGAAGGCGCGAGCGAGTTCGGTAATGCGCGTTTCGTCCTCGTAGCGCAGCGGCAGATGCACCAGCAGATCGGCCTCCGTGTGGAGACCGAGCTTGGCCAGCTTTTTCTTCAGCGCGTCGGAGGCGCGGATCGGCGCCAGCGACATCCGGCGATCAGCCGAGGAACATCACCGCGTCGGCCTCGACCAGCGCGCCGCGCGGCAATTCCTTGACGCCGACGGCAGCACGCGCCGGGAACGGCTCGCTGAAGTAGCGGGCCATCGTTTCGTTGACCTTGGCGAAGTTGCCGAGGTCGGTGAGGAAGACATTGAGCTTGACCACGTCGGCCAGCGAGCCGCCGGCAGCCTCGGCCACCGCCTTGAGATTTTCGAAGACGCGAACGATTTGCGCGTCGATACCGTCTACCATCTGCATGGTCGCCGGATCGAGACCGATCTGCCCGGACAGGTAGACGGTATCGCCGACGCGCACGGCTTGCGAGTAGGTGCCGATGGCGGCCGGCGCGTTCGGCGTGGCGATGATGGTCTTGGCCATGTGGAATTCCTTCTGATGATTGGCGAAAGCCGCTATTTTAGACCCGAGCATCGATGAACCCGCGTATCGAATCCCTGGAAAAAATGATCGACGGCCCGCGTGACGGCGCCCTGCTCCGCTTCTCGCTGGGCAATGAGTACCTGAAGGCGGCGGCACCGCAACAGGCGGCCAATTGTTTCCGCGCCGCGGTCGAGCGCGACCCGCAGTATTCGGCGGCGTGGAAGGCGCTAGGCAAGGCGCTGGCCGAAGCCGGCGATACGGCCGGCGCCGTCGCTGCCTACGAAGCGGGAATCACGGTCGCCGAGGCGAAGGGCGACATCCAGGCCGCCAAGGAAATGAGGGTGTTTGCCCGGCGCCTGCAGAAAGCCGGTTAGCGTCCGCCCTTGGGGGCAATCAGGATCGAGTCGATACCCAGTTCGCGCAATTTTTCCTGGGCTTCGGCGGCCTCCTTGCGCGTGCGGAAAGGTCCGACCTGCACCCGGGTTTCGATGCTCGATTGAACCCCGCTCAGCGTCAGCTTGGCATGCAGTTCTTCGGCCCGCTGAGCACTGGTGAACACGCCAGCCTGCAGGACAAAGCCGGAGAACAAACGGGGCGCAGCCGGGGCGGCCGGGGTGGACTCGACCACCCGAGCCGAAGGCACCGGTGCCTTCGGCGGGCTGACGGGCGGCGCAGGCGCAATCGGCGGTGCCGAGGTCATTTCGGGAACGATTTCCGGGCTGGCCGGTGCCACAGGACGCACCCGCGGCCGTGCCACCGGTGGGTTTGCTGGCCCGACCGTGGGCTCAATCGCCGGTTGCGCAATGGCGAA
>DKNF01000028.1 GCA_002470165.1 Betaproteobacteria bacterium UBA7395 | reverse complement strand
GTTCAAGCAGCTGCTGATGGTCGCCGGCTTCGACCGTTACTACCAGATCACCAAGTGCTTCCGCGACGAGGACCTGCGCGCCGACCGCCAGCCGGAATTCACCCAGGTCGATATCGAGACCTCGTTCATGAGCGAGGCCGAGATCACCGCGCTGATGGAAAAGCTGATCCGCACCGTGTTCAAGGAAGCGATCGACGTCGACCTGCCGGAATTCCCGCGCATGACCTACGCCGAAGCCATGCGCCGCTTCGGCTCGGACAAGCCGGACCTGCGCGTCACCCTCGAACTGGTCGATGTCGCCGACGCCTTCAAGGACGTCGCTTTCAAGGTCTTCGCCAACATCGCCAACAGCGAAGGCGGCCGCATCGCTGCCATGCGCATCCCCGGCGGCGCCTCGCTGACCCGCGGCGAAATCGACGAATACACCAAGTTCGTCGGCATCTACGGCGCCAAGGGCCTGGCCTACATCAAGGTCAACGACGTCACCCAGGTCAATGAAACCGGCCTGCAGTCGCCGATCGTCAAGAACCTCTCCGAAGCCTCGCTGCGCACCGTGCTCGAACGCACCGGCGCGCAGTCCGGCGACCTGATCTTCTTCGGCGCCGACAAGGCCAAGATTGTCAGCGACGCCCTCGGCGCGCTGCGCATCAAGATCGGCCACGAGAAAGGCTTCGTCACCGGCGCCAAGTGGGCGCCGCTGTGGGTCATCGACTTCCCGATGTTCGAATACGATGACGAGTCGAAGCGCTGGACCGCCTGCCACCACCCCTTCACCAGCCCGAAGGACGAGCACCTCGAATTCCTCGCCACCGATCCGGGCAGGTGCCTGGCCAAGGCCTACGACCTGGCGCTGAACGGCTGGGAACTGGGCGGCGGTTCGGTGCGTATCCACCGCGCCGACGTGCAGGAAAAGGTCTTCGCTGCGCTCAACATCGGCCCGGAAGAACAACAGGCCAAGTTCGGCTTCCTGCTCGACGCGCTGAAGTACGGCGCGCCGCCGCACGGCGGCCTGGCTTTCGGTCTGGACCGCATCGTCACGATGATGACCGGCGCCGAGTCGATCCGCGACGTGATCGCCTTCCCCAAGACCCAGCGCGCCCAGTGCCTGCTGACCGACGCCCCGTCGGCCGTCGACGAGAAGCAGCTGCGCGAACTGCACGTCCGCCTGCGCCAGAAGGTCGAAACCCAGGTCGAAATCAGCCAGGGCTAAGGCATGCGTGACCTGCAGCGCTTCCTGATCGTCCTGCTGCTGGCGATCGGAAGCGCTTTTGCCTTCTGGAACGGCAGCAGCGATCGGCAGACGATCGATGTCGCCCGCCTGCCGCCCGAGGCCCGCGAGACGCTGGCGCTGATCAAGCAGGGCGGCCCCTTCCCCTACAAGCGCGACGGCATCGTCTTCAACAACTTCGAAAAGCTGCTGCCGCTGCAGCCGCGCGGCTACTACCGCGAGTACACGGTGAAGACGCCCGGTCGCAAGGATCGCGGCCCGAAACGCATCGTCGCCGGCAAGGAAGCCGAGTACTACTACACGGAAGACCACTACAAGTCCTTCCGGCGCATCCGGGAGTCGCCATGACACCAGCCATGCACGGCGTTTTCCAGCTCGCCGGCGACCAGACGCCAACGGCGGATGTCACGGTCGACCTGGGAAAATGCACAAAAACCGCTGAACTGCTCCGGCAACTGGGCAAGGCGCTGAGTTTTCCCGACTGGTACGGCGCCAATTTCGACGCCCTCTTCGACTGCCTGAGCGACCCGGAGATCCCGGCGCGGATTCATCTGCACGGCCTGAACACCTACGCCCAGCGCCACCCGGATGATTTCGTCGTGCTCGTCGAAGTCCTGCGCGCCGCCTGCGAGGCCCGGGCCGAAGCCGAGGCGCCGCTGACCGTCTGGCTCGACGTCGCCGCCGACCTGCCGCTCTGGCCCGGCGTGTGATGGCCTACAAGCAGCCGGAATCCGTCCTCGTCGTCATCCACACCCGGGAACGGGAAGTCCTGCTGCTCGAACGCGCCCGCCAGCCCGGCCTGTGGCAGTCGGTCACCGGCAGCCGCGAAGGCGACGAAACGCCGCTCGCCACCGCCCGCCGCGAAGTCCTCGAGGAAACCGGCATCGACGCCAGAGATTACAGGCTCAGCGACTGGCGCATCGAAAACACCTACGAGATCTTCGCCACCTGGCGCCATCGCTACGCCCCCGGCACCACCCACAACACCGAGCGGGTATTCGCGCTCGAGCTGCCCGGGCGTGTCGCCATCGCCACCGCCCCCGACGAGCATCGCGCCCACTGCTGGCTGCCCTGGGAGGAAGCTGCCGAACGCTGCTTTTCATGGAGCAACCGGGATGCCATCCGGCTGCTCGCCAACGCAAACCGGCAGACTTGAAAGTCTGAGCACCTACCCCATATTGGTCTCACCGACGCTTTACCGAAAGGAGACCAAGATGGCAAACCTCACCCGCATCGATCCTCTCGACAATCTCTTCCGCGGCTTTTTCGTTCGTCCCGTGGATTTCAACGGTCAGCCGCAACAGGCACCGGCGATCCGCATGGATGTTCGCGAGCAGGCCGACGCCTACCTCGTCCACGCCGAAATGCCCGGGGTGAAAAAGGAAGACATCCATGTCGTTGTCGAAGGCAATCAGGTATCAATCAGCGCCGAAGTCCGCCAGGAAAGCGAAGTCCGCGAAGGCGAGCGCACACTTCGCTCGGAGCGCTATTACGGCAAGCTGTCGCGTTCCTTCCAGCTGGAACAGGATCTGGACGACGAACGCGCCGTCGCCCGCTTTACCGATGGCGTGCTCGAACTGACCCTGCCCAAGCGCATCGCCAGCCCGAGCAAGCGACTGGCCATCCAGTAATCGGCGTCCCGGCCGGCCCCCAAGCCGGCCGCTTTCTTTGTACAATCCGCGGCGAGTCCATCAGGAGCCTTTCATGCCCACCAAAAACCTCGCCCCCGGCACCAAGGCCGCCGTTCTGGCCGAAGCCCTGCCCTACATCAAGCGTTTCCACGGCAAGACCATCGTCGTCAAGTACGGCGGCAACGCGATGACCGACGAGCACCTGAAAAGCTGCTTCGCCCGCGACGTCGTGTTGCTCGAACTGATCGGCTTCAACATCGTCGTCGTGCACGGCGGCGGTCCGCAGATCGAGAACCTGCTCAGCCGGGTGGGCAAGAAGGGCGAATTCATCCAGGGCATGCGCGTCACCGACGCCGAAACCATGGAAGTCGTCGAAATGGTGCTCGGCGGTCAGGTCAACAAGGACATCGTCAACCTGATCAACCAGCACGGCGGCAAGGCCGTCGGCCTGACCGGCAAGGACGGCAACTGCATCCGCGCCAAGAAGCTGATGCTGGAAGACAAGGACAACCCGGGCGACCTGATCGACGTCGGCCAGGTTGGCCAGATCACCAAGATCGACCCGTCGCTGATCGACCACCTCGACAAGGCCTCCTTCATCCCGGTGATTGCCCCGATCGGCGTCGGCGAAGACGGCGAGACCTACAACATCAACGCCGACGTCGTCGCCGGCAAGATCGCCGAAGTGCTCAAGGCCGAGAAGCTCGTCCTGCTCACCAACACGCCGGGCGTGCTCGACAAGGCCGGCAACCTGATCACCGGCATCACGCCCAAGGAGATTGACGAGATGGTCGCCGACGGCACGCTGTCCGGCGGCATGCTGCCGAAGATCGGCTCGGCGCTCGACGCTGCCCGTAACGGCGTCAAAGGCGTGCACATCATCGACGGTCGCGTCGAACACGCGCTGCTGCTCGAAATCCTGACCGACCACGGGGTCGGCACGATGATCAAGTCGCACTAAATCATGCGCGGGGAACGCGTCTGGTTGTTCGACCTCGACAACACGCTGCACAACGCTTCCCCGCACATCTTCCCGCACATCAACCGGGCGATGCGCGAGTACATCGAGCGCCACCTCGGCCTCGACGAAAACGCCGCCAACCGGCTGCGCCAGGACTACTGGCAGCGCTACGGCGCAACCCTGCTCGGCCTGATCCGCCACCACGCGATCGACCCGCATCATTTCCTGCACGAAACCCATCAGTTTCCCGATCTCGCCCGCATGCTGGTGTTCGAGAAACCGCTGCTGCACGCGCTCAAGCGCCTGCCTGGGCGCAAGATCCTGTTCTCCAACGCGCCGCGCGCCTACGCCGAGGCGGTGCTCGAACTGACCGGGCTGGATCACCACTTCGCGGCGGTATATACCGTCGAAAGCCTGAAATTCCGGCCCAAGCCGATGCCGCAGGGCTTCCGCACCCTGCTGCACGCCGAGCGCCTCGACCCGCGCCGCTGCATCATGGTCGAGGACAGCCTGGCCAACCTCGTCACCGCCCGCAAGCTCGGCATGAAAACCGTGTGGGTGAGCGCTGGCTCTCGCCGCTCGCCTTACGTCGACGTCCAGGTTTCCTCGGTGCTGCAATTGCCGCAACGCTGCGCTCGTCTATAATCCAGCCACAAAAATTCTTCGAGGGACAACATCGATGGCGACCAAACCGGGCGAACGCCGCCTGCAGATCCTGCAAACCCTGGCTGAAATGCTGGAAACCCCGAAAGGGGAAAAGATCACCACCGCCGCCCTGGCCGGCAAGCTGGAGTGTTCCGAAGCTGCGCTCTACCGCCACTTCGCCAGCAAGGCGCAGATGTTCGAGGGGCTGATCGAATTCATCGAGCAGAGCCTGTTCGGCGTCATCAACCAGATCACCGGCGAGGAAGAGCGCGGTTTCCGCCAGCTCGAACTGATCCTCGGCCTGCTGCTCAATTTCGCTCAGAAGAACCGCGGCATGACCCGGGTACTGATCGGTGACGCCCTGGTCAATGAGAACGAACGCCTGCAACTACGCATCAACGCGCTGCTCGACAAGGTCGAGGCGGCGCTCAAGCAGGCGCTGCGTATCGCGGCGACGCAGGAGAAATTCAAGGCCGACGCCGATTTCGGTGCGCTGGCCAACCTCTTGCGCTGCTACGTCGTCGGCCGCTGGGAACAATATGCCCGCTCCGGCTTCAGCCGCGAACCGCTGGCGCAATGGCCGCAGCAGTGGCCGATGCTCTACTTCGCCTGCCTGTCGCAGGCCGGCGAGGCGTAAACGCAAAGGGCGGCCTGTCGGCCGCCCTTTTTGCTTCCCCGGAAACCGGATTAGCCCTTCAGGTATTCCGCCGCGTCGAGCGCGAAATAAGTCAGGATGCCGTCGGCACCGGCGCGCTTGAACGCCAGCAGGCTCTCCAGCACCACCGCCCGTTCGTCAAGCCAGCCGTTCTGCGCCGCCGCCTTAAGCATCGCGTACTCGCCGCTGACCTGATAGGCGTAGGTCGGCACGCCGAACTCGTCCTTGACCCGGCGGACGATGTCCAGATACGGCATGCCCGGCTTGACCATGACCATATCGGCGCCTTCCTCGATATCGAGCGCCACTTCGCGCAAGGCCTCGTCGCCGTTGGCCGGGTCCATCTGGTAGGTGTATTTGTTGCCCTTGCCGAGATTGCCGGCCGAGCCGACCGCATCGCGGAAAGGCCCGTAGAAGCTCGACGCATACTTGGCCGAATACGCCAGAATGCGTGTGTAAATCTGGCCATTACGCTCCAGCGCCTCACGGATGCGACCGACACGCCCGTCCATCATGTCCGAAGGCGCCACCACATCAGCACCGGCTTCGGCATGGCACAGCGCCTGCCGCACCAGGACATCGAGCGTTTCATCGTTGAGCACGTAACCGCTGTCGTCGATCAGCCCGTCCTGACCATGACTGGTGTAGGGATCAAGCGCGACGTCGGTGATCACGCCAAGTTCCGGAAAGGCCTGCTTGAGCGCACGTACCGCGCGCGGCACCAGACCCTGCGGGTTGTAAGCCTCCTCGGCGCCGAGCGACTTCAACGGTGCGTCGATCACCGGAAACAGCGCCAGCGCCGGAATACCCAGCTTGACTGCCCGTTCGGCGGTACGCAACAGCACATCGAGCGACTGGCGCTCGACGCCGGGCATCGAAACCACTTTCTCGATCCGGCCTTCGCCTTCGAGAACAAAAACCGGGTAGATGAAGTCATCGGCCGTCAGCACCGACTCGCGCATCAGGCGCCGCGAAAAATCGTCGCGCCGCATCCGGCGCATCCGGGTTCCGGGAAAATTGCCAGCCATCGTCATCCCTGCCTTCAAAAATAAAACGAAAAATTTAACCCGCCGCGGAACTTTCCGCGTTGACCTCAGTCACATGCACAAGATGGCACGCGCTGTCTCCCGCTTCACCTCCCTGAGCGGGTGCCTTGACCACGTTGAGGCATTTTGGCCCCCGGACTCCCCTTATCCGGGGGCCCTTTGTTTTCCTTGACCGGTTTTTCCATCCCCAGCCAGCTCGCCAGGATGCTTTCGGCTTCATCGATCCCGGTTTTCTTCAGGCTGGAAAACAGCTGCACGGTGTAGTCGCCGTCACCCCACAGGGCCATTTCGCCCTTCACCGCGCGCAATACCTTGGTCTGCTCCTGACGCGACAGCTTGTCCGCCTTTGACAGCATGATGTGGATCGGCCGGCCGGTCGGCCGGAACCAGTCGATCAGACGACGATCCAGATCAGTCAACGGCCGCCGGCAATCCATGATCACCACCAGTCCGACCAGCGGCTCACGCTTGCTCAAATAGGGCCCGATCAACCCTTCCCACTGCGATCGAATGGCTTCCGGCGCCTTGGCATAGCCATAGCCGGGAAGGTCGACGAAATATTTGCCGGGCGCCAGCGTGAAGTAATTCAGATGCTGCGTCCGCCCCGGCGTCTTGCTGACGAAGGCAAGGCGGACCCGCCCGGCGAGCGTGTTGATCGCCGACGACTTGCCGGCATTCGAACGCCCGGCGAAAGCCACTTCGCTGACGGCATCACCGGGAAGATCGCGCAGATTGGCAACGGTCGTATGGAAAATCGCGTTCTGGAAGAGAGGCATAAAAAACGCGGAAGACCCGCCTAGGTGAAGGGAAACTGATATAGAATAACAGGTTTGTAACTTCCGTTCCGGCCAAAGCGCCCACTCATGCGCACTAGGAGTTCGAAAATGATTCGTACCGCGGCAATGGCAATCCTGTTTGCCACCAGTTTCGTCACCCACGCTGCCGACCAGGCATCCGCCAAGGCCGATCCGGCCAAGGGCAAACTCGTCGCAGAATCGATCTGCGTTGCCTGCCACGGCGCCGACGGCAACAGCATGACCTCGGCCAATCCGCATCTGGCCGGCCAGATCGAACAGTACATCTACAAGCAACTGGTGAATTTCAAGGCTGTTGACGACAAACCTGCCGCTCGCGACAACGCCATCATGGCCGGCATGGTTGCCGCGCTGACCGACGAAGACATGAAGAACGTCGCTGCCTGGTACGCCAGCCAGAAGCTCAAGCCGGAAGCTGCCAAGAACGAAGCCAGCATCGCACTCGGCAAAAAGCTGTGGCGTCAGGGTGACTTCAAGAAGGGCATCCCGGCCTGCGCCGGTTGCCATGGCCCGGCCGGCGCCGGCCTGCCCGCCCAGTATCCCCGCCTGGCCGGCCAGTTCGCCGAATACACCGAAGCCCAGCTGAAAGCATTCCGCGCCGAAGAACGCGCCAACGACCCGGAAAAGATGATGCGCATGATCGCCGCCAAGCTGTCCGACGTCGAAATCAAGGCCGTTGCCGACTACGCCGCCGGCCTGCGCTAAATGCCCCTCGGGCAGCAAGCACAAGGCAGCCCGAGGGCTGCCTTTGTTCTTTCTGCCGACCGCGTTTAGACTGTCGTTACCACCAACAAAAACGCGGAGACCGAACATGAAGACACTCAAGCAACTCCTGGCGGAAAAGACCGCCCCGCTGGCCGTCACCGCACCCGACGATACTGTCTACCAGGCGCTCTGCGTCATGGCCGAACATAACGTCGGCGCCCTGCTGGTTCTGCAGGAAGGCAAGCTGGTCGGCATTTTTTCGGAACGCGACTATGCCCGCAAGCAGATTCGCAATCACCGCTCGTCCAAGGAAACCCCGGTCCGCGACCTGATGAGTTCGCGGGTTGCCTATGTCGACCTGCACGCAACCCTCGAGGAATGCATGTCGCTGATGACTGAAAAGCGCTTCCGCCACCTGCCGGTGCTCGACGACCAGGGTCAGGTCCTCGGCATCCTGTCGATCGGCGACCTGGTCAAGGAAACCATCAGCGCCCAGCAATTCCTGATCGAGGAGCTCGAGCGTTACATCGCCAGCTGACCATGAGCGCGCACGACAGCATTCATTTCCGCATCCTGGAAGATATCGCCCGCGAGTTGTCCGGTGACGTCAATTTCCCTACCTGCCTGGATGCGGCGCTGCTCGTGCGCAACACGCTCAAGGATCCGTTCGCCAACCTGGAGAAGGTCGTCCAGGTCGTGGGCGTCGAACCGCTGATTTCCAGCAAGTTGCTGCGTCTGGCCAATTCGGTCAGCTACAACCCATCGGGCAAGATCAGCAGCGACCTGGCCATGGCCATCAGCCGCATCGGTTTTGACTCGGTTCGCACCATTTCCCTGGCGGTCGCCATGGACCAGATGCTGAAGTCACGCAATCTGGCCAATTACGAAAACATCGCCCACAACGCCTGGGCCCACTCGATCCACGTCGCCGCCATTGCCCGGGTGCTGGCCCGCCGCCTCGGCCGGATCAATCCCGACGACGCGATGATGGCCGGCCTGGTGCACGACATCGGCGTCTTCTACCTGCTCTACCGGGCCACCGAGTACCCGGAGTACCGCAACAATCGCGAAGCCATGCTCGAATTGCTGGTGGGCTGGCACGAAGGCATCGGCGAGAGCCTGCTGCACGCGCTGGGCATTCCCGAGAGGATCACCGAAGCCATCCGCGAACATGGCCGCCTGCAGAATGTCGAAACCCCCTGCACCGTGCGTGATGTGCTTTATTTTGCCAACCTCCTGGCCGGCGGTGACAAGGAATGGATGGGCAAGGAACTCGATCCGGAAACCCGGGAACTCAGGGACGCCGACCGAGCCCGCTACCTCGACCTGGTCGAGGAAGCCGAAGAGGATATCGGGGAATTGAGGCTGGCGCTCAGCCTGCGGGACTGAACCCAGGCAGCCTGGACGGGTCTCAGTCCATTGCCAGCCAACAGGAGCATGCGATGTTCCACTTCACCAAGCCACCGGCTTCGGAGATCACACCGGAAGCACAGTTTTCCCGCCGCCGTCTGCTCATTGCCGCCGGCATGCTGGCGCTGCCTTCGCTGAGCACGGCGCAGAACGACCAAACATTGCCTTACCGGCGCAATCCGGCCTGGAATCCCGAGGACCAGCCGACGCCTTTCGACGCGGTCAGCAGCTATAACAATTTCTACGAATTCGGGCCGGACAAGGACAGTCCGAAAGCCAACGCCCAGGGCCTGCGCATTTCGCCTTGGACCGTCACGGTCGGCGGGGAAGTGGCCCGGCCGCTGGTTGCCGATATCGACGAAATCATCCGCTGGGGAATCGAGGAACGCATCTACCGCCTGCGCTGCGTCGAAGGCTGGAGCGCGGTGATTCCCTGGCTCGGCCTGCCGATGAGCGAACTGATCCGGCGAGTGCAGCCGACCGGCAAGGCCAAGTACGTGGTATTCACCAGCCTCGCCGATCCGGCGCAGATGCCGAGGGTGCGCGTCCCCGTCCTTGACTGGCCGTACACCGAGGCGCTGCGCATCGATGAGGCAGCCAATCCGCTGACCTTGCTGGCCGTCGGCATGTACGGCAACCGCCTGCCCAGACAGAACGGTGCACCGATCCGCCTGGTCGTTCCCTGGAAGTACGGCTTCAAGAGCGCCAAATCCATCGTCCGCATCCACTTCGCCGAACAGGCGCCACGCACCACCTGGAACAAGGCGGCGCCGCACGAGTACGGTTTCTACGCCAACGTGAATCCGGATGTCGCCCATCGGCGCTGGTCGCAGGAAAGCGAACGCCGCCTCGGCGAATTCCGCAAACGTCCCACATTACCCTTCAACGGCTACGCCGAACAGGTTGCCCATCTATACGCAGGCATGGACTTGCGCCGGAACTACTGAAAAATGAACCAACACCTCATTTCGACGACACGGGGGCTCGTTTTCCTGGCATCAACCCTGCCCATGGCCTGGCTGGCGTGGCTCGCCGGCAACGATGCCCTCGGCGCCAACCCAGTCGAGACGGTGCAACGGTATACCGGCCTCTGGACACTCAATTTCCTGCTGCTGACACTGAGCGTGTCGCCCTTGCGCGCCCTCACCAGCCAGCACTGGTTGTTGCGTCTACGTCGCATGCTGGGCTTATTCACCTTTACCTACGCCTGCCTGCACCTGCTGTCGTTCGTCGGTTTCGACCATGATTTCTCGGCACAAGCGATTGCCCGCGACATCCTGAAGCGCCCCTTCATCAGCATCGGTTTTGCCGCGTTCGTGCTGCTCGTGCCGCTGGCCCTGACCTCGAACGCCTGGGCGATCCGCCGACTGGGCGGCAAGCGATGGCAGGAACTGCATCGCAGCATCTACCTGATCGCCATCCTCGCCTGCCTGCACTTCCTGTGGCTGAGCAAGATCACCGAAATCGTCCCGCCGCTGGCCTACGCCGTACTGACCGGCCTGCTGCTGTGGTGGCGGGTGCAGAACCGCAAGCAGCGGGCCATGCCAGCCGCCCGCACGACACAGGTCCAGGCCGTCAAGTTCTTCCGCAAACGGCCGGATTAGCGTCCGCGTTCGAAACGGATGATGGCACGACCATCGGCCGTCTGCCTCGGCGGTGCCTTCCAGGCATGGCCGTAGATGACCTCGAAGGTCGCCGGCAAACGACCGTCGCTGCGCAGGCGCTCGTAGGCCTGACGCATCGCCACCAGGCGCCCGGGCGGGGTCAGGCCATGACGGCGCGCCTTCATCGCGCACGCAGAACCCGCCGCGCGCAATTCGGCGAACAGCGCGTCAACGCTGTCGTAGGTGAGCGTGATCACTTCCATGTCCATCACCGGGTCGGAAAAACCGCACTCGACCAGCATGTCGCCGAGGTCGTGCATGTCGGTGAAGCGCTGGGTATGGGCATAACCGTCACTGAACGCTGACCGCAACTCGTGCAGCGTATCCGGCCCCAGCGTCGAGAACATCAGCAGGCCGCCGACTTCCAGCACGCGATGCGCTTCGGCCAGCGCCGGCAGAGGATTGTCGAGCCAGTGCAGGACCAGATTCGACCACAGCAAACCGGCGCAACCGCCAGCCAGGGGCAAGCGCTCGACATCGCCGCAAATGCGTTGCCCATCCCGCCGGCCCAGGCCGAGCAGGCGCTGCCAGCCGGGACGCGGCTCACGGCCGGCGACCAGCATCGCTTGGGAGTTGTCCAGAGCGAGCACTTCGGCAGCAGGAAAACGCGCAGCCAGACCAGCCAGGCTCGCCCCCCGACTGCAGCCAAGATCGACGATGCGCCTCGGGGTCAGGCGAACGTAATCCAGGCGCTCCTGCATCCGGCGGTCGACTTCGCGGGCGAAAAAATCGCCCCGGTCATAGACGCCGGCAATACGCGAAAACCGCCGCCCGACCTGAGCGGCGTCGACAAAACCGGACAGCGGGTTGTCGGGGTTCAAACCGCCTTCAGACCGAGGCGGGCAAACAGCCCGTCATCGCGATCGACGTCCGGGTTGCCCGTGGTCAGCAGGTGGTCGCCGTAGAACATCGAGTTGGCGCCGGCCAGGAAACACAGAGCCTGCAACTCGTCGCTCATTTCCTGACGCCCGGCCGACAGACGCACCCAAGAACGCGGCATGGCGATGCGGGCAGCGGCGATGGTCCGCACGAACTCGAAGGGATCGAGACGCGGTTTGTCGGCCAGCGGCGTTCCCGGAATCGGCACGAGGTTGTTGATCGGCACCGACTCCGGCGGCGTCGGCAGATTGGCCAGTTGCACGATCAGTGCCGCCCGGTTCTTGCGCGATTCGCCCATGCCGATGATGCCGCCCGAACAGACGTTGATGCCGGCATCGCGCACTTGGTCGAGCGTATCCAGACGGTCGTCGTGGGTGTGCGACTTGATCACCTGACCGTAGAATTCCTTGTCGGTATCGAGATTGTGGTTGTAGTAATCGAGACCGGCTTCCTTCAGCTTCTCGGCCTGGCCTTCCTTGAGCATGCCGAGCGTCACGCAGGTCTGCATGCCGAGCGCCTTGACCTCGCGCACCATCGCCAGCACCTTGTCGAGGTCGTTGTCCTTGGGGCCGCGCCAGGCAGCGCCCATGCAGAAACGCGATGCGCCCTTTTCCTTCGCCGTCTTCGCTGCGGCCACCACCTCGTCGAGCGGCATCAGGCGCTCGCGTTCGAGATCGGTGTCGTAACGCGCCGATTGCGAACAGTAGCTGCAGTCCTCCGAACAACCGCCGGTCTTGACGGAGAGCAAGGTCGAGCGTTGAATGGCATTGGCATCGAAATTCTCGCGATGCACCTGCTGGGCACGGAAAACCAGATCCATCAGCGGCATGTCGTAAAGCGCCAAGACCTCGTCTATCGTCCAGCGATGAACCGGGGTCGTCTGGGCACAGGAGGCGGAAACGGAGAGGGCACTGGATTGCATGAAAAACCTTACAAAAAGTCCTGTTAAATCAACAGCAAACGCTGACGGTAATTATGAATTATCCGAGACGCCGGCGAGGAAGTCAATTTTACCCGAGTCTCCGGCATTCGACCCGATGCGTGCATGGCAAGGCCTGTTGCCGAACAATTGCCTGCTTTGCGCCGGCCTCGCCGGCAACGCCTTGCTATGCCCCGATTGTCAGGACGATTTGCCGGCACTGCCGGCAAAACAATGCCCCTGCTGCGGCGAACAGACCACGCATGGCGAGCGCTGCGGCGCCTGTCTGCAGCAGGCGCCGCACTTCGCCGGGGTGTACGCCCTGTACCGCTACGCCTTCCCGCTCGACCGACTGATCCAGGCCCTCAAGTACCAGCACCGGCTGCCGCTCGCCGCCTGGTTCGGCAGCCGGCTGGCCGAACTTGTCCCGGCCGGCGAGCACGACCGGATCATCCCCTTGCCGCTGCATCCGTCCCGGCTACGCGAACGTGGTTTCAATCAGGCCATGGAAATCGCCCGCACGCTCGGCCGCTGCCTGAATCTTCCGGTTGACCGCGACAGCCTGCAGCGCTGCCGGGCCACGCCGCCTCAGGCCGGGCTGCCGCTCAAGGACAGACATGGCAACGTGCGTGGCGCCTTCGCTTGTGGCAGCGACCTGAGCGGCTGCCGCATCCTGCTGGTGGACGACGTCCTGACCAGCGGCGCCACCGCCGACGAGTGCGCCCGCGTCCTCGCCCTGCATGGCGCGACCAGCATCCACGTCGCCGTCGTCGGGCGTGCGCTGAAGGGCTGAATCCGTGCTTTAATCGCCAGCTTCGTCCAAACCGTCAACACCGTGTTCGCCGTCGTCCTCTACCAGCCCGAAATTCCGCCCAACACCGGCAACATCATCCGCATGTGCGCCAACACCGGGGCCGAACTCCATCTCGTCGAACCCCTCGGTTTCGACCTCAGCGACAAGCATCTGCGTCGTGCCGGGCTGGATTATCACGAGTACGCGCGCATCGTCCGCCACACCGACTGGCAGGCTTGTCAGACGGCACTGGCGCCGCGCCGCATGTTTGCGATGACCACCCGGGGCAGTCGCAATCTCTATTCCGTTGATTTCCGCGACGACGACGTCTTCGTTTTCGGTCAGGAAACGGCCGGACTGCCGCCCGACATCCGCGATGCCTTTCCAGCCGATTGCCGGCTGCGGCTACCGATGCGGGCCGGCCAGCGCAGCCTCAACCTGTCGAATGCGGCGGCGGTGACGATTTTCGAGGCCTGGCGGCAGATCGGTTTCCCCGACGCCGTCTAGGCCGGAAGATCAGGCCAGCTCTTCCTTGGGATCGCGGGCCATCAGTTGTTCGACGGCTGCTGCTGCCGTCAGGCGACCATCGAGGACCGCCGCGACCGCCGCGCTGATCGGCATGTCGATATCGAGTTCGCGAGCCAGGCGGTCGGTTTCACGCGCCGTATACACCCCCTCGGCAACATGCCCGAGGGCCGCCAGCACTTCGGCAAGCGTCTGCCCACGGGCCAGCCCCAAACCGACGCGACGATTGCGCGACAAGTCGCCGGTGCAGGTCAGGATCAGGTCGCCCATGCCGGC
>DKNF01000046.1 GCA_002470165.1 Betaproteobacteria bacterium UBA7395 | reverse complement strand
GCAGCAGGCGGCGTTGCGCGAACTGCTGCGCGGTGTGGACGACGGCATTGCCCTGAGCGCGCAAGCGGCGACGGCGGATGCGGTCATGGCCGGCGCCGAGCAATTCACCTGGCTGGCGTCGCTGCATGCCGCGCCGCATGGCGTGAAGCGTTTCAGCCGGCAGGTGGCTGGCGTGGTCGAAACCTCGAACAACCTCGGTATCGTCGAACTGACACCGGACGCCGGCTACGCCAATTTCATGGTCCGCTCGCTGGTCGACCGCGCGGCCGACGCGCTGGCCGACGAGATTGTCAGCCTGTTTGCGCTGTCCGGCACCGCTGCCGAAAAATCCGGCCAGTATCCGGGCTGGCAGCCGAACCCGGATTCGGCCCTGCTGCAAACCTGCCAGGCGGTGTTCAAGCGCGATTTCGGCGGCGATTCGAAAGTCCAGGTGATCCACGCCGGCCTCGAATGCGGGCTGATCGGCGCCCAATACCCGGGCCTCGACATCGTTTCCTTCGGCCCGACCATCCACGGCGCGCACGCCCCCGGCGAGCGGGTCGAGGTGGCGTCAGTGGAACGTTGCTGGCGCCTGCTGCGGGCGATCCTCGGCGAGATCAGCGGCGGCTGAGCGGCGCTTTCCGCTGCTTGTCGTTGGCCTGACGCAGGATGTCGGTCTTCTGCAGCAATTCCACGACCGAGCTGACTTCGAATTTCTGGAAGATCACGCTGCGGTGGGTTTTGACGGTGTTGACGGAAATGCCCAGTTCTTCGGCGATCTCGGCATTCTTCCGGCCGCTGACGACCAGCCAGAACACCTTGCGCTGGGATGCAGTCAGCGATTCGAAGCGGCCGACGATTTCGACGCGCTGACGTTGCGTCGCGGCAGCTTCAGCGCGCGATCCGGTGGTCGGGCGATTGGGAAAGACGTGCTGATCGAGCATGACCACCAGTTCGGCGTCGAAATCGATTTCCGGTGCTTCGGTCTTGCCCAGGCGAACGAGGCGATTGTCGAACAGCGATGAGTGATTGCCCAGCCATTCGCCGGTAAGTTTTTGCAGGAACAGGCTGGCTTCGTAAGGCGGCTCGCTTTGCACCTGCAGGGCCAGCCGCTTCAGTTGCCTGGCAATGCCTTCATGGGCCGCCTTGTGCGCCTTGATGTGGGCCTGGCACACCGGGGTATCGGGCAGCAGTTCCATCATCTTTTCTTCGTAGGTCGCGTGGCCGATCAGGAAGGCGGCGAGTTCTCCAGTCAGGCTGGCCAGGCTGTTGCCGCATTCGGTTTGGCGGCCCGGCGGGCAATGGGCGCAAACCGGCTGGGACAGCGGCGTGCTTTCACTGCAGAAACTGGCGAGTTGCTCGACCATGTTCTCGAGGATGCTGTGTTGCTGATCGATTTCTGCATTGCCCGTATGGTGGATGCCCATGGCGTTTTTCTTTTTCTCGGTCCTGGTTGTGTAAGCGATTGAATTATATATTTTTGCTGCTTGGTGAATATCACCCCGCCGGGTGATGACTCGCCCCTGGGGGCTGATTACAGTGGAGGCATCTAGCGGAGGTGCCCATGAAAAAGAATTCGGTGTGTGAACATCAGGATCTGTTGAACCGGCTGAACGAAAAGCTGACGATGTCGGAGAAGATCGGTTTCCTGCATCGCGTGTTGCGGCAGCGTTGCGAATTCGTTCACCGTATCGGGATCGCGGTCTACGACCCTCAGGACGACATGTTGCAGACCTTCGCCCACAGTA
Organism: Betaproteobacteria bacterium UBA7395; assembly: GCA_002470165.1. Taxonomy (GTDB): domain Bacteria; phylum Pseudomonadota; class Gammaproteobacteria; order Burkholderiales; family Rhodocyclaceae; genus Azonexus. Next base: position 4,465 of record DKNF01000046.1, on the reverse strand, counting down.
CGGACGGCGAGAATCCGCTGGGCAATTACCAGTGCCGTTTGCGGGATGCGAAATCCCTGTACCGTATTTCGCTCGATGGCAAACCCCGGGTCATCAACGACCTGTCCGTGTTTGCGCGAAGCCGGAAAACCCATGCGCGCAAACTGAATACCCACGGCTACCAGGCAAGCTATACGGTGCCGATTTACCAGAATGGCCAGCTGGGCGGCTTCGTTTTCTTCAACTCTCGCCAAGCCGGGGTGTTTGACGAGTCGTCGTTGCCGTATCTGGACATGATTGCCCGCTTGGTTTCCCTGCTGGTCAACATGGAATTGAAGCAGGTGCAGGTGCTGCTGGGGGCTTTGCGGACGGCAACCTGTTTTTCCGGGCACAAGGACCCGGAGACCGGGGCGCATCTGGCGCGTATGGCGAGATTCTCCCGATTGATCGCCAATGCGGTGGCCCGCGATTATCGCCTGGAGGATGAATTCGTCGAGGCGGTGTTCTGGTTTGCGCCGATGCACGACATCGGCAAGATCGCCATTCCCGATGAAATCCTGCGCAAGCCCGGCAAGCTGACCGAGGGCGAAATGGCCGTCATGAAGACGCATACGACCAAGGGACGGGAAATGATCGAATCCATGCTCGGCAACTTCGGTCTTGAGGAATTCGGTTATACCGACCTCGTCTGCCATATCGCCGAGTGTCACCACGAGAACTATGACGGCAGCGGTTATCCCTACGGCCTGGTCGGCGAGGATATTCCGATCGAAGCGCGCATCGTGGCCGTGGCGGACGTGTTCGACGCCTTGACCTCCAAGCGCTCGTACAAGGAAGCCTGGTCGAATGACGAGGCATTCGCCGCACTGCGCAAGATGGCGACCTGGAAGCTCGATCCGCGCTGCGTCGAAGCCCTGATCGCTTGTCGTGAGGAAATCGTCGAAATCCAGGCGGCTTTCCGGGACGAGCACGAGCAGGCGGTGAAGTATGTCGATTCGCCGGTGTTTTCGGCGTTCCGGTTTTCCGGAAACATGCTGCCTGCTTAAGCGTTGATTCAGCGCCCGCGGATCGCCTCGCGCCGGGCGAAGCCGAGCTTGGACGAGCGTTCCATCTTCTGGGCGAAGGCCGGGAAGTCGAGGCCGAGGCGGGCGCGCAGTTCCTTGGCGTGGTTGTGCAGCCAGCGCCAGCGCGGTTCGAAGTATTTTTCCTTGAACGCGTAGAGGATGTGGTTGCCGTCGTCGGGCACCGAAATGACGATCACCTGGTCGTCGAAGACGTGCATCGCCTCGCCGATCAGCCCGGCGTAACTTTCCTTGTCGCCGGCCAGATTGACCACCAGCACGCCGTTGCCCGAGAGCTTGGTGTAAGCGTTCTCAAAGAACTCGCGGTTGGCCAGCGCCGGGGCGAAGCCGGTGCGGTCGAAGGCATCGACCAGCAGGGCGTCGATACCTTTTTCGGTGTGCTCGATGAAGGCGGCACCGTCGCCTTCGATGATCTGCAGGCGTTCGTCGTCGGCAGGAACAAAGAAGGCGTCGCGCAGGGCGATCACGTCGGGGTCGAGTTCGACGGCAGTGATGTGCACGCCGGGCAGGCGGCGGTGGCAGAACTTGACGATCGAGCCGCCGCCCAGGCCGATCAGCGCGATGCGTTTGGGACGCGGATGGAAGAGCAGGAAGCCCATCATCTTCTGCGTGTAGCGCAGCGCCAGATCGTGCGGCGCCTTGAGCGCCATCTCGCTCTGCATCAGGCGGACGTTGAAGTAGAGGTAGCGCGACTTGCCGTCGTCGATGACGAAGGGCTTGGGATAGCTTTCGTCGAGCAGTTGGGCGCGCAATTCGCCGGCCCGCGCCCAGGCCGGTTCAAGCATCAGGACCGTGCCGGTCTCGATCTCGAACGGGCTGGGGAGTTCGTAGAGTTTCAAGCCTGCGTCTTAGTCCGGCAGATCGGCGGCGTTGAGCATGAACACGTATTCGTCGCCGGCGGCCGTGTCGAGCCAGGTGAAGGGCAGGTCGGGGTAGGCGGCTTCGAGCGCGTCGCGGTTGTGGCCGATCTCGACGACGAGGATGCCGTCTTCGCTCAAGTGCTTTTTCGCTTCGGCGAGGATGATGCGCGTGAAGTCGAGGCCGTCGTCACCCGAGCCGAGCGCCATTTCCGGCTCGTGCAGGTATTCCGGCGGCAGCGCATCGACGGATTCGGCATCGACGTAGGGCGGGTTGGAGATGATCAGGTCGTAACGGCGGCCGGTCAGCGCCGTGAAGGCGTCGGAATGGACCGGATGCACGCGCTCGCCCAGGTGGTAGTCGGCGATGTTGCGTTCGGCGACGGCCAGCGCGTCTTTCGACAGGTCGACGGCATCGACCTGGGCGTTGGGGAAGTTGAGCGCCAGCTTGATCGCCAGGCAGCCGGAGCCGGTGCACAGGTCGAGCGCGTTTTCGACCGCCCACGGGTCGGCGACCCAGGGCGTCAGCTGTTCGTCGAGCAGTTCGGCGATGAAGGAGCGCGGCACGATGACGCGCTCATCGACGTAGAAACGGTCTTCGCCGAGCCAGGCTTCGTGGGTCAGGTAGGCGGCCGGCAGGCGGTCCTGGCAGCGGCGGCTGTAGAGGTCGAGCAGGCGGGTGCGTTCTTCGGGTAGCAGGCGGGCGTCGAGGAAGGGTTCGAGGCGGTCGAGCGGCAGGTGTAAAGCGTGCAGCGTGAGATATACCGCTTCGTCCCAGGCGTTGTCGCTGCCGTGGCCGAAGAACAGCTGGGCGGCGTTGAAGCGGCTGACCGCGTAGCGGATGAAGTCGCGGACGGTGATCAGTTCGGTTTTTGCGGCGGCGGTCATGCGAGCAGGATCTTTTCCAGGATGCGGCGGTAGATCGCCGAGAGTTGCGCGGGGGCGTCGACGGCGATGCATTCGTCGATCTTGTGGCTGGTCGCGTTGGACGGGCCGATTTCCAGCAACTGGCCGCAGATCGGCGCGATGAAGCGGCCGTCGGAGGTGCCGCCGGTGGTCGATAGTTCGGTTTCGATGCCGCAAACGCTGCGGATCGCCTCGACCGCCGCGTCAGCCAGCGGGCCGCGACCTGTCAGGAAGGGGCGGGCGCCGAGCGTCCATTTGATCTCGTATTCCAGCCCGTGCCGGTCGAGGATGGCGCACAGGCGCTGCTGCAGGCCTTCCGGCGTGCTGGCGGTGGAGAAACGGAAATTGAACTTGATTTCCAGTTGCCCGGGAATGACGTTGGTCGCACCGGTGCCGCCGTGGATGTTGGAAATCTGCCAGGTGGTCGGCGGGAAGTATTCGTTGCCCTGATCCCACTCGGTCGCCGCCAGTTCGGCGATGGCCGGCGCGGCCTGGTGGATCGGGTTGCGGCCTTTTTCCGGGTAGGCGATGTGGCACTGGATGCCCTTGACGTTGAGTACGCCGGAGAGCGAGCCGCGACGACCGTTCTTGATCATGTCGCCGAGCGTGTTGACCGAGGTCGGTTCGCCGATGATGCAGTAGTCGAGATGTTCGCCACGCGCCTGCAGGGCTTCGGTGACGGCGACGGTGCCGTCGTTGGCGTCGCCTTCCTCGTCGGAGGTGAGCAGGAAGGCGAGCGAGCCGGGGTGGTCCGGATGCGCGGCGACAAAGGCTTCAACCGCCGTGACCGAGGCGGCGACGCCGGTCTTCATGTCGGCGGCGCCACGGCCGTAGAGCTTGCCGTCACGGATTTCCGGGGCGAACGGCGGGCTGGTCCATCTTTCCAGCGGGCCGGTCGGGACGACGTCGGTGTGGCCGGCGAAGACGAACAGCGGCGCGGCAGTGCCGCGGCGTGCCCAGAGGTTGCGGGTGCCGTTGCGGTCCAGCCATTCGAGCGAAAAGCCGATGGCGGCCAGGCGGGCGCCGAGGATGTCCATGCAGCCCGCGTCGTTGGGCGTGACGGACGGGCAGGCCATGATCTGGCGTGCCAGGTCGAGCGTGGTATCAGTCATCAGGGATTGTCTTCGTCGTCGGCGAGGCTGAGCTGGAATTCCTTGAACGAGGCGCCGCCTTCGTTGGTGCTATCGAATTCCAGGCTGATGTCGGGCTTCTTCTCTTCCTTGCCGTTGCCGGAATTGAATTCGGAGTTGTTGATCAGCCACGACAGATTGGTCGGCGAGTCGGCGTTGGCCAGGGCTTCGTCGAGGGTGATCGTGCCTTCGTGGTAGAGCTTGAACAGGTCCTGCTCGAAGGTCTGCGATCCCGGGGCCAGCGTCTGCTCCATCGCGTCCTTGATGCCCTGGACTTCGCCGCGCTCGATCAGTTCGCTGATGTGGCGGGTGTTGAGCATGATTTCGCAGGTCGGCAGGCGCTTGCCGTCGGGCTTCTTGACCAGGCGCTGGGAGACGATGGCGCGCAGCGCCACCGACAGGTCGAGGAAGAGCGCCGGCCGGTTCTCCAGCGGGAAGAAGCTGATGATCCGGTTGAGCGCGTGGTAGGAGTTGTTGGCGTGCAGCGTGGCCAGGCACAGGTGGCCGGTCT
>DKNF01000017.1 GCA_002470165.1 Betaproteobacteria bacterium UBA7395 | reverse complement strand
TGCTCGACGAGCCGTCGATGGGTCTGGCGCCGATCATGGTGCAGAAGATCTTCGAGGTCGTCCGCAACGTCGCCGCGGCCGGCATGACCATCCTGCTGATCGAGCAGAATGCCAAGCTGGCGCTCGAATCGAGCCAGCGCGCCTATGTGCTGGAAAGCGGTGAAATCACCCTGAGCGGCGAGTCGGCCGAACTGCTGCACGATCCCAAGGTCTAGGCCGCTTACCTCGGCGAGTGAGCCTGCGCCGCCCGCCCGGCGGCGGCGCGCAATGTGCTGACAGTATTTCGTCGGCCTTCCGGCCGGGCTTCGAGGCAAGCAGGTGCTTGTTACCTTCGGGCAACAATGAATGTCGAATGGCAAGGGAAACGGGCTTGGGCGGTTGTTTGTAACAGTGTGACGCGACAAAATGCGTCCCGAGTTTCAAATTCCCCTTTCATCAGATGCAAGCACGCCGTCATCCGGCCTGATTTTCATGATGCACGCCCTTGCCTACGAGCGGATCACTGCGCTCTACGCGATCACTGCCGACCACCAGTCCGCCCTTGACGAAAAGCTCCGCGCGCTTCTCGACCTCGGTCGGCAGACATTCGAACTGGATTTCGCCTGTGTCGCACGCATCGCCGACGATACCTACGAGGCAGTCGCCACCTCGCCGGCGCCCGGGCTGCTGTCGTCGGGTGACTGCCTGCCGCTGTTGCGAACCTATTGCAGCCGCACCATTGACTCCCCCGAGCCGGTGGGCTTCGACCGTGCCACAGGATCCGACTGGGAGCAGCACCCGTGTTTTCAGGAGTTCCGTCTCGAGGCCTATCTCGGCGCCCGTATCCTGGTCGACGAAAAGCCCTGGGGAACGCTGAGTTTTTCGAGTCGGGCGCACGTCGCTCATCCCCATCCGCACGAGGATTTCCTGTTCATCAAGCTGATGGCGCAGTGGGTCGGCCATGAGCTCGAAAGGGAGATGCACGCCAGCAACGTCGATCGCCTCAAGGAGTCGCAGAAGACGCTGGAAATCCAGGCAGCCCTGGCCCGCGCCAACGAGATCAGCCAGAGCATCGTGCATGCCATCGGCGAAGGCGTGGTTGGCGTCGACGACGCGGTGCCGCACCGCATCCGCTTCCTCAATCCGGCCGCCCAGGAACTGCTTGGGGTGGATGAGGGCGAGGTCATCGGCCAGCCGCTGACCGACGTCATCCGCCGTTTTCCCGACGCACCCGGCCAGACTGCGTGTCTGCTCAGCCGGCTGGTGCATGGGCAGACCTTCGAGTGCATGATTTCCACGCCGGGCCGGGAGATGCCGTTTCCCGCGCAGTTCGTTTCCTCGCACACGCTCGACGACAGCGGCTTGATCGTGCTCACGGTGCAGGATGTCAGCAGCCGTTGGGAGGCGGCGGAGCAACTGCGGCTGGCCGAGCAGGTTTTCGAATACAGCCCGGAAGCCATTCTGGTGACCGATGGCGACGGCACCATCCTGCGCGTCAACCCCGCCTTCACGCTGATTACCGGTTACCAGCCGGAAGATGCAATCGGGCGCAATCCGCGCATTCTCCGTTCCGACCCCCATGACGAGGCCTTCTATCGCGAGATGTGGCGTAGTCTGGCCGACGAGGATCACTGGCACGGCGAGATCTGGGATCGGCGCAAGAATGGGCAGATTTATCCGAAATGGCTATGCATCAACGCGGTCCGGCTGGCGCAGGGAAACACCCGCTATGTCGCGCTCTTCGCCGATATTTCGGAGCGCAAGGCGCACGAGGAACGGATCGATTACCTGGCCCGTCACGATGCGCTGACCGGTCTGGCCAATCGCCGTCTGCTCGAAGACCGCTTCTCCAAGCTGGTGGCCGCCGCGCGCCGCAGCGACGAGGGCGTGGCCTTGCTGCTGATCGATCTGGATCGCTTCAAGCAGGTCAACGACAGCCTGGGGCATCAGGTCGGCGATCAGTTGCTGGTCGAGGTGGCGCGCCGTCTCAATGTCAGCATTCGCGCCGGAGACACCGTTGCCCGTCTTGGCGGCGACGAGTTCGTGGTCCTGCTTGCCGGCATCAAGACGCATCGCGATGTGGTTCCGGTCGCGGAAAAGATACGGGGGGCCGTGACGCAGCCGGTACAGACGCCATTGCATCTGCTGCATACCTCGCCCAGTATCGGCGTCAGCCTGTTTCCCGGGGATGGGGAAGATCTCGACAGCCTGCTGCAGGCTGCCGATATCGCCATGTACCAGGTCAAGGCCGCCGGCAGGAATGCCTGGATGTTCTTCGAGGCACAGATGAACGAGGAGGTGCGCATCCGGCACCGTCTGGAGAACGATCTGCGCCTGGCGCTCGAGCGCGGGGAATTCCTGCTGCATTACCAGCCGCAATTCGATGTCGGCGGTGACCGGGTGATTGCCTGGGAAGCCTTGTTGCGCTGGCAGCATCCGGTGCACGGCTGGATCGAGCCGACCGATTTCATTCCGGTCGCCGAGGATATCGGTCTGATCATTCCGCTCGGCGAATGGGTGCTGGCGGCAGCCTGCCGGGAGGCCGTCAAGTGGACAGGGCTGCGTCAGTGTCATGAACGTCTGGCGGTCAATGTATCCGCCCGTCAGCTCGAGCAAGGCGATCTGGCCGAGGTGGTCGCGAGGGTCCTGAAGGAAACCGGGCTGGCGCCGGAGCGCCTGGAGCTGGAACTGACCGAGAGCGCACTGATGAGCAACACGCCCAAGGTGCAGCACACCCTGCGCGATCTGAAGGCGCTGGGCGTCCATCTGACGCTCGACGATTTCGGTACGGGATACTCCTCGCTGGCCTATCTGAGCACTTTTACGGTGGACCGGCTGAAGATCGACCGCTCGTTCATGCGCGATATCGAAAACAAACCGAATAATGCGGCCATCATTCTTGCCGTTGTCGCCCTGGCCAAGGCCCTCGGGCTCGAAGTCGTCGCCGAAGGGGTGGAAACCTTGCAGCAGCGCGCATTTCTGGCAGGCAACGGCTGCCTGAAAGCGCAGGGCTTCCTGTATGCCAGGCCAATGCCGGCGGGGTCGGTGGCGGGCTTCATGCCGGCCATGCAATAACCCTACTGACGAAATAGTTGGCCTTGCGACGCATTCTCATTTAGTGTGGAACTGGATGCGACGCGTTTCACTAAGCGCCGGGACACCCCAGTCAAGGGAGATGGACCGATGAAAAAGAAAAGCAATGGCCAGTATCTGGAAAACAGCCGGCGGGGCGAGATTCTCGTTGCCGCCGCCGCGCTGTTCCGGGCCAAGGGTTACGAGGCAAGCACCATTCGCGATATCACCACGGCGGTCGGTATCGCCTCGGGTTCGACCTTTTGCCATTTTCGCAGCAAGCGCGAGATTCTCGATGCCGTTGCCATTGAGGGCATGCGCCACGTGCTGGCCGGCGCCGAGACGGTCGCCGGTCGCCAACTGCCGCCGGAAACCTGCCTGAAGGTGCTGATCCGCCAGCACATCGGCTTTCTGCACGATCCGCCGTCACGGGATTTCGTGACGGTGCTGCTCTATGAAACGCGAGCATTGTCGGCCGGGGCCAAAAAGGAAGTGATGCGCCTGATGGCGCTTTACGAAGACGTCTGGAAGGCCTGCCTGCAGGGGCTGGTGCCTGTTTCGAACGGCCGGCTGCGCGGTGCGGTCAGCGATTCGCTGTTGCATCGCCTGCTCTTCGGTGCGCTGAACTGGAGCGTGCATTGGTATTCGCCCGACGATGACCTGCCACCTGAAGTGCTTGCGGAAGCGCTGGCCGAACTGGTGCTGCCGGCCATGCGCGGTAGCGCCGAATCTGACGTTATCGGCCGCTCAGCAACTTGACGCCGAAAGCGATCAGCGCGGCGCCGGCCAGTTTTTCCAGCGCCCGTGCGGCTGTCGTACCGCCTTGCAGGCGGGCGCCGAACCAGCGGGCGATGGCGATCGCCGTGACGCAGTAGAGCAAGGTCAACACGGCGATGCTGGCCGCCATGAAAGCGAAGGTGGGCAGGCCGAGATGGCGCGCCGGATCGACGAAGAGCGGAAAGAAGGCCATGTAGAAAACGATGGCCTTGGGATTCAGCAGCGTGATCAGCAGCGCCTGGCGCAGGTAGTGGCGCGGCTTGATGTCGAGGATCGGTGCCGCACCCGGTTTGGCCAGCAGCATCCGCCCGCCGAGCCAGGCCAGGTAGGCGGCACCACCCCACTGGATGGCGGTGAAGATCGCCGGGTGTGCGGTCAGCGCCGCAGCGACGCCGGCGACGGCCAGCCACATCAGCACCTGATCGCCGAGGATGACGCCGAGGGTCGCCGCCAGTCCGCCGCGCACGCCGCCCTTGGCGGTCGAGGTCAGCAGTGCCAGGTTGCCCGGGCCGGGAATGGCCAGAAAAATCAGCACTGCAACCACGAAGGCGCCATAGTCGGCGACGCCGAACATGCTCAGGTCGCCGAGAAGGTGAAGGCGTCGGAGAAAAACTCTTCCTCCGGCAGGCCGCATTCGCCGACGAAATCCTTGCGGGCGACGTCGATCATCACCGGCGAGCCGCAGGCATAGACCTGGAAGCCCGACAGGTCGGGGAAGTCGGCGACCACGGCGCGATGGACGAAGCCGGTGCGGCCCTGCCAGTCGTCACCGGCAGCCGGTTCCGAGAGCACCGGCACATAGTGGATGTTGGCGTGGGCGTTGGCCCAGGTCGCGGGCAGGGCTTCCTGGTAGAGGTCGACACGTGCCTTGGCGCCCCAGTAGATGTACAGCGGATGCGGGTAGCCGTCGGCGATGGCCTGCTCGACGATGGCCTTGATCGGCGCGAAGCCGGTGCCGCCGGCCAGCAGGATGACCGGCTTGGCAGCTTCGTTGTGCAGGTAGAAGCCGCCGTGCGGGCCGTTGAAACGCAGGATGTCGCGTTCCTTCATGGTGGTGAACACCTGCTCGGTGAAGAAACCGCCGGGCACATGGCGGATGTGCAGTTCGAGCAGCTTGCCTTCGCCGGGCGCATTGGCCAGCGAGAAGCTGCGCTTGCGGCCGTCCTTGAGCAGGATGTCGATGTACTGGCCGGCG
>DKNF01000128.1 GCA_002470165.1 Betaproteobacteria bacterium UBA7395 | reverse complement strand
GGCCGAACGGGCAGGCAGCCTGTTGCAGGAAATGGTGCCGAGCATCCAGAAGACCTCGGACCTGGTCCAGGAAATCGCTTCGGCCTCGCAGGAGCAGTCGGTCGGCGTCAGCCAGATCAACAACGCCATGGGGCAACTGAACAAGGCAACGCAACAGAATGCCTCGGCGTCCGAGGAACTGGCCGCGACGGCCGAGGAACTGGGCGGCCAGGCCGGCCAGTTGCAGCAGTTGATGGGCTTCTTCACCGTCGAACAGGGCGCGGCCGGGTTTTCCCGCAAACCCGCTTACAGCGCGCCGGCCACCCGTAGCGTCAGCGCCCCGCGCAGTGCGCCGTCCCGTGCGGTGACAGCGGTTCTGGACGAGTCCGATTTCGAGAAATTCTGAGTTAGGGGGCCATCATGGGGCAAGTTGTCCAGAGCGCTAACAAAGCCGGAAAATCGGTGGCCGAACTGGCCGCCGACAGCGCGCCGCAGCAGTACCTGACCTTCACGCTGGGCGGCGAGATGTTTGCCGTCGCCATTCTCAACGTCAAGGAAATCATCGAGTACGGTACGGTGACCGAGATTCCGATGATGCCGGGCTTCATCCGCGGGGTGATCAACCTGCGCGGCGCGGTGGTGCCGGTCATCGACCTGTCCTGCCGGTTTGGCGGGAAGTCGTCGCAGGTGGCGCGGCGGACCTGCATCGTCATCGTCGAGCTGGAGCAGGACGACCAGAAGCACGATATCGGGGTGATGGTCGATGCCGTCTCGGAAGTGCTGGAAATTCCGCGTTCCGACATCGAGCCGCCGCCGAGTTTCGGTGCCAAGATCCGCACCGATTTCATTTCCGGCATGGGCAAGGTCGGTGGCAAGTTCGTCATCATCCTCGACGTGGCCCGAGTCCTGTCCGTCGAGGAAATCGCGATGCTGACGCAGATCGGCGAGAGCAACACCAGCGAGGCGGCCTGACAACAAAAGGGGAGGGCATCATGCTCAACAACTTGAAGGTCGGCTCCAGACTGACCATCCTGCTGGCGGTGATCCTGGCTTTCCTGTTCGTGATTTCCTTTGCTGCCCTGCGCGGCCTGGAGACGTCGCGGCAGGATCTGCAGGCCACCAACGAGCAGAAGCTGAAGCCGACGCGACTGGCCGGCGAGTTGCAGCGCATGGTGGCCGACACCCGTATCCAGAGTCTGCTGACCTTGCAGCACGATCCGAAGTCGGAATTCTTCAAGTTGCACGATCATCCGGCCTCCCTGCATCTGGACGGTATCGGCCGGGCCAGGGCGCAGTTGCTCCAGGTCCTGCAGGAGTTGCAGCAGCATGCGATGGTCGACGAGGAAAAGGCCCTGCTGGCCGCCATCGAGTCAGCGGTTGATGCCTATCTGAAGGAGGGCCTCGATCCCACCGTCGCCTTGCTGAAACAGGATGATTTCTTCCAGGCCAACGTGGTCCTGCTGCGGCAGATGAATCCCAAATCGACGCAGTTGCAGGAAGCCATCGCCAAGCTGAACAGCTTTTACAACGACAGTGCCAATGCCCTTTACGAACATGCCTCGGCGCAGGGGGAAAAGGCGCGTACGCTGACCCTGACGCTCGGTGCGGCAGCCATCCTGCTGGCCATCGTGCTGGGCTGGCTGATCATTCGCAGCATCACCCGGCCGATCGGCGAGGTCGTCGAGGCAGCGCGCAAGATGGCGGTCGGCGATCTCGACTTCAAGCTGGCCAGCGAGGACAGGAACGAGGTCGCCGAGGTGGTCCGCGCCGTGGCTTCGGTGCAGCAGGCCGTGCAGGAAATGGTGCAGGACACCCGGCGCCTGGGCGACGCGGCGGTTGCCGGCGAACTGTCGGTACGGGCCGATGCGCAAAAGCATCACGGCGAATACCGGGCCATCGTCGATGGCATCAATCACACGCTGGATGCGGTGATCGGGCCCCTGAACGTGGCCGCCAGTTACGTGGACCGTATCGCGAAGGGCGACATTCCGCCGGCGATCACGGACAGCTACAACGGCGATTTCAATGCCATCAAGAACAACCTGAATACCTGCATCGCGGCGGTCAACCGGTTGGTTGCCGATGCCCGGACGCTCTCCGTTGCGGCCGTCGAAGGGCGGCTGTCCACCCGCGCCGACGCCACCCGGCACCAGGGCGATTTCCGCAAGATCGTCGAGGGCGTCAACGACACCCTGGATGCGGTGATCGGCCCCCTGAACGTGGCCGCCAATTACGTCGACCGCATTTCGAAGGGCGATATCCCGGAGCGCATCACCGACTCGTACAACGGCGATTTCAACACCATCAAGAACAACCTGAACACCTGCATCGAGGCGGTCAACAAGCTGGTGGCCGATGCCAACATGCTGTCGGTGGCAGCCGTCGCCGGCAAGCTCGATACGCGCGCCGACGCCGGGCAGCACCAGGGCGATTTCCGCCGCATCGTCGAAGGAGTCAATGCGACGCTGGATGCGGTGGTGACGCCGATTCAGGATGTCCAGCGGGTGCTGGCCGCGATGGAGCAGGGCGACATGACCCAGCGTATCAGCGCCGATTACAACGGCGATTTCGATGCCCTGAAACAGGCGCTCAACAACACGATTGCCCGCCTGTCGGAAACCGTCGCCCAGATCATCACCGCCGCCGACGCCCTGTCGAATGCTGCCGGCCAGGTGTCGGCAACGGCGCAGTCGCTGTCCCAGTCCTCCTCCGAGCAGGCGGCGTCGGTCGAGGAAACGACGGCGTCGCTGGAGCAGATGACGTCGTCGGTCGAGCAGAATACCGAAAACGCCAAGGTCACCGACAACATGGCGACCAAGTCGGCCAGTGAAGCGGTCGAGGGCGGCGACGCGGTGGGCAAGACGGTCGAGGCGATGAAGTCGATCGCCGACAAGATCGGCATCGTCGACGACATCGCCTACCAGAC
>DKNF01000052.1 GCA_002470165.1 Betaproteobacteria bacterium UBA7395 | reverse complement strand
GTCTCGAGCTCGGCCGCGAACTGGCGCCGCGGCGGTTGCGCCAGCCAGGCCCGGGTGTTCGGGCACAGGCCGGGATCGTCGAGCAGGGCCTGACGGTCGTCCTCGTTCCAGCCGGGCAGCTGGTCGGGGTCGATCTGCGTGCTCTGGACGTCGACCGGGACATCGATCCACACCGGCCCGGGGCGGCCGCTGGTGGCCAGGAAAAGGGCGCGGTCCATGACCTGGCGGACGGCTTGCGGGTCCTGCAGCGTCGTTGCGTACTTGCAGACCGGGCGGGCCATGCTGACGATGTCGACTTCCTGGTCGCCGAGCTGGCGCAGCGGTTGCGGGAAGTTGCGCAGGTAGGTTTCGCGCTTGACCTGGCCGGAGACGACCAGCATCGCGATCGAATCGACGTAGGCGCCATAGACGCCGTTGAGCGCATTGACGCCGCCGGGGCCGGTGGTCACGTTGAGTACGGCGAGGCGGCGGGCGGTGCGGTAGTGGGCTTCGGCGGCCATCGCCGCGGCCTGTTCGTGATGGAAGCAGACCGGCGTCAGCTGCGGGTGGCGGCCGAAGGCGTCGTTGAGGTGCATGGCGCCGCCGCCGGTGACCAGGAAGACGTGGCGGGCGCCGGCTTCGGCACAGCGCTGGGCGATGTAGTCGGCAACGCGCAGGCTGCGGCTCATGCGAAATTCACCCCGAGGAAGGTCTTGATCCGGTCGGCGACGTAGTCGAGCATGTCCGGCGTTAGCGCCGGATGGATGCCAAGCCAGAAGGTGTCGCGCATGATCCGGTCGGCGTTGGTCAGCGAGCCGGCTACGCGGTACTGGCGGCCGGCCATGTAGGGCTGGCGGGTCAGGTTGCCGGCGAACAGCAGGCGGGTGCCGACCTTGTGCTGGTCAAGGTAGCGCAGCAGCGAGACGCGGTCGCAGGGGGCGGTGTCGCGCAGCGTCACCGGGAAGCCGAACCACGACGGTGTGCTGCCCGGCGTGGCTTGCGGCAGGATCAGGAAATCGGCCAGTTCGGCCAGTTGCCCGTGCAGGTGCGCGAAATTGCGCCGGCGGGCGGCGATGAAGCCGTCGATCCGGTCGAGCTGGGCCAGCCCGACCGCGGCCTGCATGTCGGTGATCTTGAGGTTGTAGCCGAGGTGTGAATAGACGTATTTGTGGTCGTAGCCGGCCGGCAGCTCGCCGAGCTGCCAGTCGAAGCGCTTGCCGCAGGTATTGTCGCAGCCCGGGTTGCACCAGCAGTCGCGGCCCCAGTCGCGCAGCGATTCGAGAATCTGCTTCAGTTCGCGGTCGACCGTGAACACCGCGCCGCCTTCGCCCATGGTGATGTGGTGGGCGGGGTAGAAGGAGAGCGTGCCGATGTGGCCGAAGCTGCCGACCTTGTGGCCGTTCAGCGTCGAGCCGAGGGCGTCGCAGCAATCCTCGACCAGCCAGAGGCCGTGCCGGTCGGCTAGGGCGCGCAAGGCGGCGGCGTCGAACGGGTTGCCGAGCGTGTGCGCCAGCATGATCGCCCGCGTGCGCGGCGATATGGCGGCTTCGACGGCGGCCGGCGAGGGATTGTAGGTACCGATCTCGGAATCGACGAAGACCGGCGTCAGGCCGTTCTGCAGGATCGGATTGACGGTGGTCGGGAAGCCGGCCGCCGCCGTGATCACTTCATCGCCCGGCTGCAGCGCGCGGGCGCCGAGGCGGGGCGAGGTCAGCGCAGTGAGGGCGAGCAGGTTGGCGCTTGAGCCGGAATTGCAGGTGAGGACGTGTCCGATGCCGAGAAAATCGCCGAGTTTCTTCTCGAAGGCGGCGTTGTAGCGGCCGGTGGTCAGCCAGCCGTCGAGCGAGGCGTCGACGAGATTGACGAACTCGGCGGCACCGAGCACTTTGCCGGACGGCGGGATCGGGGTGGTGCCCGGAACGAAGCTGGCGGTTTGAGTCTTGCGTTCGGCATAGGCCTGCACCAGTTCCAGGATGTGTTGTCTTTCTTGGTCTTCAGTCATTGTTCTTCTTGGGTGTATTGCTCAATCTGGGCCAGGCAGACCGCGCGCATGTCCGCTCCGGCCAGCCAGGCGCGATGCCACTCGACGGTGTGCCGGATGGCTTGCTTCAACGACCATTTGGGGCGCCACTTGAGCATTTTTTTTGCGGCACCGGCGTCCAGGCTGAGCAGCTTCGCCTCGTGCGGGAAATTGGCGGCAGTGTGCGCCCACTTCGCATCGTCGCCCCAGGCTTCGCACAATAGCTTGGCCAACTGCCCGGTGCTGACGCAATCGGAGGCTTCCGGGCCGAAGTTCCAGGCGCGCGCATGTTCGGACGACGCGAACAGGGCTTCGGCGAGCATCAGGTAGCCGCACAGCGGTTCGAGCACGTGTTGCCAGGGGCGGACGGCGTGCGGGTTGCGCAAACTGGCGCAGCGGCCGGCGGACAGATCGCGCAGCAGGTCGGGGACCAGGCGGTCGGCGGCCCAGTCGCCGCCGCCGATGACATTGCCGGCGCGGGCGGTCGCCAGCGGGATGCCAGCCTCGGCCAGGAAGGATTGCCGGTAGGCGGCGCAGACCAGTTCGGTACAGGCCTTGCTGCTGCTGTAGGGGTCGTGTCCGCCGAGTGGGTCGGATTCGCGGAAGGGCTGGCCAAGCTCGTCGTTGGCGTAGCACTTGTCGGTGGTGATGGCGACGATGCTGCGTAGGCCGGGCTGGTGCCTGGCGGCTTCAAGCAAGTTGACGGTGCCCATGACATTGGTCGCATAGGTGCCGACCGGGTCGCGGTAGCCTTCACCGACCAGCGGTTGCGCGGCCAGGTGCAAGATGATCTCGGGCTGCGCCACGCGTAACGCATCGGCGAGTGCGGCTTGATTTCGGATGTCGCCGGTGGTTGAGTGCAACCTTTCCGCGATGCGGGCGCAGTCAAATAACGAGGGGCTGGTTGGCGGCGGTAGTGCATAGCCATGGACTTCGGCCCCGAGCTTGTCCAGCCAGATGGCCAGCCAGCTACCCTTGAATCCGGTGTGGCCGGTGAGAAAGACCCGGCGGCCCTGCCAGAATTTCTGGCTTACCATTTTTTCCATGGGGGAGCGCCGCTTTGCCAGAGCTCTTCAAGCTGCATCTTGTCGCGCAGGGTGTCCATTGGTTGCCAGAATCCCTGGTGCATCCAAGCAGCGAGTTGCCCGCTTTGGGCTAATTGACGCATCGGGGCCGCTTCCCATGCTTGCTTGTCGTCAACAACAAGATCGATGACTTCCGGGCAAAGTACGAAGAAGCCGCCATTGATCAGGCCTCCTTGACCAAACGGTTTTTCTTGGAAGCTGTTGACGTGAATGCCCTCAATATCCAGTGCACCAAACCTTCCGGGAGGCGTGACCGCACAAACGGTTGCCAATAGTCCATGTTCTTGGTGGAATTTGATCTGTGCGCCGATGTCAATATCCGCAACGCCGTCGCCGTAAGTGAAGCAGAACGGCTCGGTAGGGTGCAGGAAATGCCTGACGCGCTTCAGGCGGCCGCCTGTCTGGGTTTGCTCCCCTGTATCGACCAGCGTGACTTTCCATGGCTCTGCATGCCGTTCATGTACCTCTATCCGATTATTCTGCAAGTCGAGGGTGACATCCGAGTTGTGCAGGAAATAATTGGCGAAATACTCCTTGATGACATAACCCTTGTAGCCCAGGCAGATGATGAAATCATTGATTCCGTGGGCCGAATAGATTTTCATGATGTGCCAGATGATCGGCTTGCCGCCAATTTCGATCATGGGCTTGGGTTTGAGATGGGACTCCTCGCTGATACGCGTTCCCAGTCCACCTGCCAAAATCACGGCCTTCATTTGCTGATCACCCGGTTTTTGCCTGTTTGTTTGGCTTCGTACATCGCTTCATCAGCTCGTTTGATAACGCTTGCCTGATTGTCCTGCGCCATCATCTGCGTTACGCCCGCACTGAATGTAATCAGAACTTTCTCGTTGTCATGCAGGAAGAAACGCTTGGTCAGTTCCCGCTGAAGTCTTGCCAGCACGTGGACAGCATCGCCAATTTGCGTCTCGGGTAAGAGAATGATGAACTCCTCGCCACCGAATCGGGCAATTGTATCTTGGGGGCGTAAGGTTTCGCGGCACACCGCAGCGAGATGGATGAGTGCCTGGTCGCCGGCGTCATGACCTAGCGAGTCGTTCAGTTTCTTGAAATTATCGATGTCCAGGAGGGCGACGCAAAGCACGGTATCGTGGCGTAGTGCGCGAGCCATTTCCTTGTCGAACATTTCTTCCAGGCCGTGTCGGTTAAGGACGCCGGTGAGTTGGTCATGGCGTACGAGATCGCTGGTCTTCTCCAGTTCCATTTCCAGTTCGCGGATGCGCTCTTCGGATGCCTTGACCTTTTCCTGAGTCAGTCGGAGTTCGTCGCGGGAGCGTTGCGCATTGATCTGGATGTTGCGGGTTTCCCTCATAACCTCGTCGATGACGTTTTCCAGTTCGGTGATGTTGTCGGCGGCACTGATTTTGTCCGCGTAACGCCCGATCTTGTCGTGATAGTCGGAGGTGGCATCAGCAAAATCTGCGAGATGGTCGACAAAGCCGGTCAGCATTTGCTTGATCGCTTCGCGGGTTTCGAACAGGCTGGCCTTGAGCTGGCTTTGTTTGAACAGCACTTCCTTCAAGCGGCGTTCGGCATCGTCGATGGCTCGTTGCGATAGAGGCTTTTCAATGATGTCGCGGACGACTTCAATTTGTCCGCTGAGCCAGCGATCGTCAATCACCAACTCGGTCATGTTCTCGACTAGGAGTCTTAGCAGTCCGAGCAGACTTTTACGCAGCTCTTGCTGGTCTTCGGCAAGTAGTTCGAGCTTGAAAGCAAATCGTTTCAGGCTGCTTAGAAAATCCTTGAGATCATCGGCTTTACGCGCGCGCCGGACATTTACTGCCAGGTGTTTGGCATCTTGAGCGAGTTGGGGGTTTTCAATCAGCTGCGTCGCTATGGCTGTTTCCAGCGTGAAGGCGAACAACTCTCGCAATTCGCTGAGCAATGTGGGGTCATTGTTGGCAGCTGTGGCAGAAACAACTTCTGAGACCGGTTCGTTTTCTTCTGGAGGGATATCGGTCGGCTTGTCCCCGTCTCGCCCTTGTCCCCAGGAGCGCATTAGGCTCTGCAGGCGGGAGAACAGGTTGTCTGGATTGTTGGCGCTGCCGTTTAGTACATGTTCGAGGGACTCCCTTTTGCGGGCGGCAGTGACGCCCGCGTGTTTGGCTTCCCACTGGCGCAGCAGATCGCCAATAAGTTCACCCCAGGCGAGTTTTTGGGAGTCGATGAGGCCGTTCATGAAGCTTGTCAGGTGCTTTTGATAAGCCTCCCAATCCTGGGCTTTGACTGCTTCGTCGAGCTGACGTGCCAGTCGCATCTGGTCAGGGGAACTTTTGGGCAAAGCACCGGCGAGCGTGCGCAGGTGCTTCTCCGGGAAGTCCTTGCTGACAGGTTTCGTGCCGGCAATCTCGTGATACAGCGTCTGATAATTGTCGGGCGTTGGTGCAATACGCCGCTGTGCCAGCTGTTTGAGCGTGTCACGGGCAATTTCGAAGGGTGTTGCGGCGTTGCTCATGTCGAGAGTCAGTCGATCGGCTATAATCGCGGCCCGACTTCAGCCCCCATAGCATGAAGGTCGTGCAGTTGATTTGTAATCATCAGGTGTTGGTTCGATTCCGACTGGGGGCACCAGAAAATCGCTTGCTTCTTGCTTGTGACGCCATCCTGACGAATGGCTGTTTCGTCTCCCGGGGTTGTGGCCGCATTCTTTATGGCCGGATTCTACATGCCAAGACTGGCGATGTGGGGCTTTCCGTTCTGGAACTCGTCTTGGTCAGAGCGTCTCTGATTCACATGGCAGATGAGCGGCCTTGCGAGGAAAATGACACCGTAGGGTTGGTTGCCATACGGAGACTGATCTTGCCTTCAGAATTACAGGTGATTGAGTTACCGCGCTGTCGGCGCATAGCCTAGCCGGTGCGACAGGTCTGCCGCCGCCTGCTGCATGGCGCGGGCGGTCGGGCTGTCCCATTCCACGTCGAATTCTCCAACCGAGCCCAGTGAGGTGATGGCGGCGACCATGTGTTCGCTGTGATCATATACCGGTGCGCTGAAACCGTTGATGCCCGGGGTCAGGCTTCCCGTGGCGCGGGAAAGTCCGCGTTCGCGGATTTCGGTAAGCGTCTTTTCCAGTTGGCGACGGCAGGTACCAATCGCGGTCTTGCTGGACTGGGCTTGCTCATGCAATTCCTCGTCAATCATCTTCTTCAAGAATGGCGAGCGATAGAACGCGGCAAAGGCGCGGCCGGTGGCCGAACGGCTGAGCGAGAGAACTGTGCCCGGGCGCAAGGTGATCGTGATCGGGCTGCCGGCGTCCACAATCCGGACGATGGTCGCCCCGTGCGTTCCCCAGACAGCCAGGGCGACGGTTTCATGAATCGTTTCGCACAGCGAATCGAGCACGGGGCCGGCCAGCCTGACCGGGTCCAGCCTGCCAAGCCCGGACAGGCCGAGGTCGAGTGCGTAGGCACCAAGATCGTAACGGCCGGTACCGGCATCCTGCTCGACGATGCCGATACGCATGAAGCTGACCAGGTAGCGGTGTGCCTTTGCTGCCGGCATGCCTGCACCTTTGGCGATGTCGCGCAGCATCATCGATCGATTGTTCCTGGCAAGTACGTCGAGCAGGCGAAAGCCGACTTCGATGGATTGAATGCCTTGTCGTTCACTGGCTACTTTGGTGATCATGGTGCGCGCATCGGGTTAAAGTCCATATTCTATGCATCTATGACGCCCTTGCGTGCGGCAATATAATTGCGCCTCCAATATAGAGGGAGGTGGTATGCGGGCTGTTCTCGTGGCAAATCCCAAAGGTGGGGCGGGTAAGACCACCTTGGCGACAAATCTCTCCGGTCATTTTGCCAATCAGGGCAAGGTGACAACCCTGTGCGATCTCGACCGGCAGCAATCGGCCTTGCGCTGGATGGCCTTTCGCGATCCTGCGTTACCTGCAGTGACCGGCTACTACGGCGGCAACCAGATATCCCTGAGTCTGCCGCGAGAAGCCGACTGGGTCGTCGTTGATGCGCCGGCCGGGCTGCAGGGGTACAAACTCACCGATTACATCCGGGCGGTGGATCGTGTGGTTGTCCCACTGGTGCCATCGGTCTTTGATATGGCGGCGACGGAAGACTTCCTCAATTCGATCCGTGGTGAAATCCGCGGGCAGCGCGCCAAAGTGGCAATCGTCGCGATGCGTGTTGATCCGCGCACCAGGGCAGCGGCAATGCTGGAGGAGTTCCTGAAGCATTTCGATCTGCCCATCGTCGCCTATCTGCGGAATACGCAGAATTACGTCAATGCCGCCGCCGCCGGGGCGACAGTCTTCGATCCGCCGCGGGCGCGCAACAAGAAGGACGTCGAACAATGGAGAACCTTACTTGAGTGGCTGGAGAACTAAATTCCAATAATTTGGCACAAGGGGTTGACGAGGGTGCTGAAGCTCTGCATAATTCGGCCTCTCTGACGGACGCGGGGTGGAGCAGTCTGGCAGCTCGTCGGGCTCATAACCCGAAGGTCGCAGGTTCAAATCCTGCCCCCGCAACCAGCGAAGGTTGTTGGTGTAAGCGGAAGTCAGAGAATGTAGTGAAGCAGTGAGGTGAAAGAAATTTTGCTGAAGTGCTTGACGGAAGTGAGGGGGTGTTACATAATCTCGCTTCTCTGCTGCAGACGAATTGATGTGTTGATTTGGCGCGGCGTTGCTCTTTAAAAGTTTGGACAA
>DKNF01000103.1:13431-14282 GCA_002470165.1 Betaproteobacteria bacterium UBA7395 | reverse complement strand
CTGGCCGCCGATGGGGCCACCGTCGCGGTCATCGGCACCGGCGCCGACCGCATCTATCCGGCCGGCAACCGCGAACTGGCGCTGGCGATTGCCGAACGCGGCGCCATCGTTACCGAATTTCCGCTCGGCACCCCGGCAAATGCCGCCAATTTCCCCCGCCGCAACCGCCTCATTGCCGGCTTGTCGCGCGGCGTGCTGGTGGTCGAAGCGGCCACCGAAAGCGGTTCGCTGATCACCGCCCGGCTGGCCGGCGAACAGGGACGCGAAGTTTTTGCCATCCCCGGCTCGATCCACTCGCCGCAGTCCCGCGGCTGCCACAAACTGATCCGTCAGGGGGCGAAACTCGTGGAGACCGCCGACGACATCGTCGAAGAACTGGGCGGGCGCCCCGCTGGCCGGCAGCCCCGGGGAACCGAAGGCGACTCCGGGCATCCGCTGCTCGCCGTGCTCGGCCACGATCCCTGCGGCCTTGACGAGCTGGTCGAGCGCAGCGGTCTGGGCGCCGACAGCCTGCTGACCGAATTGCTCAGCCTGGAACTCGCCGGCAAGATCGCCGTCCTACCCGGCAATCGCTACCAGCGCGTCGATTGATCCGGAAATCAATTGTGTCCGCCCTTGCCAATCCGTCGGGCGCCCACTTATCATGCCCGGCACCTGACAGGCAGACCCCATGAGCAAAAAACTGATCATCGCCGAGAAACCCTCCGTCGCCAGCGACATCGCCAAGGCGCTCGGTGGTTTCACCAAGCACGACGAATACTTCGAGAACGACGAATACGTCGTCTCGTCGGCCGTCGGCCATCTGCTCGAACTGGCCTGTCCGGAAGAATTCGAGGTCAAGCGCGGCAAGT
>DKNF01000103.1:379-13320 GCA_002470165.1 Betaproteobacteria bacterium UBA7395 | reverse complement strand
TTCGAGGTCAAGCGCGGCAAGTGGTCCTTCGCCCACCTGCCGGTGATCCCGCCGCATTTCGCGCTGAACCCGATCGAGAAGAGCGCGCCACGACTGCGCGTGCTCAACAAACTGATCAAGCGCAAGGATGTGACCGGCCTGATCAACGCCTGTGACGCGGGACGCGAAGGCGAGTTGATCTTCAACTACATCGCCCAGCACGCCAAGGCCGGCAAGCCGGTGCAGCGGCTGTGGCTGCAGTCGATGACGCCGCAGGCCATCCGCGACGGCTTCGCCCGGCTGCGCCCTGGCAGCGAGATGCAGGGGCTGGCCGACGCCGCCGTCTGCCGCTCCGAATCCGACTGGCTGGTCGGCATCAACGGCACCCGGGCAATGACCGCCTTCAATTCGAAGACCGGCGGTTTCCACCTGACCACGGTCGGCCGCGTGCAGACACCGACGCTGGCCATCGTCGTCGAGCGCGAGCGCAAGATCCGCGACTTCGTGCCGCGCGACTACTGGGAAGTCGAGGCCGAATTCGCTGCCAAGGCCGGCAGCTACACCGGCAAATGGTTCGACGAAGGCTTCAAGGGCAAGCAGGACGACGAGCACGCCCGCGCCGACCGCCTCTGGGAAGTCGCCCGGGCCGAGGCGATCAAGGCGGCGACTTCGGGCAAGCCCGGCATCGTCAGAGAGGAAGCCAAACCGGAAACCCGCCTGTCGCCGCTGCTGTTCGACCTGACCAGCCTGCAGCGCGAAGCCAACGCCCGTTTCGGGTTCTCGGCCAAAACAACGCTCGGCCTGGCCCAGGCGCTCTACGAAAAGCACAAGGTGCTGACCTACCCGCGGACCGATTCGCGCTGCCTGCCCGAGGATTACATCGCCACGGTCAAGGAAACGATGCGCGTGCTCACCGGCGAAGGTGCCGGCAAGGGTCACGACGAGGTCCTGCTCGCCCGCTACGCGCCGTTCGCGCACCAGGTCCTGGCGCGCAACTGGGTCATGCCGAACAAGCGCATCTTCAATAACACGAAGGTGAGCGATCACTTCGCCATCATCCCCACGCCGCAGGCGCCGAAGAACCTCAACGAAGCCGAGCAGAAACTGTACGACTTCGTCGTCCGCCGCTTCCTGTCGGTGTTCTTCCCGGCCGCCGAGTACATGGTGACCACCCGTATCACCCGGGTCGAAGGCCATCCGTTCAAGACGGAAGGCAAGGTCCTAGTCAATCCGGGCTGGCTTGCCGTCCATGGCAAGGAAGGCCAGACCGGCGACGAAGGCAACCTGGTCGCCGTCGACAAGGACGAAAAGGTCAAGACCGAGGAAGTCACGGTCAAGGCCAGCGCCACCAAACCGCCGCCGCGCTATTCGGAAGCCACCCTGCTGTCGGCCATGGAAGGCGCCGGCAAGATGGTCGACGACGAGGAACTGAAGGCGGCGATGGCCGGCCGCGGCCTCGGCACCCCGGCAACGCGCGCCCAGATCATCGAAAACCTGATCGGCGAGCAGTACATGCTGCGCGAAGGCCGTGAACTGATCCCGACGGCCAAGGCCTTCAACCTGATGACGCTGTTGAATGGCCTGGGCATCAAGGAACTGACCCAGCCGGAACTGACCGGCGACTGGGAATGGAAGCTCGGCCGCATCGAGAAGGGCGATTTCACGCGCGACGAATTCATGCGCGAGATCGCCGAGATGACGCGCCACATCGTCGAACGCGCCAAGACCTACGACAGCGACACGATCCCCGGCGATTTCGGCATCCTCAGCGCCCCCTGCCCCAAGTGCGGCGGCCTGATCCGCGAGACTTACAAGAAATTCCAGTGCAGCGACTGCGATTATTCGCTGTGGAAGATCGTCGCCGGCCGGCAGTACGAACCGGCCGAAATCGAGACGCTGCTGACCGAACGCCACGTCGGCCCGCTGACCGGCTTCCGCAACAAGATGGGCCGCAGTTTTGCCGCAGCGATCAAACTCAACGACGAGCATCTGCCCGAATTCGATTTCGGCCAGGACAAAGCCGACGAAGCCAACGCCGAACCGGTCGATTTCTCCGGCCAGGACAGCCTGGGCAAGTGTCCGAAGTGCGCGGCCAATGTCTACGACCACGGCACCTCCTACGTCTGCGAGAAATCGGTCGGTCCGGACAAGACCTGCGATTTCCGCTCGGGCAAGATCATCCTGCAGCAACCGGTCGACGCCGCCCAGATGAAGAAGATGCTGGAAACCGGCAAGACCGACCTGCTCAAGGAATTCGTCTCCAACCGGACCAAGCGCAAGTTCTCGGCTTATCTGGTCGTCGCCGAAGGCAAGGTTGGTTTCGAGTTCGAGAAAAAGGCACCGGCAGCCAAGAAGCCCGCGGCAAAGAAGAAGGCGGAAGCCTGATACACCGCGCCGGCTGCTTGCAGCCGGCATGCCGCTCGGCTAAGCTGGGCCGATGCGCAACTTCCTTCGCCATCTCGGCGCCCTGTTCCTGATCCTGTGCTGCGCTTCGGCTGCAGCAGAAGTCACGCTAGACCCAGCCGCGCAAGCCTGGCTTTCAGGAAAGCCCGTCGTCCGCATCGGCATCATTGCCGACAACGCGCCCTATTCGACGGTGCACGCCGGTCGGCTCGAAGGTTTCTCGATTGACGTTCTCGAAGAGATTTCGGCACGAACCGGGCTGCGCTTCGACTACAAGGCCGGTAGCTGGCCGGAAATCTACGCGGCCTTCGTCCGGGGCGAAATCGACGCCATCGACGAGATTTCGCTGCGTGAGGACCGCAAGCCCTTCACGCTGTTCACCGAGCCCTACCACCACCGGCAAACCGTCGTGATGCAGGACATGAACCGCCGCCTGCCGCCGATCTCCAGCCTTGAGGACCTGAAACCCCATCGCGTCGGCATCGTCAAGAACATCTTCTACAAGAGCACGCTTGAGCGCCATGGCCTGCAACTGAGCGAATACGATGCATTGCCCAATCTGATCCGCGCCCTGGCCTTCGGCTGGGTAGACGCCATTGTCGGACCGGAAGTCACCCTGGCTTACCTGGCGCGCGGCGAGGGCTTCAACCAGATCGGCGTGGCCGGGCGCGTGGCGATGGACGGCTTCGAACTGGAGGACTTCCGCATCGGTGTGCGCCGCGAAAAGCCCGAGGCCCATCGGGTCATCGCCGCCGGCCTGGCAGCCATTCCCCCGGCCCGCATGCAGGAAATGCTGGCCGTCTGGCAGGAGTTCGGCGGGCGTCGCAACCGGGAAATACAGCATTTCCAGCTAAGCCGCGAACAGACCGATTACCTCCGCCGTCTCGGCCCGATAAGGGTCGGCATCATGCGCGACTACGCCCCGTTCAGCTTCGCCGACGGCGGCAAGACGCAGGGACTGGCGATCGACATCCTCGGACGCATCCAGGATCTGACCGGCCTGACGGTCACCCCCGTCGTCGACCGCTGGCCGGTCCTGATCGAATTGCTTCGCCGCGGCGAAATCGATGTCCTGACCAATATCTCCCGGCAGCCGGACCGACTGGCCTTTACCCGTTTCACCGATCCCTACCACGTCATCCCCAACGTCGCCTTCACCCGCGACCGCAACTTCCGGCTGACCGACCCGCCGGATTTCGGTCAGCGGAAAATCGGCATCGGCGAAGGCATTTTTTACGAAAAGGCCCTGCGCGAGCGCTTCGGCAAGCAAGTCGTCACCTACGGTGCGCAGGATGCCATGTTCCGGGCACTGGCCGACGGCAGCGTCGATGTCGTGATCGCCTCGCTGCACAACGGCAATCACTGGGTACGCGAACTGGGTCTGGCCAACGTCACGATTGCCGGCGAACTGATCCTGCCCGATTTCTCCGGCGAAGATCTGCGCTTCGGCATGCGCCCGGGGCTGGCCCCGCTGGTCGGGATCTTCGACAGTGCGCTGGCGGCGATCACGCCGACTGAACGACGCAGCATCGAGAATCGCTGGCTGGGTGCCAGCTACCGCGAAAATTCGGGGGCCCCGCAAGCGCTCAGCGAAGGCGAGAAATCGTGGTTACGCCAGCATGGCCCGTTGAAAGTATGTACCGACCCCGACTGGATGCCGATCGAAGCGCTCAATGGCGGCCGCCACGCCGGCATTGCCGCGGACTATCTCGAGCGGATGAGCCAGCAGTTCGACATCGCCTACGAGATTGTCCCGACCAACACCTGGGCAACATCCTTGCAGGCAGTCCAGGAACGTCGCTGCGACCTGCTGACGATGGCCGTGCAGACCCCGCAGCAGAGCATCCACCTCAATTTCACCGCGCCCTACTACACGACGCCAAACGTCCTTCTGGCGCGGATCGAAACGCCGTTTGTCGAGGGCCTTGATGCCTTTGCCGGACGCCAGGTCGGCATCGTGCGCGGCCACGCGATTGCCGACCAACTACGCAGTCGCTACCCGCAACTGGAACTGGTCGAGGTCGACAACGAAAAGGAGGGCTTGCGCGAACTCCAGCGGGGCAGGCTGGAAGGGTACATCGGCACGCTCGGCACGGTGAATTACCACCTGCGCGAACTGGGTTTTGCCGATATCAAGGTAGTCAGCCGTATTCCCGTCGACAGCAAGCTGTCGCTGGCCACGCGCAACGATCTGCCCGAACTGTTTTCGATTGCGGAAAAAATGGTCGCCAGCCTGAGCGATGCCGATCGCCAGCGCATCGAGAGCCGCTGGCAAACCATACGCATCGAACCGGGTATCGATACCGCCCTGTTGTGGCGATGGGGCAGCATCATCTTCGTCGCACTGGCCCTTTTGATACTGTGGAACCGCAAGCTTGGCAGCCTCAACCGGCAACTTGCCGAAGCCAACCAGAAGCTGGCACAACTCAACATCACCGACCCGCTGACCGGGATCGGCAACCGGCAGTTCTTCGAGCAGGAGTTTTCCCGCGAGTTTTCGCGTTGCCAGCGCAACGCCCAGACCTTTACCACGGCGATGATCGACATCGATCACTTCAAGAAGATCAACGACAGCCTCGGCCACGCTGCCGGCGATCACTGCCTGGTCGAACTGGCCCGCTGCCTGCAGCAGCACCTGCGACGCCAGACCGACAACATCGCCCGGATCGGCGGCGAGGAATTCGTCGCCTTCATGAGCGGTGACACCCGAGAGGAAGTCCTGGCCCATTTCGAAGCCTTGCGCAGCGATATTGCGGCCCTGCAGATCACTTGGGAAGGACAGCCGATCACCTTCACCATCAGCATCGGCCTGGTGCATGGCATACCCGAACAGCCGGACAATCCGGCAGCCTGGCTGAGACAGGCCGACCTGGCGCTTTACCGGGCCAAGGCAGCGGGACGTAACCGGCTCGACGCCGACATCCGGGAAAGCACCTGAGCGCTCAGCCCGCCGCCCGCCCCCGACGCAACCACTCGAGCACGGTTTCGTAGAGCAGGACCGGATCGACCGGCTTGGCGATGAAATCGACCATGCCGGCATCCCGGCAGCGTTGCTGGTCTTCAATAAAGGCGTTGGCCGTCATCGCCACCACCGGGGTCGTGAAGCCCGGCATCTGCTGCAGGCGTGCCAGCGCTTCGAGGCCGCCCAGGCGCGGCATCTGCAGGTCCATCAGGATCAGGGCAAACGGCCGGCGGGCCTGGGCCACCTTGTCCACTGCCACCAACCCGTCGTCGGCCACCTCGACCTCGAGCCCGGCCATCTGCAGCAATTCGACGGCAACTTCCTGATTGATCGGATCGTCTTCGACGACCAGAACACGGCTACCCAGGAATTCGGCCCGCAACACCTGGTCGGCGCGTAAGGCGCCGCCGGTCGGTTTGGGCAGCGGCTGTGCCGCCTCGCCCACAGCCAGACGGGCAGTAAACCAGAAACGGCTACCCTGCCCGACCTCGCTCTCGACCCCGGCATCACCGCCCATCAGGCGGGCCAGGCGCCGGGTGATCGCCAGGCCCAGCCCGGTGCCGCCGAAACGCCGGGCGGTCGAGTTGTCGGCCTGATGAAAGGACTGGAACAACTCTGGCAGTACTTCCGGAACGATCCCGATCCCGGTGTCGGCAACCGTGAATCGCAGGACGGCGGCACCGTCCTCAACGCGCTCGCAGTCGATCGACAGTTCGACACTGCCGCGCTCGGTGAATTTGACAGCATTGCTGGCCAGGTTCAGGAAGGCCTGGATCAGTCGTCCGCCATCGCCCTGCAAGCCGGCCGGCATGTCACCGACCCGGTGCCGCAGTTCGATGCCTTTGGCGTTCGCCTGCACCGCCAGCATGGAGACGATGTTGTCCATGATGCCGGCTGGTTCAAGCGGCCGTTGCTCCAGTTGCAGCTTGCCGGCATCGATCTTGGAGATGTCGAGCAGGTCGTTGAGGATCGCCAGCAGGTGTCGTGCCGCCTCGTCGATCTTGTCCAGCCGGTCGATCAGTTCCGGTTCGGCGAGCCTGCGGCGGAGCACATGCGACATGCCGATGATGGCATTCATCGGCGTGCGGATTTCGTGACTCATGTTGGCCAGGAACGCGCTCTTGGCCCGATTGGCGCTCTCCGCCGCGTCGCGGGCCTGCGCCAGTTGCCGGGTGCGTTCGTCGACAATTTCTTCCAGTTGCTCGCGGTAGCGGCGCAACTCATCGTCGAGCCGCTTTTTATCGGTGATGTCGAAATTGACCCCGATGATCCTGGCCGGCTGCCCTTGATCGTCAAAATGCACCTGGCCGCGCGAGGCGATCCAGCGTATTTCACCATCGGGCCGGACAATACGAAACTCGATCGAGAACGGCTCGCTGCTGTTGAAATGCGCACTGATCGCCTGCAGCACCCCGCTCATGTCGTCCGGATGTACCAACGCCATCCAGTCGCTCTGACGACCGCCGAAGCCGCCCGGTGGCAGCCCGTACATCTCTTCGACTTCGGGCGACCAGCGAGTGAGATCGCTTTTCAGATCGGTTTCCCACAGACCCAGGGCAGCGCTGAGTTGGGCCATGCGCAACTTTTCCTCGCTTTCGCGCAAGCCTTTTTCCGCCTGTCGGCGGCGGGTGATATCGCGCGCAATGCCGAGCACGCCAATCAGTTTGCCCTCGCGATCGCGCATTGGCGTCTTGATCGTTTCCAGCAGCGCCCGTTCGCCACCCTCGGCGAAAGTCACCCATTCCTCGTTGACCGAGGGCTCGCCGGCAACCATGGCCTTGCGGTCATGTTCGCGGAAGAAATCGGCCAGTTCCTTGTCGACGAAATCGTAATCGGTCCGCCCCACAATCTCGGCCTCGGTCGCGCCGAAGAACTGCTCGAAGCGACGATTACAGGCCAGGTAGGTCCCTTCGACATCCTTCAGCCAGACCAGGTCGGGAATCGTGCTGACGACGGTATTCAGCTGCGCCCGCCGCATTTCCAGCTCCGCCGTGCGCTGGCTGACCACCCGGCGCAACAGGAAAATCCAGAGAGCCAGCACAGCGCCAAGCAGCAACAGCGCGGCCAGACCGAAGCCGACAAAACGGGCGTACGGCGCCAGCGACAAACGCTTGCCCATCCATTTGTCGTTGAGCGCGGCCAGTTCCTCCTTGCTGATCGAGGCCATGCCGGCTTCAACCAAGGCCAGCAGTTCGCCGTCGCCCTTACGCACGCCCCGGTGCATTTCCCCGCGATACAACTCGAAAGCCTGCCGGAACTGATCCTGAACCTTGAAGCGGTAGAGGTAATAGGCGGCCGGCGCTTCGTCGAGGCAGAACAGCTTGATTTCCTGGTCGATCGCCGCCTGGATCATCTGTGAATAATCGCGGTAATGCTGCAAGGTCGTGATACCCCGGGCCGCCAGCACCTCGCCGCAGGCATCGCCCTCCTCGACCCCGATCAGGAAACCCTTGAGCGTTGCCGGGCTACCGACGCCACTGATGCTCTCGTGCGTGTAAATGAAGCTGCGCTGGGTCGAATACGGCTGGGAAAACTCATACAGCGGTTCGCGCCCCGGCGTCCGGTAGATGTTCTCGATCACATCGGCTTCGCCGCCCAGGAGGCTGGCCTGGGCATCGGCCCAGTCCATCGCCTTGAGTTCGACGGGAATGCCGGTCTTGCGCTCCCACAGGCGCCACAGATCGACGGTATAGCCCTCCGGGTGACCGTCGGCGCTGAGAAACAGATAAGGCGGGAAGTTCCTGTCGCCGACCACGCGAATGCGCTCCGGCGTCGCCTGGACCATGCCCGACAGGACCGTCCCCAGCAGGAACGTCAGCAGGAGGACAGTCAGGCGTTTCACGTGAAACCTCAGCGGTGCGGGGTGGCGCCGGGTAGCTGGCAGGACAGGACGGCGGCCCGCAACACGTCGATGGCCTGGGGTCGCGGATAGGTCACCCGCCAGACCAGGCCGACCGTCCGTGCCGGCGGCGGGCCGGCAAACGGTAGCACGCGCACCATCGGCTCCTTGTCGATCAGCGGGTCGGCGGCGGTACTCGGCATCACGGCGACGCCGGCGCCGCTGGCAACCATGTAGCGGATGGTTTCCAGCGAACTGCCTTCCAGCGAGTGATCCAGCGCATCCTGACCGCTCAGGCGCGGGCAGGATTCCAGCACCTGATCGCGGAAGCAGTTGCCCTGGCCGAGCAGCAACAGGTTCTGGCCGTCGAGTTCGTCGGCCGGAATGTCTTCGCGTCCGACCCAGTCGTGCCCGGCCGGGACGACGACGCGGAAAGGCTCGTCATAGACCGGCTGGGCGACCAGCCCCGGTTCGGCAAAGGGCAGCGCGATGACGATCACGTCGAGCTCGCCGGACTTCAACGCCGGGATCAGGTTGGCCGTGAAATCCTCCTTGAGGAACAGCGGCATTTTCGGCGCCAGCCGGCTCAACGCCGGAATCAGCTGCGGCAGCAGGTAAGGCGCGATGGTGTAGATGATGCCGACACGCAACTGACCGCTCATCGGATCGCCGGTGGCTTCGGCGATTTCCTCGAGCTTGACCGCTTCGTCGAGGACGCGCTTGGCCTGCTCGACGATGCGTTCGCCGAGCGCGGTGATGCGCACGTCGCTGGCGGTGCGCTCGAACAGCGCGGTACCGATCTGTCCTTCAACCTTCTTCAGGGCCACCGACAACGTCGGCTGGCTGACATGGCAGGCTTCCGCCGCTCGCCCGAAATGGCGCTCGCGCGCCAGGGCGACGATGTAACGCATTTCGGTCAGGGTCATGGCGACACCCCCAGTTGTTTCATGTCCTCGGCGTCCAGCCAGCGCCATTCGCCCGGCTTGAGGCCGTCAGGCAGGCGCAGATCGGCCAGCGCCTCGCGATGCAGTGACTCGACCCGGTTACCGACGGCGGCGACCATGCGCTTGACCTGATGGTATTTGCCTTCGGTCACCGTCAGGCGCAACCGATGATCGTCGACGATCTCGGCGGCAGCCGCGGCAATCGGCGCCGGCTCGTCGTGAAGCAGCACGCCGGCGAGCAATTGTTCGATCTGGGCAGCGTCGAGCGCGTGCTTGACCGTCGCCAGATAAACCTTGGGCACCTTGCGCTTGCCCGAGGACAGTTGATGATTGAGTTGCCCGTCGTCGGTGATCAGCAGCAGGCCGGTGGTGTCTTCGTCGAGCCGGCCGATCGGCTGGACGCCGCGCTCACGCAGCGGCAGGGGCAGCAGTTCGAGCACCGAGGGATGATGCTGCGGCTTGCGCGAGCATTCGTAACCGGCGGGTTTGTAGAGCAGCAGGCTGGCCTGCTCGCGGAACGGCCAGTCGGTCCCGTCGACGGAAAAGACCAGCCCGTCGGTGGCGAGATCGGCAAAGGGGTCGTCGACAATCTGCCCGGCGACGCTCACCCGTTCGCGCCGGATCATGGCGCGGCAGGCCTTGCGGGTGCCGAAGCCGTGGCTTTGGAGGATACGTTCAAGTTGCATGTGAGGATGCTACCATCGGCGCATGAACTTCGAACATCTGATTGCCATAAACGACCCCGGCAACCCGCTGGTCATGCAACTGACGCGCCGCCAACTGTGGCTCGGCCTGCTCCAGCGCGTCGACAATCCGCTGCTGTTCCTGCCCGGACTGGCCGATTTCACCATGCTCGAGCGGCAAGCCGACAGCGCCGTGCGCGAACTCGATTTCGGCGCCGCCCGCATCCGCGACCGCGTCACCCTGACCGAGGAACAGGCGGTCCGCTTCGACATCGAACCGAGCGAAGTACAACCCGGCGGCAGCCTGACCATCCGCATCGAGGAACCGCACGACGGCCATCTCTTCCTGCGCTTCAGCTACGTCACCGGACTGGCGATCGAGGCCGGGAGCGAGGAGGCGGCCTACATCGAGTACGTCAAATCCGCCTACCACCAGTCCGATCTCGACTGCGTCCGCATCATCCGCACCCTTGCCGCCGAGGGTACCTGCCAGTAAGCATTCCCGGAGGCCCCGTGACCCCGCCACATCGTACCCCGCCCCACGCCCTGAACACCGACCGGGTCCTCGCCGACCTGACCGCCGACGCCAACGGCCTGAGTACGCAAGAAGCCGCCCGCCGTCTCGCCGAAACCGGTCCCAACCGCCTCCCCGCGCCGCCGCGAGACAGCCTGTTCAAGCGCTTCTTCAAGCACTTCCACGACATCCTCATCTACATCCTGCTGATCGCCGCCGGCATCACCGCGCTGCTCGGGCACTGGATCGACACCGGCGTCATCGTCGGCGTCGTCGTCATCAACGCGATCATCGGCTTCATCCAGGAAGGCAAGGCCGAGGAAGCCCTGGCCGGCATCCGCAAGATGCTGTCGGCCAGCGCCCAGGTCCGGCGCCAGGGCGAGTGGACGCAGATCGACGCCGACGGCCTGGTGCCGGGTGACATCGTCCGCCTGAAATCGGGCGACCGGGTCCCGGCCGACCTGCGTCTGCTCGAAGCAACCAACCTGCGCATCGAGGAATCGGCACTGACCGGCGAATCGGTGCCCAGCGACAAGAGCGCCGACCCGGTCGCCGCCGACGCCGGCATCGGCGACCGCTTCTGCATGGCCTATTCCGGCACCCTGGTTGCCGCTGGCCGGGGCCTGGGCGTGATCACCGCCACCGGCCCGAACACCGAGATCGGCCGCATCAACCGCCTGATCGCCGAAGTCGAAACCCTGCAGACGCCGCTGACCCGCCAGATGGCGCAGTTCAGCAAGCAGTTGTCGGCGGTCATCGTCGGCCTCGCTGCACTGATGGTCGCGGTCGGCATCGGTCTGCATGCCTTCCCGCTCGGCGAAGTCTTCCTCGCCGCCATCGGCTTCGCCGTCGCCGCCATTCCCGAAGGCCTGCCGGCCATCCTGACCATCACGCTGGCCCTCGGCGTGCAGCGTATGGCCCGCTGCAACGCGATCACCCGCAAGCTCACCGCGGTCGAAACGCTGGGTTCGGTGACCGTCGTCTGCTCGGACAAGACCGGCACGCTGACCAAGAACGAGATGACCGCCCGCCACGTCATCACCCGCGCCGGCAACTACCTGGTCAGCGGCACCGGCTACGCGCCGCAAGGCCAGATCACGCTCGACGGGCAACTGATCGAACTGGCCGGGCACGCGCACCTGCACGCGCTGATCGAAGTCGTCGCCGTCGCCAACGACACCCACGTCGCCGAGGACGGCGGCCAGTGGCGAGTGACCGGCGAACCGACCGAAGGCGCGCTGCGCACACTGGCGCACAAGGCCGGATTCTCGGCCGACCGGCACACCCGGCATGCGACCATTCCCTTCGAGTCGGTCAACAAATTCATGGCGACGCTGGCCGACACCCCGTCCGGCCTGCGCCGTATCCTGTTGAAGGGCGCGCCCGACCGCCTGCTCGACCGCTGCGCCGAAGAACTGGGCGCCGACGGCACACCGCAGGCGCTCGACCGCGCCTACTGGGAGCACGAGATCGACCGGCTCAGCCAGGAAGGCCTGCGCGTGCTCGCCGCCGCTGCCCGCCCCGTGGACGACGGTCGCCAGCATCTGGACATCGACGACCTCGACAGCGGCATGATTTTCCTCGGCCTGGTCGGCATCATCGACCCGCCGCGACCGGAGGCCATCCAGGCCATCGCCTCGTGTCACGGTGCCGGCATCCGGGTCAAGATGATCACCGGCGACCACGCCGGCACCGCCCGCGCCATCGGCATCGAGATGGGCATCGGCACGGCCGATACGCTCAAGGTCGTCACCGGTGCCGAACTGGAAGCCGCCGACGACGACGCGCTGCGCCGCATCGTCCGCGACTGCGACATCTTTGCCCGCACCAGCCCCGAGCACAAGCTGCGCATCGTCACCGCGCTGCAGGCCAACGGCGAGGTCGTCGCCATGACCGGCGACGGCGTCAACGACGCGCCGGCACTGAAACGCGCCGACGTCGGCGTGGCGATGGGCATCAAGGGCACCGAAGCGACCAAGGAAGCCGCCGAAATCGTCCTCGCCGACGACAATTTCTCGTCGATCGAACGTGCCGTCGAGGAAGGCCGGACCATCTACGACAACCTGAAGAAAGCCATCCTGTTCATCCTGCCGACCAACGGCGGCCAGGGCTTCGTGATGCTGGTGGCGGTCCTGTTCGGGCTGACCCTGCCGCTGACCCCGGTGCAGATCCTGTGGGTGAACATGGTCGTCGCCATCACCCTGGCCATGGCCCTGGCCTTCGAACCGGCCGAACCGGGGATCATGCGGCGCCCGCCGCGCAAGCCGGGAACGCCGATCCTCGACCGCACTTTCATCATCCGCCTGGCCATCGTCTCGATGCTCATCGGCGGCGCCACCATCGCCATGTTCGAAGTCGAGCTGGCACTCGGCATGCCGATCGACCTGGCCCGCACCATGGCCGTCAACACGCTGGTCGTCGCCCAGGCCTTCTACCTCTTCAACGCCCGCTTCCTGACCACCTCCAGCCTGCGTCTCGACCTGCTGTTCACCAACCGGGCGGTCTGGCTGGCCGTCGGCGTGCTGTTCCTGCTGCAACTGGCCTTCGTCTACCTGCCGCCGATGAACAGCGCCTTCGGCACGACGCCGCTGGCGCTGCGCCACTGGCTGGTACCGCT
>DKNF01000103.1:0-280 GCA_002470165.1 Betaproteobacteria bacterium UBA7395 | reverse complement strand
TGCGCCACTGGCTGGTACCGCTGGCGATCGGCGCCGTCGTCTTCCTGATCATGGAAATGGAAAAGCGCTGGCTGGTGGGAACGCGCTGAGCCGCCGCCGGTCTGTTGTAGAAACCCATCGGATACCGGCCCGCTCATGACACCCCGCCAACAGTTCAGCTCCGCCGCGACAAGCCGCAGCGCCCTGCGCCGGGCCGGTATCTTCGCGCTGCTCTGGCTGGTAGCGGCCGAAGGCAACCTGAACGCCTGGCCGCTGGCACTGGCCGGCGTTGCCGGCGCCA
>DKNF01000049.1 GCA_002470165.1 Betaproteobacteria bacterium UBA7395 | reverse complement strand
GGCCGAGCGCCATGCCGCCGGCCGCCATTTTCCAGATGCGCTACGTCGTCGAACCGGCCAACGCCGCACTGGCCGCCCGCCAGGCCGGCCCCGAGGGCATCGAGGCACTGCGCGAATGCATGCTGGAAATGCAGCGGGCGCTGGCCGCCAGCGACCTGGTCACCGCCGCCGACTGCGACTTGCGCTTTCACCTGGCGCTGGCCGAACTTTCCGGCAACCCGGCGCTGACCGCGCTGACCGAACACTTCCAGGCCCACCTCGCCTACAGCCTGCGCCTGCCCTTCGCCGACCGCAGCCATATCTGGCAACCGGCCGACGAGCACAACGCCATCCTCGCCGCCGTCGCTGCCGGCAACGCCAGCGCCGCGCGCAAAGCCATGCAGCAGCACCTGAACTCGGCCGCCGGCCGCGTCGGCATCACTTTCGTCAAACCCTGAACCTTCCCTGGAGCCTCGCCATGCAAAAACGTACCTTCCTCAAAGCCGTCCTCGCCACCGCCGTCTTCTCGGCCGGATTCAGCGGTCTCGCCCACGCCGACGTGCTGGCCAACGTCCAGAAGGCCGGCGTGTTGCGCGTCGCCGTACCGCAGGACTTCCCGCCCTTCGGCACCGTCGGCCCCGACCTCAAGCCGCGCGGCTACGACATCGACGTTGCCAACCTGATCGGCCGCGAACTCGGCGTCAAGGTCGAACTGATCCCGGTCAGCAGCACCAACCGCATTCCCTACCTGACCACGGGCAAGGCCGACCTGGTCATTTCCAGTCTGGGCAAGAATCCTGACCGCGAGAAGGTGATCGACTTCTCGATTGCCTACGCCCCGTTCTTCAACGGCGTCTTCGGCCCGGCCGACAGCACCGTCAAGGGCGCCGCCGACACCGCCGGCAAGACGCTGGGCGTCACCCGCGGTTCGGTCGAGGACCTGGAATTCACCAAGATCGCCCCGCCGACGGTGAACATCAAGCGCTACGAGGACAACAACGCCACCATCTCGGCCTACCTGTCCGGCCAGGTGCAACTGATCGCCACCGGCAACGTCGTCGCCGCCGCGGTCAACGAACGCACCAAGATCCGCCGCCTCGACACCAAGTTCCTGATCAAGAACTCGCCCTGCTACGTCGGCGTGAACAAGGGGGAGGCCGCGCTGCTGGCCAAGGTCAACGAGGTCATCGCCAAGCTCAAGAAGAACGGCGACCTGAACCAGGTTTCGCAACGCTGGCTGCAAGCCCCGCTGCCGGCCGACCTCTGATTCACTGACCCTGCTGGGTGCCGCCTGCGGGCGGCACCGGAGAAATCCATGTCCTACGTCTTCGATTTTCCGGCGGTTTTCGAGCATACCGATGCGCTGCTCGCCGGCACCGGTCGCACGCTGGCGCTGACCGCCATCGGCGCCGTTATCGGCATTGCGCTCGGCATCGTCGGCGCCGTCTGCCGCGCCTGGCGGCTGGCGCCCTTCGACCGGCTGTTCGCGGTCTATGTCGAACTGATCCGCAACACGCCCTTCCTGGTCCAGCTGTTCTTCATCTTCTTCGGCCTGCCGGCCATCGGGGTGCAGATGAACGAATGGCAGGCGGCCATCCTGGCGGTGATCATCAATCTCGGCGCCTATTCGACCGAGATCATCCGCGCCGGCATCGAAGCGACCCCCAAGGGCCAGATCGAGGCGGCCCAGTCGCTGGCGCTCAACCGCCTGCAGACCTTCCGCCACGTCGTCCTGCCGCCGGCGCTGCTCAAGGTCTGGCCGGCGCTGTGCAGTCAGGTGGTGATCGTCATGCTCGGCACCTCGGTGTGCTCGCAGATCGCCGCCGAGGAACTGACCTTCGCCGCCAACTTCATCCAGTCGCGCAATTTCCGCGCTTTCGAAACCTATTTCATCGTCACCGCGATCTACTTCCTGCTGGCCATCGGCATCCGCCAGCTGATGATGCAGATCGGCCGGCGGCTGATCGCGCGGAGGCCGTGATGAACGACATTTCAACCTGGGACATCGTCCGCAACCTGTTCGACGGCGCCGTGTGGACGCTCGCCCTGTCGCTGACCGCCTTCGTCTTCGGCGGCCTGGCCGGACTGGCCATCCTCTTCGCCCGGATTGCCAAACATGCCCTGCCGCGCCGCCTGGCCCTCGGCTACATCGAGATTTTCCAGGGCACGCCCTTGCTGATGCAGTTGTTCATCATCTTCTTCGGCGGCAGCCTGATCGGCCTGGAAATCTCGCCGTGGATCGCCGCCGCCATCGGCCTGACGCTGTTCACCAGTGCCTACCTGGCGGAAATCTGGCGCGGCTGCGTCGAGGCGATTCCCAAAGGACAATGGGAAGCCTCGGCCAGTCTGGCACTGTCGCGCTTCGAGCAGATGCGCCACGTGATCCTGCCGCAGGCCCTGCGCATCGCCATCGCGCCGACCGTCGGCTTCTCGGTGCAGGTGGTCAAGGGCACGGCGGTGGCGTCGATCATCGGTTTCGTCGAACTGACCAAGACCGGCTCGATGCTCGCCAACGCCACCTACCAACCCTTCCTCGTCTTCGGCTTCGTCGCCCTCGGCTACTTCGCCCTGTGCTACCCACTCTCGGCCTATGCCCGCACTCTCGAAAGGAATCTCCATGGCGCTCGTTCGCATTGACGCGCTGCACAAGCATTTTGGCAGCAACCACGTGCTCAAGGGCATCGACCTCGACATCGAAGAAGGCCAGGTGATCGCCCTGATAGGCCGCAGCGGCTCGGGCAAGAGCACCCTGCTGCGCACCATCAACGGCCTGGAAAGCTTCGACGAAGGCTGCATCGAGGTCGACGGCGAGCGCATCCACCCGCACGAAACCGACCTGCGCGCGCTGCGCCAGAAGGTCGGCATGGTCTTCCAGCAGTTCAACCTGTTCCCGCACCTCTCCGCCGGCCAGAACGTCATGCTGGCGACACGCATCGTGCGCAAGATGCCGGAAGCCGAAGCCCGCGAACTGGCCAAGGCGATGCTGCTCAAGGTCGGCCTGCAGGACAAGTTCGACGCCTTCCCCGACCAGTTGTCCGGCGGCCAGCAGCAGCGCGTCGCCATCGCCCGCGCGCTGGCCATGCAACCGCGCGTGCTGCTGTGCGACGAAATCACCTCGGCGCTCGATCCGGAACTGGTCAATGAAGTGCTGGCCGTGGTCAAGGACCTGGCGGCCGAAGGCATGACGCTGATCATGGTGACGCACGAAATGCGTTTCGCCCGCGAAGTCGGCGATAAACTGGTGTTCATGTACCAGGGCCGCGTGCATGAAACCGGCGACCCCCGCGACGTCTTCGCCAATCCCCAAACCCCGGAACTGGCCGCCTTCATCGGCGCCATCCAGTAAGAGACCGACATGGACAACGCTCCCTTCCTGACCGCCCCGGCCGCCGAGCTGCCGGCCTGGGCCAGACAGCAGATCAACCTGGCCGACCCGCGCCTGGGCGCCGAAACGCTGGCCTGCTCCGATGATTTCTTCGCCCCCATGGCCCGCCTGCTGCAACCGCAAGCCGCCATCTTCGTGCCGGGCAAGTACGACGCCAACGGCAAATGGATGGACGGCTGGGAATCGCGCCG
>DKNF01000207.1 GCA_002470165.1 Betaproteobacteria bacterium UBA7395 | reverse complement strand
CTGCGTCGAGGTCGGCATAACAGGAGGCGCCGAGGATGCGCCCGGGGCCGAGGATGGCGCGGGCGATGCGCAGGTCGCCGTCGTCACGGCCGAGGTGCACCCCGTCGGCATCGACCAGCTGGCACAGCGCCAGATCGTCGTTGATCAGCAGCAGGGCGCCGTGGCGCCGGGTGACATCACGCAGCGCGTGGGCGCGGGCAACGCGTTCGTGCATGCGGCTGCGCTTGTCGCGCAACTGGACGATGCGGCAACCACCGGCCAGCGCAGCCTCGACCTGGCGCAGCAGTGTGGCGCCGTCATCGGTGTCCGGCGTCACCGCGTAGAGGCCGTGCAGCTCAGGCCGGCGCATCGCCTTTGTCCTTCTCTTGCTCTTCGCCGTCCTCGCGGGCCCAGAACATGCGGTCGGGAATGAACTGGCCCATGCCGGCGCGGAACCCCTTGTCCAGGGCCTGCCAGGTGTAATCCTGGGCATCGCGCACGGCTTCCTCGATGCTGGCACCGCCGGCGATGCAGCCGGCAATCGCCGAGGCCAGCGTGCACCCCGAACCGTGGTAGCTGCCCGGCAGGCGCTCCCAGCGGTCGTGGCGGAGCACGCCCTGGTCGTTGTAGAGGGTGTTGACCACCAGCGGCGTGTTTTCGTGGGTGCCGGTGATCAGCACGTACTGGGCGCCCATCTCGATCAGGCGGGCGGCGCAGACGTCGAGCGTCGGCTCGTTCTCGTCCTCGTCGCTTTCGGCCAGACGTCGGGCTTCCGGCGCATTGGGCGTGATGATGGTGGTCTGCGGCAACAGCATCTCGCGCATCGCGGCGATGATCTCCTCGCCGGACAGTTCGTCGCCGCGGCCGGAGGCCAGCACGGGATCGAAGATCAGCGGGATGTCTGGGTAATCGGAAACGATCTCGGCAACGGCCAGGACGTTTTCGACGCTGCCGAGCAGGCCGATCTTGAAGGCGGCGACCGGCATGTCTTCCAGCACCGTGCGCGCCTGCTGTTCGAGCAATTCGGCGCTGAGCGGCTGCAGGCTGCTGACGCCGGTGGTGTCCTGCACGGTGACGGCGGTCAGGGCGGTCAGCGGGTGGCAGCCCAGGCTGGCCAGGGTCAGGATGTCGGCCTGGATGCCGGCGCCACAGGTCGGGTCGCTGGCGGCAAAGACAAGAACCTGCGGCGGCGTGGCAGGGGTGGTGCGCGGTTTCTGCATCGGGAAAGGCACCGTTGGACGGTGCGGTACTTTCTGGTTGAATGCCCTGATTCTATCCGAATCCCGTTCTCTCCGAGTTTTGTCCGAGAGCCCGAAACAATGTACAGGCATTGCGGCACTTCCCGACTTCCGTAGTAAGATGACACCTATATGCCAAGTGCGCCAAGAAACACTCAGGGGGCAGGGAATTGACTGATTTATCGAGACTGCGCGGCGTTCGCGTCATGGTCATCGACGACAGCAACACGATACGCCGGAGCGCCGAGATATTTCTCGTCCAGGCCGGCTGCCAGGTCGTGCTCGCCGAGGATGGCTTCGATGCCCTGGCCAAGATCGCCGACCACCAGCCGGCCGTAGTGTTCTGCGACATCATGATGCCCCGCCTCGACGGTTATCAGACCTGCGCACTGATCAAGAAAAACCCCCGCTTCAAGACCACGCCGGTGATCATGCTGTCGTCCAAGGACGGCCTGTTCGACCGCGCGCGCGGTCGCATGGTCGGGTCCGACCAGTACCTGACCAAGCCCTTCACCAAGGACAGCCTGCTGCAGACGGTCGCGACCTTTGCACTGCCGGCGGAAACACAAACCATACAGTCGTAGTTCAGGGAGCACGCATGCCCGTCAAGAATATTCTCGTCATCGACGATTCGCCAACCGAACGCTTTTTTGCCGTCGATCTGCTCAGCAAGGCCGGCTACCTCGTGTCCACCGCCGAGAACGGCGAGGAAGGCATTGCCAAGGCCAAGGCCACCAAGCCCGACCTGATCCTGATGGACGTCGTCATGCCCGGGCTCAATGGCTATCAGGCGACCCGGACGCTGACCCGCGACGAGGAAACCAAGCATATCCCGGTCATCGTCTGTACCTCCAAGGGGCAGGAAACCGACAAGATCTGGGGGCTGCGTCAGGGGGCGGTCGATTATCTGGTCAAGCCGCTCAATCCCCAGGAATTGCTGCAACGTATCGCTGCCTTGCCCTGACCGACATGGCCCGCAAGAGCAGTCTGCGCGATTTTCAGGCTTACCTGGCCGGCCGGCTCAGTGAGGCGGCGCAGGGCCACCGGGGCGCTTCCTGGCTGGGGCTCGATGTCGCCGGCGAAGGCTGGCTGATCGATCTCTCGGATGGCGGCGAGATCGTGCAGGCTCCCCAGTTGGCCAGCGTGCCGCTGGTGCACCCCTGGTTCTCCGGGATCGCCAACGTGCGCGGCAACCTCTATGCGGTGACCGATTTCGCGGCCTTTCTCGGCGCGGCACCGACGCCGCGCAACGCCAACACCCGCTTGCTGCTGATCGGCGTCCGCCACGGATCGAATGCCGCCCTGCTGGTGTCGCGGATGCTCGGCCTGAAGAAACCGGAAAACTTCGAACCGATGGCGGTCGACGAGGCGTATCCGGTCTGGGGCCGGCAGCGCTTTACCGACAACGACGGCAAGGTCTGGCGCAAGCTGGCGGTTCGTGAGCTGCTCGCCGATCGTGGGTTCATGAATATTGGAATTTAAGCGTGGGCTCCATTGACGGAGCCCAAGTGGAGGGTAGAAATGGCTTTGAGCTTCAAACTCCCGAAATTCGGGGCATCGAAGAAGGACGTGTCGCCGCTGACCGTCACCGGTGACGAAGTGCCGGCACCGCCGGTCAAGAAGGCTCCCGGTCCAGGCTTCCTGGCCGGCAAGTCGGCCAACCAGCAGATGAAGATACTGGCTGGCGTTTTCTTTGCCGTCCTGCTCGTCATCGCCGTGCTGGTCGCTCGCGATAACCGCGATTCGGCCCAGGCGACCGCTTACGTCGCTGCCGCCGGTGAAATGCGCATGCTCTCGCAGCGCCTGGCAAAAGCCTCGTCGCTGGCCCTGCAGGGCGACCCGGTGGCTTTTGCCCAACTCAAGGAGTCGCGCGCAACCTTCGCCGACCTGATGGAAAAGGTCACGCGCGGTGGCGAACTCGGCAACGTCAGCGTCGGCGCTTCGCCGCTGGCCGTGCAGGCGCAGCTGGATGCGCTGAGCGAACGCTGGGCACAGTCCGAAAAGGATGCGGCGACGGTGATCGGTCAGGAAAAGAACCTGATCGAGCTCGGTCGCAACGTGGCGACCATCGACGACAAGAATGCCATCATGCTCGAGCTGACCGAGCAGGTTGCCGCG
Organism: Betaproteobacteria bacterium UBA7395; assembly: GCA_002470165.1. GTDB lineage: Bacteria > Pseudomonadota > Gammaproteobacteria > Burkholderiales > Rhodocyclaceae > Azonexus. The sequence goes on along the minus strand of DKNF01000207.1, from coordinate 3,966 downwards.
CTCAAGCTGCAGTCCGGGGCCGGTGCCCGCGACATCGCCGCCGCCAACCAGCTGGTGATGCTGACGCAACGGATCGCCAAGAACGCTTCGGCGCTGCTGGTCGGCGCCGAAATCAACCCCGAGGTGGCTTTCCTGCTCGGCAAGGACACCAACAACTTCCGTGAGTTGATGCAGGGGCTGGGGCGTGGGGCTGCCGATGCCGATATCCGGGCCAAGGTCGAAGCGTTGGAAACCGCTTTCAAGGATTACGAGGCCGCCATTTCCGGCATTCTCGGCAACATGCAGCCGCTGGTCCTGTCCAAGCAGGCCGGTTCGCGCATCTTCCGCGACAGCGAGGATCTGCTCAAGGCGACCGACGAACTAGCGCGCGGCTATCAGGAAACACTCAGCGGCCGCGGCGGCTTCATCGTCTCGGTGCTGGTTCTGGTACTGGTGGCGTTGGCGGCGCTGGCCAAGCTGGTGAAGGTCTATCGCGACGATGCCGAACGGCGTACCCAGGAAGTTGAAAAGCAGCGCCTGAGCTCGGAACAGGTCAACCGTGAAAATCAGGACGCCATTCTGCGGCTGATGAACGAACTCGGCGACCTCGCCGACGGCGATCTGACCGTGACCGCAACCGTCAGCGAGAACATCACCGGCGCCATCGCCGACTCGATCAACTACACGATTGAAGAACTGCGCGTGCTGGTCGGCCGCATCAACGATGCGGCGAACCGCGTGACGGCGGCGACTGAAATCGCCCGCCAGACGTCGGCCGAGCTGCTCACCGCGGCCGAACGTCAGTCGGTCGAAATTCAGGAAGCCGGTCAGTCGGCGCTGGACATGGCCCGCTCGATGACCGAGGTGTCGAGCAACGCCGCCCAGTCGGCGCAGGTGGCAAACCAGTCGCTGCAGGCCGCCGAAAAGGGGACGCAGGCGGTGCAGGACTCGATCAAGGGCATGAACGAAATCCGCAACCAGATCCAGGAAACCTCGAAGCGGATCAAGCGCCTCGGCGAAAGCTCGCAGGAGATCGGCGAAATCGTCGAACTGATTTCCGACATTACCGAACAGACCAACGTGCTCGCGCTGAACGCCGCCATCCAGGCCGCATCGGCCGGCGATGCCGGGCGCGGTTTCACGGTGGTTGCCGAGGAAGTGCAACGGCTGGCCGAACGTTCCGGCGAGGCGACCAAGCAGATCGCGGCCATCGTCAAGACCATTCAGACCGACACCCAGGACGCCGTATCCGCCATGGAACAATCGACCCAGGGTGTGGTCGAGGGCGCCAAGCTGTCTGACGCCGCCGGCCAGGCGCTGTCCGAGATCGGTCAGGTTTCCCGCGATCTGGCCGGCCTGATTCAGCGCATTTCCAGCTCCACCCAGAGCCAGGCCGATTCGGCCACCCAGGTGGCGCGGCTGATGCAGGACATCCTGCGCGTTACCGAACAGACCACGGCGGGTACGCAGCGTACCGCCGAGGCCGTTGACGAACTGTCCGCGCTGGCATCCGAACTCAAGGGCTCGGTCGCCGGTTTCAAGGTCGATTGAGCCACCAACGCGAGAGAGCATGAACGCGGCAACTGAATTCGATTTGGGCCCGCTGACGTGGGTCAAGGGCGAGATCGACCAGGCGCTGCAACGCGCCGGGGAGGCGCTCGACCTGTTCGTGGCGAATGCCGATGCGACGCAGTTGAAATTCTGTCGCACCCATGTGCACCAGGTCCATGGGGCGCTCGACATCGTCGGTCTGAACGGCATTACGGAGTTGACCGAGTCGCTCGAAGCCCTGTTGCTCGCGTTGGAAGAAGAACGCCTGCCGGCTGGTGAAGCGGCACAGTCGGTGGCCCATGAGGCGCTGGCCGGGCTGCGCCAGTATCTCGACGACCTGCTGGCCGGCGAGCCGCACCAGCCGTTGCGCATGCTCCCGCTCTGTTCCCGCCTGGCGGAAGTCCGCGGCTTGCCGCCGGTGCATCCGGGCGATCTGTTCTATCCCGACCTGAGCCTGCGCCCGCCGCGTTCGACCGTGACACCGCCGGCGCTGACGACGGAGGAAATGCACAAGGTCCTGCGCAAGCAGCGCACCCGTTTCCAGAAGGGCTTGCTCAAGTGGCTGACCCAGCCCGAGCAGAAAGCCAGCGGCCGGCAGGCGATGAGTGAAGCGCTGGCAGCGATCGAAGCGATTCAACCGACCCCCGGCGCGCGTTCGTTCTGGTGGGTCTCGCAGGCCTTCCTCGAGGCCCTGGATAATCCCGATATCTCGATCGAGCCGCTGGCCCGGCAACTGTGTGCGCGCATCGACCTGCAGATCCGTCGTCTGCTCGATGGCTCCGGCAAACTGGCCGAACGCGTGATGCGCGAGGCGCTGTACTACGTTGCCCGGACACCGGCCGGACCGGATTCGCTGGTTGCCCAGGCGCAGCATATTTTCGACCTGCCTGCGCATCTGCCGGCCGTGGCTTCGCTGCAGACCCTGCCCGATGCCCAGGAGCAGGCACTACGACGCTTGCGCGAAGCACTCGTCAGCATCGAGGAGGTCTGGAACAAGTACTGTTCGGGCAGTCCCGGCAGTCTGGCCTCCTTTGGCGAACTGGCCCAGACGGCAGCGCAGATCACCGGAGAAATCGGCCATACCGACCTGAAGCGGCTCGGTCAGGCGCTGGCGGCGATCGCCGGTTGGTTGCAGGACGACGTCAAACGGTTCAACGACGGCGTGGCGATGGAAGTGGCGACGGCCATTCTGCTGCTGCAGAACGCCCACGAAAACTTCCTGCGTCTCGGTGCCGACTTCGCCCAGCAGGTCGACCTGATGGTTGACCGCATTCATGCCTGCATTGCCGGGCGTGCGGCCACGGCCGGCGACATTCCGCTGCTCGACGAGATGACCCGGCGGGCGCAGGAGAGGCTGCTGATTGCGCAGGTTGGCCGGGAAATCCAGAGCAACCTGGCGCAGATCGAACAGACCCTGGATGCCTTCTTCCGGTCGCCTGCCAAGGGCTTTGACATGGCGGCGCTGGATGCGCCGCTCAAGCAGGTCGGCGGCGCGCTGGCCATGCTTGGGCATTTCTCCGCGGTGGCCAGCCTGAAGCGCACGACCGCGCATATCGAGGCTTTTGCCGCGGCCGGTTACCAGCCGCAGGATGCCGATTTCCAGCAGGTCGCCGACGAGCTGTCGGCGCTCGGTTTCTTCATCGACGCGTTGCAACACGGTGAGACCAGTTACGATGCCTTCATCCGTCGCCTGCACGGCGATGAACTGGCGGCCGATACCGATGCGGCGGCCGAAGCGGCACTGACCGTCGAAGCCGAGCTGGCGCAACAGGCGCGTGAGGCCAAGGCGCTTGCCAGCGCGCTGCGCGAAGCACCGGACGAGCAGCGTCTGCAGGAACTCAAACAGAATCTCGAAGCCATCCAGAAAGACGCCGATCTGGTTGCCGACCGCGAACTGGGCGAATCCGCCAAGGCAGTGCTGGCGGCCCTGGAGTCGGGCGAGCAGGTCGATGTTGCCCTGTCCGGCCTGCGTGTCTCCCAGGTCGATGCGCCGCAACCGTCGGCGGAAACCCTGCAGCTGGCCAGTTCCAGCCACGAGGAAATCGACGCCGAACTGCTGGCCATCTTCATCGAGGAAGGCCACGAGGTGCTGGCCGAAATGGCCACCCAGAAGGCCCTGCTGGCGGCCGATGTGCATGACCGCGAGGCATTGACGACGATCCGCCGGTGCACCCATACCCTGAAGGGCTCCGGCCGGATGGTCGGCCTGGTCGAACTCGGAGAAACCGCCTGGGCCGTCGAACAGACCCTGAATCTCTGGCTGCGCCAGGACATGGCCGTGACGCCCGAGTTGCTGGCGCTGATCGACGAAGAGCACAGGGTTTTCAGCGAATGGGTCGCCCTGCTTGAGAACGGTACCGGCCAGTTGCCGGACGCCGCCCACCTGGTCGCGCTCGCCGCCGCCCTGCGAGGCACCACCGAGCAGCCGGCGGAGTC
>DKNF01000217.1 GCA_002470165.1 Betaproteobacteria bacterium UBA7395 | reverse complement strand
TTCGAACCCTTCTTCACCACCAAGCAGCCCGGTGAAGGCCTGGGACTTGGCCTGACCATCTCGCGGGATATACTCCGCGATTTCGGCGGTGATCTGATGGCCGGCCCGGCACCCGGTGGTGGTGCCCGCTTCGTCGTCCTGCTACCGCCCCTGTCGTCGGGAAGCGCTTGATGAAAACATCCTTGCAGGTCCTGCTCGTCGAAGACGACCCCAATGTCCGCCTGGGGTGCGAACAGGCCATGCAACTGGCGGGAATTCCCGTGCTCTCGGTGGCTTCCGCGGAAGCTGCGGAAAAGTACCTGAAGCCCGATTTTGCCGGCATCGTCGTCACCGACATGCGGCTGCCGGGGGGTAGCGGCATGGACCTGCTGCGTCTGGTCAGGGAACGCGATCCCGATCTGCCGGTGATCATCATCACCGGCCACGGCGACGTCACGCTGGCGGTCGAGGCGATGCGCAACGGTGCCTACGATTTCATGCAGAAGCCGTTCTCCACCGACGATCTGGTCGATGTCGTCCGCCGGGCGCTGGAGAAGCGGGCGCTGGTGCTGGAAGTCGAGGCCCTGCGCCGGCGCCTGGATCAGCGCGACGACCTTGAATCCCGCTTGATCGGGCGTTCGCCGCAGATGCAGCAGGTGCGCCGGCTGATCCTCGACATCGCCGATGCCGGCGTCGATGTGCTGATCTACGGCGAAACCGGTACCGGCAAGGAAATGGTCGCCCGCTGCCTGCACGACCTGTCGCGTGCCGGTCAGGAAAACTACGTCGCCCTCAATTGCGGCGGCATGGCCGACAACATCCTCGACAGCGAATTGTTCGGCCACGAGGCCGGTGCTTTCACCGGGGCGCAGAAACGGCGTATCGGCAAGATCGAGTACGCCAGCGGCGGCACGCTCTTCCTCGACGAGGTCGAGAGCATGCCGATGAGCATGCAGATCAAGTTGTTGCGCGTGCTGCAGGAACGCGTCATCGAGCGGCTCGGCTCGAACCAGCAGGTACCGGTCAATTGTCGCGTGGTGGCGGCGAGCAAGGAGGACCTCAAGAGCTGGTCGGAACAGGGCAAGTTCCGCGCCGACCTCTATTACCGCCTCAATGTCGTACGTATCGAACTGCCGCCGTTACGCGAACGGCGCGAGGACATCCCGGCGCTTTACGATGCCTTCCTGCTGCAGGCGGCCAAGCGCTACAACCGGCCGCTGCCGGCATTGACGCCGGAGGTCCTGCAGCGGCTGATGGTCCAGGACTGGCCGGGCAACATCCGCGAATTGAAGAATGCCGCCGATTGCCATGTTCTCGGCATCGGCAAGGCCTGCAGCGGGATCGATCCGACCGTCAAACCGTCGCTGGCCGAGGCGGTCGAGAATTACGAGCGCCTGCTGATCGCCGACGAGTTTTCGCGTCAGGAAGGCAACATCCAGCGTACCGCCGACGTCTTGAGGACTGCCCGCACGACCTTGCACGACAAATTGAAGAAATACGGTCTGCTATAGTGCCTCTCCCTTGAGAGAGATGACGCGAACGGACAGATGCGATGATCGTTACCTTCGAATCCAGCGAAACCGGTGAATTGCTGATGTACGCCGAAACGGCGAAAACCTTGCTGGAAATTGTCGGCAAGGAAACCGGGGCGCGCGGTGTATTCACTCAGCCCGAAATGTTGCCGGCCGCCGCCAAGTTGCAACGCGCCGTCGATGAGGCGCGTCGTCAGATGGCGGGTGCGCCGGAACCGGACGATGAGGAAGAGCGGCAGAAACCGCCGCCGGTTGGCCTGCCGCAACGTGCTTGGCCGATGATCGATATGCTCGAGCGGACCGCGAAAAGCGGCCCGGAAGCACACATCGTCTGGGAAGCGGCGACCGACTTCTGAGCGTCGGGCTCAGAACAGCTCGATATCGTCGTTCTTTTCCTTCATCTCGGCCATGAAGCGTTCGACCGCTTCCTGAACCGGGATGCCCTGCATGACCGCGTCGAACATCGCGATTTCCTCGCGCGTCGAATATTTGGCCTTGATCCGGTCCTGCAGACCGACCCATTCGCCGGGGTTGTAGAGGCGGGCCGGTTCGGCGACCAGGTCGCTGAGTTCGCCCAGGCTCAGGCCGACGTGGGCCAGGCGCTGTACCAGCTTGTCGTAGAACTGGAAGGCGATGATCGCCTGGTGCACCATGCCGGATACGTTGCCGGCAGCGCCGAGCAGTTCGGCCCGGGCAGTACCGGTAGCGCCGTCGGCGGGCAGGGCTTCGACCTTGCCGACGATTTCCTGCATGCAGCCGGCCATTGTAGTGAAGGACTGCGTCAGCACATCGACGGAGGCATTGCTGTCCTTCATCGCGTGCTCGATCTGCACGGCGGCAAGCTCGAGCATCAATACGGTTTCGCGGACCTGGCTCCAGTTGAGGTCCGGGGCGTGCGCGGTGGAGCCGCGCGGCGGAACGATCTTGTCGGTCATGGTGGTGTCCTGTTCTGGTCGGCGACTATAACCCACTTCCGGCTACCCGTTCCAGCACAACGTAATGCTTGCGGACGGCTTCGAGCACGGCGAAGGTGCCGGTGAATCCGGCCGGGATCACGCCGGCCTCGCCAGGACCGAATTCGGTCGCCTCGCCGTCGCTGTCGGTGATGCGGATACGGCCTTCGATGACGCAGAAGAATTCGTCCTTGCCCTCGGCAAAGGCGATGCGCCAGGCGCCCGGCTCGCAGGCCCAGATGCCGGCAACCAGATCGCCCTGCGGCGCCGCGAAATGTTCGTGCGTGGTGCGCAGCGGGTTGCCCTCGACCCGGCGGTCGGGACGCGGGTGATCGTAAGTCGCCGGTGGCGACTGACGGGAAAAGACGGTCAATTTCGGCATGACGTGATCTTGATGACTAAGGGCGCAATTTTACGGCGCGCCCCGGGTAATTGGCACCTGCAGTGCATTTTCACCGGATAATCCGCGCATGTCCGCTCTGTTTTCCCTGCTCGCAGCACTGTCGCTGCTGTTACTGCCGATCATGTCGCTGCAGGCCGCGCCTGAAATCGCCATCGACGTCGGCCACGGCGGGCGCGATACCGGCGCCATTTCGGCACGCGGGCGCAGCGAATTCGAGTTCAACCGGGATCTCGCGGCGCAACTGGCGCAGACCCTGGCCGAGCGCGGCCGGGGCGTACGCCCGGTCAATTTCGACGGCAATATCGGCAGTCTGGCCGCTCGGCCCGAGGCTGCGGTCGGCAGCGACTTCTTCGTTTCCATCCATCACGATTCGGTCGGTGAGGCCTGGTTGCTGCCGTGGACCTGGGAAGGCGTCGAGCGGACGCATACCGAGGTCAAGCGCGGCTACGGCATCTTCGTCTCGGGCAATAATCCGGACCCCGCGACCAGCCTGCTCTGCGCGTCGGCGATGGGCGCCATGCTGCGCCGCGCCGGCTTCGTGCCGAGCGACTGGCATGGGCGCAAGCACGCGCCGGCCGATGCGGAAAATGGCGTCTGGTATTTCGACAATCTGGTCGTCCTCTACCGGACGACGTTGCCGGCCGTGCTGTTCGAAGCCGGCGTGATCAAGCACAAGGACGAGGAGCTCGAACTGCTTGACCCCGGGCGTCAGGCGCGCATGGCCGATGCGCTGGCGACCGGGCTGGCCGCCTGCCTCCAGGTCACAGGAAAACCGGTTCCGGACTGAGGTCGACGGCGAATTTCTCGCGCACGGCCGCCTGGACGGCCGCCATCGTGGCCCGTACATCGGCGCCGCTGGCGCCGCCGCGATTGACCAGCACCAACGCCTGTTTCTCGTACATGCCGACCGGGCCGAGATTCTTGCCCTTCCAGCCGGCCTGTTCGATCAGCCAGCCGGCGGCCAGTTTGACGCGCCCGTCGGCTTGCGGATAGTGCGGCAACTTGGGGTAGGCGGCGAGCAGGGCGTCGGCCTGCGTCCGCTCGACCACCGGGTTGTGGAAGAAGCTGCCGGCATTCGGCGTCACCGCCGGGTCCGGCAACTTGCGCCGGCGTACGGCGATGACGGCGTCGGCCACATCGCGCGCGCCCGGTTCGGCGATGCCACGCTCGGCCAGTTCAAGGCGCAGGTCGGCGTAACCGATGTTCGGCCGGTAATTCCTGGGCAGGCGGAAAACCACCGAGACGATGGCGACACGGCCGTCGAGGTGCCAGCCTTCCTGCTTGAACAGGCTGTCGCGGTAGGCGAAACGACAGGCGGCGCGGTCGAGGGTGAACAAGGCTTGCCTGGCAAAATCCCAGGCCGTCACCGAATGCAGGCGCTCGCCGACTTCCAGCCCGTAAGCGCCGATGTTCTGCACCGGCGCGGCACCGACGGTGCCCGGGATCAGCGACAGGTTTTCCAGCCCGGGATAGCCATGCGCCAGCGTCCACTCGACGAATTCGTGCCAGTTTTCACCAGCGCCGGCCTCGATGTAGACGGCCTCGTCGTCCTCGCGCCAGACGCGCTTGCCGGCGATCGCCATGTGCAGCACCAGGCCATCGAAATCGCCGGTCAGCACCAGGTTGCTGCCGCCGCCCAGCACCAGCTTGGGCGCGCGGCCGTATTCGGGGTGGTCGACGACGCGTTTGACGTCGGACTCGCTGGCCAGCCGCACCAGCGTGGCGGCCACTGCGGGCAGGCCGAAGCTGTTGTGCTCGCGCAGGCTGGCGCGCAGCTGGACGTTCAGGGGAACCCTCGGCGCCGATGCGGACATGGCAGAATTTTCCCGCAGAAACCACGTCCCCGAACGCCGAACCATGCCCAGTTTCGACGCCACCATCGAGCCCGACCTCGTCGAGCTGCGCAACGCCGTCGAGCAGGCGAACAAGGAGATCGGCACGCGCTTCGACTTCAAGGGCTCGAGCGCGAAGGTCGAACTCGGCGAGAAGAGCGCGAAGGAGCGCGAACTCTCGCTGCTGGCCGACAGCGACTTCCAGCTCCAGCAGGTGCGCGACGTGCTGCTCGGCCGGCTGGCCAAGCGCAGCGTGGACGTGCGCTTCCTGGACCTGTCCGGAACCCCGGTCAAGCTCGGCGGCGACCGGCTGAAGCTGCCGGTGCCGGTGAAGAGCGGCATCGCCGCCGACCAGGCGAAGAAGATGCAGACCGCCGTGAAGGCGAGCAAGCTCAAGGTGCAGTCGGCCTTCCAGGGCGATGCGCTGCGCGTCACCG
>DKNF01000010.1:7150-8159 GCA_002470165.1 Betaproteobacteria bacterium UBA7395 | reverse complement strand
GCCGGACCTGGTGCACGTGGTCACCGAGGGGCCGCTCGGCTGGTCGGCGGTGGCCGTGGCGCGGCGGCTGGGCATCCCGGTGACTTCGGGGTTTCATACCAATTTCGACCGCTACAGCGTGCATTACGGCATGGGCTGGTTGCGTCCGGCCGTGGCGGCCTACCTGCGCATCCTGCATCGGCGCACCTTGGCGACCATGGTGCCGACGGCGGCGCTGGCTGCCGATCTGGCCGGTGCCGGCGTGCCCGGCGTGCGTGTAGTTGGGCGCGGTGTCGATACCGTGTTGTTCGATCCGCAACGGCGCGATCCGCTGCTGCGCGCCGGTTGGGGGGCGGTCGGCGAAGGGCCGGTGTGCCTCTATGTCGGCCGCCTGGCGCCGGAAAAGAACCTGGCGCTGATCGAGAAATGCTTTGCCGCTATTCAGGTCTGGCATCCCGATGCCCGCATGGTCTGGGTCGGCGATGGACCGTCGGCACGCCAGCTGCGGCAGGAACACCCGGATCATCATTTTGCCGGCATGCGCCATGGCGAGGATCTGGCCCGCCATTATGCGAGCGCCGACATCTTCCTTTTTCCCAGCCTCAGCGAAACCTACGGCAACGTCGTGGCCGAGGCCATGGCCAGCGGTGTGCCGGTCGTGGCTTACCGCAGCGCGGCGGCGGCTGAACTGGTGGCCGACCGCGTCAACAGTGTGGCTGTCGCGCCCGGCGACGAGAAGGCTTACGTCGATGCTGCACTGTGGTGCGTCGAAATGCCCGAACGGCTTGCCGCGATGGGGCAGCGGGCACGCGACGACATGCTGGTGCGCAACTGGCCCGGCGTGGTGTCCGCCTTCGAACAGGTTGCTCGCGAGGCCATCGCCGGCGGCAATTAAACCCGGCCGCTGCTCCAGCGGATCAGGGCCTGTTTCAGGGCCACATGGCTGACCGGCTTGGCCAGGTAATCGTCCATGCCGGCCGCCAGGCAGGCTTCGCGGTCGCCCTGCATGGCATTGGCGGTCATGGCGATG
>DKNF01000010.1:0-7045 GCA_002470165.1 Betaproteobacteria bacterium UBA7395 | reverse complement strand
GGCATTGGCGGTCATGGCGATGACCGGTACGGTCCGCATGGCCTCGCCGGCTTCGCCGGCACGCAGGCGGCGGGTGGCCTCGAAACCGTCCATGATCGGCATCTGGCAATCCATCAGGACCACGTCGATGTCTTCATCGCGCAGCCGGGCCAGGGCCTCTTCACCATTGTTCACGGCGACATGCCGGCAGGCGAGCTTGCCGAGCAGGGCGCCGGCGACCTTCTGGTTGATCAGATTGTCCTCGACCAGCAGTACCCGCAGGCCGTCGCGCAGCTGCGTGTCCGGTTCGCCGGCCGGGCAGGCCGGCGCACTGCTGCGGTCGATGACGAAGGGCAGTTCGATGCGGAAGGTGCTGCCTTCTCCCGGCGTCGATTCGACGGCGATGCTGCCGCCCATCAGTTCGATCAGGCGCTTGCAGATCGACAGGCCGAGGCCGGTGCCGCCAAACTGGCGGGTGGTCGAGGCGTCACCCTGGAAGAAGGGCGAGAACAGGCCGGCGATCACGGTCGGCGACATGCCGATGCCGGTGTCGCTGACCGAAATCTGCAGGCACTGTTTGTCGTCGTCCAGGGGCCAGCCGGTGAAATGGACGCAGACGCTGCCGACCGAGGTGAATTTGACGGCATTGCCGACCAGGTTGATCAGGATCTGGCGCAGGCGGCCGGGGTCGCCGATCAGGCGTGCGGGAACGGTCGGGTCGATGTTGCCGGTGAGTGCGATTTCCTTGGTGACGGCCGAGTGGCCGAGCAGTGCCAGGGTGTCGTGCAGGACTTCGGCCGGGGCGAAGGGAATGTGTTCGACTTCCAGCTTGCCGGCTTCGACCTTGGAAAAGTCGAGCACGTCGTTGATCAGCCCGAGCAGGCCGTCGGCGCTGTGGCGGATGGTTTCCGCGTAATCGCGCTGCTCGGCGTTCAGCGGCGTGGCCAGCAGGAGGTCGGCCATGCCGATCACGCCGTTCATCGGGGTGCGGATTTCGTGGCTCATGTTGGCCAGGAAGTTGCCCTTGGCGATGCTGGCGGCTTCCGCCGCGGCGCGGGCATTGTCGAGTTGTTCGTGGGCGCGCATGCGCTCGATCAGGCCGCCGGCCCAACGGGCCAGCAACTGGATGAATTCGAGGTCCGAAGGGTCGAAGTCGTGGTCGCGATGCTGGCGCGACGAGAAATTGATCGTCCCGTACAGTGCGCCGTCGACCCGGATCGGCGTGCCCAGGAAGCAGGCCAGCTTGAACTCGCGGAAACTCGGATGATCGCAGTAGTCGGATTCGGCGACGTTGACCAGCTGGAACAGTTTGTCCTGGCGGATGATTTCGGCGCAGAAGGTGTCGCCGAGCGTGAATTCCTGATTGTCGGCGAGCAGGCCGTCAGGACAGACCTGGACTTCGATCCGGTAGCGGTCGGCCGCCGGGTCGATGTGGCTGATGATGGCGTATTCGAGGTGCAGGTGCTCGCTGGCCAGACGCAGCCCCTGGCGCAGGATTTCCCGCGGGTCGAGACCCTTGATCGTGGCGATTTCGTTGAGCGCCTGCAGGGCGGCCAGCTGGCGCTTGAGGCGCAGTGCCTGCAGGCGCTGTTCGGTGATGTCCTCGAAAACGCCCAGGTAATTGACCAGCTGTCCGTGGCTGTCGCGGACGACGGAAATGGTCAGCCATTCCTCGATCAGGCGGCCGTCCTTGCGCTGGTTGATGATTTCGCCGCGCCAGATGTCGCGTTCGTTGATGGCCTCCCACATCTGCCGGTAGAACCCGGCATCGTGCCTGCCGGAGCTGAAGATACTCGGGGTCTGGCCGACCAGTTCGCCGGCACTGAAGCCGGAAACCTTCTCCAGTTGCGGGTTGACGGCGAGGATGCGGCGCTCGGCGTCGGTCACCAGGATGCCGCTGGTGCTGTTCTCGAATACCTGGGCCGCCAGTTGCCGTTCGTGATGCAGGCGGGCCTCGTTGATCAGGCCGCGGCGGACGCGGCCGATCAGCAGCAGGCTCAGGGTGATGATGACCAGCAGCGCGATGCCGGTGATCCCCAGGGTGATCTTCGCTTCGGTGTACCACTGCTGCAACGCATGTTCGCGGTCCACATGCACGAGCACGAACAGGGGGTAGTTGCGCGAAGCGCGGTAGGCGCTGAGCATCTGCCGGTCGCCGTCGATGTCTTCGGCGCGGCTGCCGATTTCGCTGTCGTGCATCTCGGTCAGCGGCGGACCGCTCAGGTGTAGGCTGCCCGGCATCAGGTCGTCGCGCGACGAAAGCATGACGATGCCGCGATAGTCGAGGATCTCGACCAGTGTCAGTTGCGGATCGATGTGGTGCGAGAAGTGGTTGATGAAATAGTCGGGATTGAAGGCGGCGATCATCTGCAGGCGGCGCTCGCCGACCTGCGCCTCGCGAACGACCGGAAAGAAGCTCGGGCTGTCCGGCGGGATCGGGCTGCGGGTGGTGCTGGGCGAACCATCGGCCAGGTCGCGGCCGAGCCAGGGCACACCGATGCGCGGGAAACTGGCGATTTCACCGCCTTCGCGCGCCGGCTGGAAATCGCTGCTGTCGATCTGCCGGCCGACGTTTTCCGGGTTGGAACTGACCAGGATGCGACCATGCTCGTCGGCAATCGACAGCGAGCGGATGAACAGGAGTCGGCGCAGCATGCCTTCCAGTTGCCGGGCCGTCGCCCTCTTGTCGATCTGCCCGCCGTCGATCAGTTCGGGCATGGCCTGCAGGCTGAGGTCGGCCAGGGACAGCGTCTGCGTGAGTTGTTCCTCGAACACCCGGGCGTGGGCGCGGGCGTCCTCCAGATGGCTGTCCAGGGCGTCCTGACGCAGGCGCAGGACGTGCGACAGGCTGCCGAGCAGGACGGCGACGATCAACACCACCTGCAGACCGATCAGCAGGCGGGTGATGACGCCGGTGCGGCTGCCGGGCGGTAGCGGAGCGTCAGTCGAGAACGGCAATTGGCAACAGGCCGTGACGTTCGGCGAAGGCCTTCAGTTCCCCGCTGCGCTTGGCGCGCACCAGGAAGTCCTCGACCCGCGCGTGCCAGCGGTCGTCACCCGGGCGCATGGCCCAGGCGTAGGGCGTGATGTGATAGGTGCTGTCCGGCTTGATCAGGCGCGCCCAGTCGGTGGTGCGCAGCATGCGCAGGGTGAACGGGAAATCGGTCATGAACACGTCGGCGCGTCCGGATTCGACTTCGCGTTCGCGCGCCTGCGGGGTGTCGAGCACCTTCAGCGTCGCCGACTTGAGGCGGGCCTTCATCACCGGTTCGTGCAGGGTGCCCTTGGCCACGGCGACGACGACGCCGGGCTGGTCGATGTCGTTCCACTGGCGGATGCGCCGGTTGCTCTTGGTGGTGATGGCGTAGATGTCGCTGGCCATGTGCGGCCGGGTGAAGCGCAGTTTTTCCTGACGCAGCGGCGTGATGCCGATGGCGAACATGGCGATGTCGCAGCGGTCCTGGGTCACATCGTCGATCAGGCGGGCGAAGGAACTGTCGACAAACTCGACATCGGCGCGCAGGTCGCGCCCCAGGGCCTTGGCCATGTCGATGTCGATGCCGGAGAGCTGGCGGGTTTTCGGGTCGCGATAGCTGATACCGAAATAATCCGGCCAGATGCAGACGCGTACCGTCGACGTGGCGGCGATACGCTCAAGGACACCGGCTTGTTGCGCGTGCGCCGGTACGGCGCCGAGCAGTAGCGCGGCGGCGAACAGGATGGGCGGGATCGCTTTCACTTTTATCACCTTTGTAATACACAAGCGATCTGCAGTGTATCAAAAGCCGGGCTGTCGGGCTCAGTCGCGTTCGATGAGCTCGACCTTGTAGCCGTCCGGGTCCTCGACGAAAGCGATGACCGTCTTGCCGTGCTTCATCGGCCCGGCTTCGCGCACCACCTTGCCGCCGCGCGCCTTGATCGCGGCGCAGGCGGCAGCGGCGTCGGGAACGGCCAGGGCAATGTGGCCGTAGGCGTTGCCCAGCTCGTAACTCTCGGTGTCCCAGTTGTGCGTCAGTTCGAGCACGGCTTCGCTGTCCTCGCTCCCGTAGCCGACGAAGGCCAGCGTGAATCGGCCTTCCGGGTAGTCGTTGCGGCGCAGCAGCTGCATGCCGAGGATTTCGGTGTAGAAGGCGATTGAGCGGTCGAGGTTGCCGACGCGGAGCATGGTGTGCAGGATGCGCATGGGGTGTCCTTTCAGAATTGCGGGAGTTGCCGGCCAAGGCGGCGCAGTTCGTTGCGCTGTGCCTTCCAGTCCGGGCAGAGTTGTTCGACCACAGACCAGAAACGCGGACTGTGGTTCATTTCCTTGAGGTGGGCCAGTTCGTGGCAGACGACGTAATCGACGATGGCCGGCGGCATCAGGATCAGCCGCCAGTTGAGCGCGATGTTGCCGCGCGCGCTGCAGCTGCCCCAGCGCGTGCGCGCCGAAGACAGGCGTAAAGGCGGCGGGGCGACGCCGAGCTGCGGGGCGAAGTGGGCCAGGCGTTCTGCGAACAGCGTTCTGGCCCGGTTGCGGAGCGCGTTCTCCAGCACTTTTTCGGGAGCGATGCCGGCCGGTACGGCCAGGTGGATTTCGTCAGCGGAGAAGGCGCTGGCGGCCCGGCGGGCCGGCACGACCCGCAGCCGGGTCGGCGTGGCGAGGATGTCGAGCAGGGCGCCGTCGATCACCGCGAAGCGTTCCGGCGGCGGCCGTTCGCGCCAGTCGGCGAGTTTGTCGAGGACCCAGGTGCCGTGTTCGCGGATCAGCGTCTCGATGTCGCGCAGCGAGGCGCGCAAGGGGGCGCCGACGCGCAGGCCGCGATGGTCGATGCGCAGGCCGATGCTGCGCCGGGCACTGCGCTGCAGGGCGAAATCGACGGCCAGCCCGGCGAGGACGATGTTGTGCCGGGTTTCAGGCGGCCTGGGCGGCATCGGGGTAGCGGTGCGGGGAGATGCGGCGCATCTCGGCCTCGATCCAGTCCTCGACGCGTTGATTGACTTCCATCTCGCTCATGCCGCTGGCGTCGAAGGCCGGGCCGATGCTGATGGTGACGGTGCCGGGCTTTTTCAGGAAGGCCTGGCGCGGCCAGAATTCGCCGGCGTTGTGCGCAACCGGCACGACCTTGCAGCCGACGTGGGTGGCCAGATAGGCGCCGCCCGGTTTGTAGCGGCGCTTCTCGCCCGGAGCCACGCGCGTGCCTTCGGGGAAGATGATCACGTAGTAGCCCTGTTTGAGCCGTTCGCGACCCTGGGTGACGACCTGGTCGAGCGCGTTCTTGCCGGCGTTGCGGTCGATCGAGATCATCTTCATGGCAGCCAGTCCCCAGCCGATGAAGGGGACCTTGAGCAGTTCCTGCTTGAGCACGAAGACGCAGAAGGCATCGTCCGGCACACAATCCTGCAGGGTCATGGTTTCCCAGGCCGACTGGTGCTTGGCCATGATCACGCAGGCTTCGGCCGGCATGTTCTCGCGGCCGATCACCTGTGCCCGGATGCCGAGCAGGTTCTCGACGCCCCATTGCGTGCCGAGACGCCAGACGCGGCCGAAACGGTAGGCCCAGACGCCGCCCAGCAACGGCCCGGCAATGACCACCAGCGGTGCGCTGAGCACCGACCAGATGATTGCGTAAATCATGAACAGGGTGGAGCGGATGGCGTTCATTTCTTTTCCTTCGACTCGGACGCCAGCAGATGATCGACGGCGCTGGCCAGGTCGGCAAAGATCAAGGTGTCGGGGGGCAGGTTGCCCTCGGCCTGGGTTCTTTCGCCCTTGCCGGTCAGTACGAGGATTGGCCGGCAACCCATGGCCGCACCGGCTTGCAGGTCGCGCAGCGAATCGCCGACGGTGACGACGCCGTTGAGATCGGCATTGAGGGTGTCGGCAATGCGCTTGAACATCCCCGGCTTCGGTTTGCGGCAGTCGCATTGCGAATCGGCGGTGTGCGGGCAGTAGAAAATGGCATCGATGCGGCCGCCGAGCTCGTTGGCCGACTTGTGCATCTTTTTATGGATGCGGTTGAGCGTGTCCATGTCGAACAGGCCGCGGCCGACGCCGGATTGATTGGTGGCGACGACGACGCGGTAGCCGTTCTGCTTCAGTCGGGCGATGGCCTCCAGGCTGCCCGGGATCGGCTTCCATTCTTCCGGGCTCTTGATGAACTGGGCGGAGTCGAAATTGATCACGCCATCGCGGTCGAGAATGATCAGCTTGCCGGGCATGGTGGGCTCCCGTGACTCAGGCGGACAGCTTGGACAGGTCGGCGACGCGGTTCATTGCCGCGTGCAGCATGGCGAGCAGGCCGAGCCGGTTGGCCTTGAGCGCCGGATCGTCGGCATTGACCATGACGCCGTCGAAGAAGGCATCGACCGGGGCGCGCAGCCGGGCCAGGACCTGCAGCGATTCGCTGTAGTCGCCGGTGAGGAAGGCGGCGTCGGCCTGCGGCACGACCTCGACCAGCGCCGCGTGCAGCGCGCTTTCGGCGGCTTCGCGCAGCAGTGCCGCATCGACGCGGGCATCGACGACGCCGTCGGCCTTCTTCAGGATATTGCCGACGCGCTTGTTGGCGGCGGCCAGTGCGGCGGCTTCGGGCAGCGCCGAGAAGGCGCGCACGGCGGCCAGGCGCTTGACGATGTCGCCCAGACGCTGCGGCCGCTGGCTGACCACGGCATCGACTTCCTGCGCCGTGTAGCCCTGCTCGCGCAGGCTGCCGGCCAGGCGGTCGTAGATGAAGTCGGCCAGCGCCTGTGGGTTCGGGGCGAAGCCCTCGACACCGTTGAACTGCGCGAAAACGCCGGCGAGCAGGCCGTCGACCGCCAGATTCAGGTCGCCCTCGGCGAGCATGCGGATGACGCCCAGCGCATGCCGACGCAGCGCGAACGGGTCCTTGTCGCCGGTCGGAATCTGGCCGATGCCGAACATGCCGACCAGGGTTTCCAGCTTGTCGGCCAGTGCGACGACCGTGCCGACGCGACCGCGCGGCAGGCTGTCGCCGGCAAAGCGCGGCTTGTAGTGGTCTTCGATGGCATCGGCGACATCGCCGTTCAGGCCGTCGTGCTGGGCGTAGTAGCGGCCCATGATGCCCTGCAG
>DKNF01000059.1 GCA_002470165.1 Betaproteobacteria bacterium UBA7395 | reverse complement strand
TTGAGCGCCAGCAGGTTGGTCTGCTCGGCAATTTCGCGAATCACGCCGACCACGCTGGAAATCTGTTTCGAACGCTCGCCCAGCGACTCGATCAGGCGGGCCGATTCACCGATATCGTCGGCCACCCGCTCCAGTTCCTGCATGGTCCGCTGGACCACCTGGCGGCCGTTGGCGGTCACTTCCTTGGCCGCTTCGGAAATCTGCGCGGCCTGGCGGGCATTGTCGGCCACCTGCGAAATACTGACCGACAGTTCCTCGACCGACGCGGCAATGCCGGAGGCCGACTGCGAAGCCTGGCTGGCGCTTTCCAGCGCACGTTGCGCCGCGCCCTGCAACTCGTTGGCCGCTGCGCCGACCTGCCCGGAGGTCTGCGACGCGCCACTGACCAGCTTGCGCATGCTGCCGGCCATCTGATTGAAGGCGTGGGCAATGACATGCACCTCGTTGCGACTTTCCGGATTGGCCTCCTGCACCGTCGCCCGCAAATCGCCGGCACTGACGCGGGAAACTTCGGCCACCAGCTGCGACAGGCCGCGCAGGCGCGAATTGACCAGCACCAGCACCACCAGCGCCAGCACCACGGCGGCAACCAGACTGACGATGATCAGCAGGTTGCGCAGGGCCTGGCTTTCCTCCAGGTACTCGTCCAGCCAGCTGCCGGTCGCCACCGTCCATCCCCAGGCCTCCGAGGTTGAGGCGACAACGATCTTCTCGCGCTCGGCGCCGCTTTCATCCGGCATCGGATAACGATAAGTGCCGTTCTTCTTCTCCAGCAGATCGAGGACCGATTGCTTGACCTCAGCCGACAGGTCGGTTTCGGAGATCAGCTTCTCCTGATAACGCGGATGCAGCACGAATTCCCCATCGCCCTTGGTATCCGCCGGACGAACGATGTACACATAGCCGGTCTTGCCAGCCACCAGGCTGCCGAAT
The DNA here is from genome assembly GCA_002470165.1 of Betaproteobacteria bacterium UBA7395. Classification (GTDB taxonomy): domain Bacteria; phylum Pseudomonadota; class Gammaproteobacteria; order Burkholderiales; family Rhodocyclaceae; genus Azonexus. The sequence continues at coordinate 20,451 of DKNF01000059.1, read as the reverse complement.
TGCGCCCGGATACGCTTCAGTTCTTCTTCCAGAGAGATACGGACCGAATAGGCGCCCCAGGCCTTGCCATTGCCATCACGCAGCAGGCGGACGGTGCTGAAATAGTATTTGCCGCCGCGGATTGCCAGCCCCTGGTAATCCTTGTCGGCCATCAGCGAACGGGCAACCGGATCGGTCTCGGGCAACGGTACGCCGTGCATGGCCTTGCCGTCCTTGTTGCGCAGCAAGGTGGACAGGCGGTAGACCTTGCCCGAATGCAGCACCAGCAAGGCGGCATCGTCGCCGGTCAGGTTGCGGAAGGCAACCAGTACGCGATCATTGGCGTTCAGTACCTCGCCCCCGAGGCGCATCACCGGCAGGTCGACATCACCGGTACGCACCATGCCCTCGCCCGGCTCGAGCTTGCCGTTAAGGAAACGCTGGAAGAAATCGGACTGCCGGGTGCCGCGTTCGCGAACCGCGTCGAACAGGGCGTCGAGCATGCCCGACATCAATTTTGCCTCATGCGTCAGATTGTGTTCGGCAACGCTCAATGCCGCCCCGTCGGCGCGCTTCTGGACGATCAGCGTCATCAGCGCGAAAACAACGACCAGTGCTGCCAGGATGGCCACGATCAACTGCTGCGCGATCGGCCGATACGCAAATTTCCCAAACATCATATGCCTCCTCAGTTTTTATATTCTGGCGGCCAATCTATCACATGGCTCCGGCAGCCGGTACAATTCGCCCCGGCACTCCCTGCGCCGGAGTGAAGCGGGTAGAATCCCGCCGCCTCAGCGTCCCCGTAGTTAAATGGATATAACCGGGTCCTCCTAAGACTCAATTAGAGGTTCGATTCCTCTCGGGGACGCCACGCCAACCACCCACGGAATCCCGCATGCCGCGCTCAGCCCCCCGCCACGCCATCGACATCAGCGAGGAAGACGGTGTCCGCTACCTGCATTTTGGCTCGGACTGGATACAGGGCGCGATGCGCATCGCCCGCCCCTGGTCGCTGGAACTCGGCTACACCCGGGAAATGATGGCCGGGCTGTTGCTGCGCCCGCCCGGGCGCTGGCCGCGCAGTGCGCTGCTGATCGGGCTCGGGGCGGGCTCGCTGGCCAAGTTCCTGTACCGGCACTACCCCGATTGCCGGATCACCGTGGTCGAGATCAATCCGCAGGTCGAGTTCGTCGCCCGCCAGTATTTCAAGCTGCCCGACGACCCGCTGCGCCTCGACGTGCAGATTGGCTGCGGCGCCGATTACCTGCAGCAGGGCAAACGCAGCTTCGACCTGATCCTGTCCGACGGCTTCGACGCCGGTGGTCGCCCCGGCATGCTCGACACGCCGGCCTTCTACCAGTCGGCGCAGGCCCGGCTGAGCGACAGCGGCCTGTTCTGCGTCAACCTGCTACGCGAGAAGGGCTTCAAACGCAGCGTCGAACGCATCGCGGAAGCTTTTCTCGGTCACTGTCACGTTTTCCCGTCCAGCCCCAGCGGCAACACCATCGTTTTTGGCCGGGGCAACCAGCCGGTCGAGGTCGGCCTGGAGGTGCTGGAAAGCCGCGCCGAAGCCCTGCGGCAGCGGACCAAACTCAAGCTGCAGCCCACCGTCAGCCGCCTGCAGGAAGCCGGCATCAGCAACGAGGCGCCGCTCGTCTTCTGAGGCCCAGCCTTGTTTTTACGGCCGGCCGTGCTATAAATGAAGTAATCCTCCACCGATAACAACGACAAGGCGGACAGAACAAAGACAAACCGACTGATGCCAAAACGACACCAGAGGAGTCCCTATGCTGTCCATGCAAGATTTGATCGACTATTGCGATCTCGACCGTGGTGAGATCGAAGCCATCGCCGAACACGAACACCTGCCGATGGCCATTGCCGCCGAACTCAGCGAAGTGCTGGTGTGCAGCCCGGAAGGGGTCTGCCAGTTGCACGCGATGATCATCGAGAACATGCAGCACGCGCTCGAGGCCGGGCAGAACCAGCGCGTGCTCGACCTGATGCAGACCTACGAGCACCTGCAACGAACGCATCCCCTGCCGACGCGCCATTGAAAACGGCCCGCCGGCTTGCGCCGCGGGCCGCCATCGGGAAGCCAGGCTGATCAGGCGGCCTGCTTCTCGACGTGTGCCTGCTTCTCGTAGAGGAACTCGAGCACGGCAGCACGGCAATCGATGTAGGCCGGGTCGTGCGCCAGTTCCAGACGGGCACGCGGGCGCGGCAGATTGACTTCCAGAATCTCGCCGATGGTCGCCGCCGGGCCGTTGGTCATCATCACGATGCGGTCGGAGAGCAGTACCGCCTCGTCGACATCGTGCGTGACCATGACCACGGTCGCCTGCGTCTTCTCGCAGATCTTCATCAACTCGTCCTGCAGCTTGGCCCGGGTCAGCGCATCGAGGGCGCCGAAAGGCTCGTCCATGAGCAGCACCTTCGGCTCCATCGACAGCGCCCGGGCGATACCGACGCGCTGCTTCATGCCGCCCGAGATTTCATGCGGGTACTTGTGCGCAGCATGGGCCAGCCCGACCAGTTCGATCGCCGCCTGGGTGCGAGCCTTGAGCTTGGCCTTGCCCTCCTTCTGGCTGAACACGCGTTCAACGGCCAGGTAGATGTTCTCGAAGCAGGTCAGCCAGGGCAGCAGGCTGTGGTTCTGGAAGACCACCGCCCGTTCCGGGCCGGGACCAGCGATTTCCCGCCCGTCGCAGAGCAGCACGCCGGTGGTCGGCTTGGTCAGGCCGGCAATCAGGTTGAGCAGGGTCGATTTACCGCAGCCGGAGTGGCCGATCAGCGCGACGAACTCGCCTTGCTTGAGGGTCAGGTGGATGTCGCGCAGGGCGACGAACTTGCCCTTCTTGGTGTCGAAGGTCTGACCGACGTTTTCGATTTGTACGAATTTTTCCATGATCTTGACTCCGCTCAGGACGATTCTTTGGTCAGCTTCTTGGCCAGCAGGATCAGCGCCTGTTCGAGGATCAGGCCGACGATGCCGATGATAAAGATGGCGATGATGATGTGTTCGACCTTGAGGTTGTTCCACTCGTCCCACACCCAGAAGCCGATGCCGACGCCGCCGGTGAGCATTTCTGCGGCAACGATGACCAGCCAGGCGGTGCCGATCGACAGCCGGATACCGGTGAGCATGTAGGGCAGCACGGCCGGGAACAGGATCTTGGTAACCACCTTCCATTCCGACAGATCGAGCACGCGGGCGACGTTCAGGTAATCCTGCGGCACGCGCTGCACGCCCTGGGCGGTATTCATGATCATCGGCCAGATCGAGCAGATGAAGATGGTCCAGGTCGCCGCCGGATCGGCCTTCTGAAACACCAGCAGACCGATCGGCAGCCAGGCCAGCGGCGACACCGGACGCAGCAGGCTGATGATCGGATTGATCATCGCCGACAGGAAGGCGAAGCGGCCGAGCATGAAGCCCAGCGGGATGCCGACCAGCGCCGCCAGGCCGAAGCCGAGACCGACGCGTTCGAGCGAGGCAAGCACATTCCAGCCGATGCCCTGGTCGTTCGGACCGTTGTTGTAGAAGGGATCGGCGAAAAGTTCCGCCGCGGCCTGCCAGACGACGACCGGTCCGGGGATGGAACCGCCCTTGAGCGTTGCCACGTACCAGATGCCGACCAGCAGCAAGACCCCGAGCACCGGCGGCAAGACCGCCCGCATGGCATTCGACAGCATCTCGCCGAGTGGGTTGGCAGTAGCGACCGCGGCCGCCTGGGTTGCAGGATTGGCGTGTGTTTCCATCGTCTTTTCCTTGGCCGGTTTGACCGGCACCGTCTCTGTTTCGGGCTTGGCCGGCAGTTCGCCGGCAAATTCACCGCGCATCGTCAGGGTGGTACTCATCCCGATCTCCTTCGCTCACTCAGGCCTTGACCTTGAAACCGTCGGCGTACTTGGCCGGGTTCGAACCGTCCCAGACCACGCCGTCGATCAGCTTGGACGAACGCAGCGGGCTCTTCGGCACGCTGACGCCCAGCTTGGAAGCCGCCTGGGCGTAAAGCTCGGTCTGGTTGATCTTCTTGGCCACACCGAGGTAATCCGGGTGATCCTTGAGCAGGCCCCAGCGCTTGTGCTGGGTCAGGAACCACATGCCGTCGGACAGGTAGGGATAGTTCACCGCGCCGTCGTTGAAGAACTTCATGTGATTGGGATCGTCCCAGGTCTTGCCCAGGCCGTTCTGGTAGCGGCCGAGGATGCGCTGGTTGATCGCATCGACGCTGGTGTTCACATAGGCGCGCTGGGCGATGACTTCGGCCATCTTCATCTTGTTGCTGATGCTGGCATCGATCCAGCGGCTGGCTTCAAGAATGGCCATGATCACGGCGCGACAGGTGTTCGGGTTCTTCTGGACGAATTCGGCGGTGCAGCCGAGGATTTTTTCCGGGTGATCCTTCCACACATCCTGGGTGGTCGCCGCGGTGATGCCGATACCGTCCATGATCGCGCGGTGGTTCCACGGCTCGCCGACGCAGAAGCCGTCCATGTTGCCGACGCGCATGTTGGCGACCATCTGCGGCGGCGGGACGACGATGGCCTTGGCGTCCTTCATCGGGTTGATGCCGCCGGAAGCCAGCCAGTAGTACAACCACATGGCGTGGGTGCCGGTCGGGAAGGTCTGGGCGAAGGTGTATTCGCGCGGTTCCCTCTTCATCAGGGCGGCCAGGCTGGCAACATCGGTCGCGCCCTTGTCGGCCAGCGCCTTGGACAGGGTCAGCGCCTGGCCGTTGTTGTTCAGCGTCATCAGGTTGGCCATGTCTTTCTTCGGCCCGCCGATGCCCAGATGGACGCCGTAGATCAGGCCGTAGAGCACGTGCGCCATGTCCAGCTCGCCGTTGACCAGCTTGTCGCGGACGCCGGCCCAGGAAGCTTCCTTGGTCGGGATGATCTTGATGCCGTACTTCTCGTCGAACTTGTTGACCGCGGCCATGACCACCGAGGCGCAATCGGTCAGCGGGATGAAGCCAATGCGGATTTCCTTCTTTTCGGGGGCATCCGAACCGGCAGCCCAGGCTGCGCTACGGACGCCGGGGGGAACCATGGACATGAGGGATGCTCCCAGGGCGGCAGTGACGAAATCGCGACGCTTGGTCGAGACAGGAGAGGATTCTTGGGCTGCGGCAGCCGGCTTTTTATCTTCCATTGCGTTGACTCCAGATGGCTAAAAATAAAAAAGGCGTCGCATCCTTGCTGCACGGGGCAGCGAGGATGGACGCCATTGTCCTGGAACCGGAACACCCGGTTCGTGCCCGGCCGCCTTTGACCGTGCTATGCCTTCCTTAACGCAACGGCCGTGCCAGGTCCGAAGAAAACCCGCAAGCCATTGAATAACATGGAGAAACAGAAGAAAACCGGGAATACACCGAAAAAACCGCATGCACTGTTGCAGTGCAACACCCGACCAAGCTGCACAAAAAGAGGCGGGATCAGAGCAGAACGCGCGCCATGTCGATGACGTCCTTGGCCACCTTGGCCATGCTCTGGCCGCGCTCCATCGCCAGCTTGCGCATGGCGTGATAGGCGGCCTCCTCGTCGAGGTCACGGGCCTTCATCAGGATGCCCTTGGCCTTGTCGACCAGCTTGCGGTCGGACAGCTTGCGCGAAATCTCGTCGAGCTCGCGGCGCATCGCCTGCGTATCCTCGAAGCGGACGCGGGCGACATCGACAATCGGCTTGATCCGCTTCGGGTCCAGACCATCGACGATATAGGCCGAAACCCCGGCCTTGACGGCATCGCGGATCGCGCCCTGACCGTCTTCCTGGGTAAAGATGACGACCGGGCGCGGCATGTTCTTATGCACCACGGCGAGGTTCTCGAGCGTATCGCGGCTGGGACTTTCGGTGTCGATCAGGATCACATCCGGCTGCAGCTTCTCGACCTCGGCCGTCAGGTTGGCCGAATCGGCCAGAATGGCCGCCACCTGATAACCGGCGAGCGCCAGCCCGGCGCAGATTTCCGCCGCCCGGCTACGGGATTCATCGATGACCAGTACGCTTAACATGCCCGGAATCAAGCAAGCGCTGCGCCAGCTTTGCGGAGCGCGGCCTCGGCCATCGCCCGGACGACACTTTCCTCCTCGCCGATGGCGCGGTCGAGCACGAACTCGACCGTCGGCCAACGCGCCTGCATGGCGGCCAGCATTTCCGGGACTTCGCGTTTGAGATGCCCACCCTGGGCAATGAACATCGGCAGCACCACCACCTTGCGGGCGCCGCCAGCAATGGCCTCGGCCGCACAGGTCGGCAGGTCCGGGGTCATGAATTCGAGAAAGGCCAGTTCGACCGGCATCGCCGGCGCGGCAGAACGGATTGCCGCCTGCACGCGGCGCATCGGCGCCGCCCATTCCGGATCGCGGGCACCGTGGGCAAAAAGGATGATGGCTGTGGTCATGGCTTTCACTTTAGCGCAAATAGAAAACGGCGGCTGTCCGCCGGAAGGCGTATTGACAGCCGCCCTCCGCTTTCGTGCGATCAGATTGCCAGCCAGACCTCGCCGTTTTCCACCTTGACGTCGAAACGGTCACAACCGCCGACATCCGGCGCCACCGCCTGGCCGTCGGCCAGGCCGATATTCCAGCCGTGCAGCGGACAAGTCACGCGCTCGCCATGGACCAGGCCTTGCGACAGCGGTCCGCCCCTGTGCGGGCATTTGTCGTGCAGCGCGAAGACCTTGTCGTCGCTGGTGCGGAAAATGGCGATATCGCCGCCCTTGGGCGGGCGGACGATGCGCGACCCCAGTGCCGGGATGTCTTCCAGTTTGCAGATCAGTTTCCAGTGGCTCATTTCAGTTCCTTTCGTCTGCGTCAGGCAGCGACCGTGATCGGGATGAATTGCTTGAGCGGCTGCGCTTCGCGCGAGGTCGACCAGGGGTCCTTGGCGTCCTTCAAGGCAGCGACCAGGCCCGCGTAGAGCGTGCGCCGGCCGTCCTCGTCCTCGACGATGCGGCCCTTGACGTAATCCAGACCGACGCGCTCCAGCCAATGACAGGTGCGCTCCAGGTACCAGGCTTCCTGGCGGTAGAGTTCGAGGAAGGCACCGGAATACTCCATGACCTCCTCGTCCGACTTCACCTTGCACAGGAACTGCGCGACCTCGGTCTTGATCCCGCCGTTGCCGCCGACGTAAAGCTCGTAGCCGGAATCGACGCCGATCACGCCGACGTCCTTGATGCCGGCTTCGGCGCAGTTGCGCGGGCAGCCGGAGACGGCCAGCTTGACCTTGTGCGGGGCGTACATGTCGAACAGCATCTTTTCCAGCTTGACGCCCATGTCCATCGCCAGTTGCGTGCCGAAGCGGCAGTGTTCGGCGCCGACGCAGGTCTTCACGGTGCGGATCGACTTGCCGTAGGCGTGGCCGGAAACCATGCCGGCAGCGTTGAGGTCGGCCCACACGGCGGGTAGGTCCTCCTTCTTGATGCCGAGCAGGTCGATGCGCTGGCCGCCGGTAACCTTCACCGTCGGCACCTGGTATTTCTCGGCAACATCGGCAATCGCGCGCAGTTCGGCCGGTGTCGTCAGCCCCCCCCACATCCGCGGCACCACCGAATAGGTGCCGTCCTTCTGGATGTTGGCGTGCGAGCGTTCGTTGATCAGCCGCGACTGCGGGTCATCCTTGGCTTCGTGCGGCCAGGTCGAGATCAGGTAATAGTTGATCGCCGGCCGGCACTTCTCGCAGCCGTTCGGCGTCGTCCAGCCGAGTTCGGCGAACACGGCTTCCTTGGTGGTCAGGTGTTCGTTGCGGATGGCTTCGCGCACCTTCTGGTGCGAATGCTCGGTACAGCCGCAGATCGGTTTCTTGTCCGAGGCGGCCGGCGTGTAGGCGCCGCCGATGGTCGAGGCCAGGATCTGCTCGACCAGGCCGGCACAGGAACCGCAGGATGACGCGGCCTTGGTGTGCTTCTTGACCTCGTCGAGCGTGAACAACCCCTGTTCCTTGATCGCCTTGACGATGGTTCCCTTGGTCACCCCGTTGCAGCCGCAGACCTCGGCGCTGTCGGCCATGGCAGCGGCCTTGCTGTTGCCGGCGTGGCCGACGTCGCCGACCAGGCTCTGGCCGAAGATCAGCGAATCGCGGATGTCGTGGATGTCGCGGGCGTCCTTGAGCAACTGGAAGTACCACGGACCGTCGGCGGTGTCGCCGTACATGACGCCGCCGACCAGCTTGTTGTCCTTGATCACCAGCTTTTTGTAGACGCCGCCGTGCGGGTCGTTGAGGACGATTTCCTCAGTGTCCTTGCCGCCCATGAAGTCGCCGGCCGAGAACAGGTCAATGCCGGTGACTTTAAGCTTGGTCGAGGTCACCGAGCCGGTATAGCGGCCGATGCCGTAACCGGCCAGATGGTTGGCGGCGACCTTGGCCTGCTCGAACAGCGGCGCCACCAGCCCGTAGGCGATGCCACGATGGCTGACACATTCGCCGACGGCGTAGATCTTCGGGTCGTAGGTCTGCATGGTGTCGTTCACCACGATGCCACGGTTGCAATAGATGCCCGATTTTTCGGCCAACGCGTAGTTCGGGCGGATGCCAGCGGCCATCACGACGAGGTCGGCGGGAATCTGCATGCCGTCCTTGAAGCGCACCGCGGCGACACGCCCGCTCTCGCCTTGAACGAGCATTTCGGTCTGCTTCTGCAGCAGGAATTTCAGGCCCTTGTCTTCCAGCGACTGTTGCAGCATGCGGCCGGCCGTCTCGTCGAGCTGGCGTTCGAGCAGCCACGGGCCGATATGCACGACGGTCACGTCCATGCCGCGCAGCTTCAGGCCGTTGGCGGCTTCCAGGCCAAGCAGACCGCCGCCGATGACGACCGCGTGCTTGTGCACTTTGGCGGTGGCGATCATCTCGTCGGTATCCTTGATGTCGCGATAGCCGATCACGCCGGGCAGGTCGTTGCCGGGAATCGGCAGCATGAACGGCGTCGAGCCGGTAGCGATGAGCAGGCGGTCGTAGGGCGCTTCGCTGCCGTCGTCGGCGATGACCTTGCGGCGGACGCGGTCGATGGCGACGACCTGCTTGCCGGTGTGCAGCGTGATACCGTTGCTGGCATACCAGTCGAGTTCGTTGAGGACGATTTCCGCCACCGTCATCTCACCGGCCAGGACCGGCGACAGCAGGATGCGGTTGTAGTTCGGATGGGGTTCGGCGCCGAAGATCGTGATCTCGTAGTGATCCGGGGCGATCTTCAGCAGTTCTTCAATGGTGCGGACACCGGCCATGCCGTTGCCGATCAGTACCAGACGGGGTTTGCTCATGATGACGGGGCTCCAACGTTGCGCGCACCTTGCGGTGCAAAGATGTTTCAGCGCATGACGTCGTTGCCATCGGACCGCCCCCGTTGGCGGTGGATTCGCTGCTTTGCCGGGCTTGTTGCAATCCGCGTGCCAGCGGATCAAACCATTGATTAATCAGGACTTACATGAAATTCCGCGCGGCACGATGCACCATTAACGTGCCCATCTGACCAGCACAGTGCATGCACCGCTCAGTTGCCGCCCATCAACAGCCCGGTCGCCTCGACCGCGACGATGGCCTTGGCCTGGTTGAGGTCGTCGACGTAGCCGCTGGCAAACAGCAGGCAGGCCAGTTGGTTGGCAATCGGCTTGGGCAGCGGCACCTGCTTTTCCAGCACCCGCCGCGTCCACCGCGCGGTGCTCACCGCATCGCAGGCTTCGGGCAGGTTGGGTAGGCCGCGCAGGCTGTCGTGCTCGGCTTCGAACAAGGTATCGACGCTGCCGTTACGGACATATTCGAGACGCGGCCGGCGCTTCGGGTTGGCAAACGGCTCGCCTTCGGTGCCGCGCAGCAACAAGCCGCGCTGCCCACGTTCGACGAGAATGTCGCGCATCAGCGTGATGAAATCGGGGTGCGTCGCCGGCGCCACCAGCACCGCCTCACCGCGGAAGGGATTGAGCAGCTTGACCAGGCTGTGCGCACTGTTGCGCACGCCCATCCGGGCGCGCAGGGAGAGCATGTTGTGCAGGCCCGGCGCCAGCGCGGTCAGCGGCAGGAAAACCAGGCCCTTTTCTTCGAGCGTCTGTTGCGCCTGTTGCGCCGACATCACCGGCATGTGGCCGAGCTCGCGCAGGATCTGCGCACTGGTCACCCGACCATAGCCTTCGATCAGGCCATGAACCAGCACCGGCACGCCGAAGCGCTGCAAGAGCAGCGCCAGCAGCGGCGTCAGATTGGCTTCCTTGCGCGCACCGTTGTAGCTGGGCAGGACCACCGGGCGGACCCGGCCGTGCGGCATGTCGAGGCGATTCATGCGCTCGTCGATGGCGGTCAGGAAGCCGAGCATCTCGTCGCTGGACTCGCCCTTGACGCGCAGGGCGATCAGGATCGCTCCGAGTTCCAGGTCGGGAACGCCGCCGTCGAGCATCGCCGCGTAAACCTGGCGTGCCTCTTCCGGCGAGAGATCGCGCGATCCCTGGGCGCCGCGTCCGATTTCCTTGATGTATTGAGCGTAACTCACGGGTCTCCTCCGTTCGGGCCTCAGGCGGCCTCTGGATGTTGTTGTGGCTGCCGGCTCAGCATGCGCTTGATGTCCGGTATGCAGCCGCCACAGAAGGTGCCGCATTTGAGCGTATCCTGCAAGCCGGCCAGGTCGGCACCACCGGCAACGGCGGAAATGATCTGATCGTCGCTGACGTCGGCGCATTTGCAGACGATCTGGCGCGGCGCCAGCGATGCGGGAGGTGCCGCCGTCGGCGCCAGGGCAAAGCGCAGCAGGCTGGCATCCAGTTCGCCTTCCGCCATCGCCTGACGCAGCCAGCTCAGTGCCTGAGTTTCGCCGGCCAGACGGACGCCGAGCAACTGCCCGTCGAGGGCCACGGCTTTCTTGGCGATATGGCGCCGGGCATCGCTGAAGACGATGGCACCGGTATCGCCTGCCAGACCGAAAGTGGCATCGATGGTCTGCAACAACGCGGCCGGCATCGGTGCCGCCGTCGCCGCCCGGAAGACGACCAGCGGACTGGCGCGCCCATAGAGCGAAGCGGTGGCGTAGGGAAACTCGTCGAACAGGCTGCGCGCCAGATCGAGCTGACGCAAGGCATCGTCCAGATCCGTACAGCGGCGGATCACGGCCAACGGATACGCCAGGCCGCTCTTGGCGACCTCGACCGTGGTGTGCTTGAGTTCCGGCTGCTGTGACCAGGGATCAACGGCATCGCCGAGCAGCGCGTTGGCGCCGGCCCCGTTCATGAAACGGTTGCCCCAGTGCATCGGCAGCCAGATCCGGCCGCGCACCAGACCGCTGCCGGCAGCGACACGCACGATGATTTCGCCGCGACGGTTGAACAAGCGAACCAGATCGCCATCCTCGAGTTGGCGATGACGCATGTCGCAGGGATGCATCTGCAGCAGGGGTTCGTCTTCGAGATTGAACAGGCGCGGCACGATCCCGGTCCGGCTCATGCCATGCCATTGGTCGCGCATGCGCCCGGACAACAGGCTGAGCGGATAAGTCTTGTCCGCCTGTTCGGCAGTCGTCTGATGCTGGACGCCGACAAAACGTGCCCGGCCGTTGGCGGTCGGGAAGCGTCCATCTTCATAGAGACGCGTCCGCCCGGCCGTCGCCCCTTGCGGAAACGGCCACTGCTGCGGCCCCTGCTGTTCGAGCAAGGCATAGCTCAGGCCGGTGATGTCGAGATCGCGGCCGGCGGTCGACGCGCGATGTTCATTGAAGATTTCCTCGACACTGGCGTAAGGGAAAAGACGATCGACGGCCGCGTGATCGAGCTTGCGCCCCAGGCGCCGCGCGAAGTCGATGACGATCTGCCAGTCGTGGCGAGCTTCGCCGACCGGTGGTACGGCCGCCTTGACGCGTGTGATGCGGCGCTCGGAGTTGGTCACCGTGCCGTGCTTCTCGCCCCAGGCGGTCGCCGGCAGCAACAGGTCGGCATAGGCGGCGGTATCGGTATCGGCAAAGCACTCCTGGAGCACGACGAATTCGGCATTGGCCAGTCCGGCACGAACCGCCGCCTGATGCGGCAGGGATTGCGCGGGATTGGTACAGGCGATCCAGACCGCCTTGATCTCGCCGCTGGCCAGCGCCTTGAACAGGTCGACGGCCGCCTTGCCTGGCTTTGCCGGAACCTCCGGGATTCCCCACAAGGCCGCCACCTCGGCGCGGTGCTGCGGATTCGCCAGGTCACGGTGCGCCGACAGCAGATTGGCCAGCCCGCCGACCTCGCGACCGCCCATGGCATTCGGCTGCCCGGTCAGTGAGAAGGGGCCGGCGCCGGCCTTGCCGATCTGGCCGCAAGCCAGGTGCAACTGGATCAACGCAGCATTGTTGTGCGTACCGTGCGCCGACTGGTTGAGCCCCTGGCAGTAAAGCGACAACGCCGGTCCCCGGGTGGCAAACCAGCGCGCCGCGCGAACGATGTCGCTGGCCGGAATCCCGCACAATTCGGCGACCCGCATCGGGGTGTAGTCGGCGACGATGGCGGCCTGTTCGGCGAAGCCCTCGGTATGTTCGGCGATATAGGTCTCGTCGATCAGTCCTTCGCCGATCATCACATGCAACATGCCGTTGAACAAGGCGATGTCGCTGCCCGGCTTGATCGGCAGATGGAGGTCGGCAATGGCCGCGCTTTCGGTGCGGCGCGGATCGACGACGATGACCTTCAGATCCGGATTGGCCGCCCGCGCATCCTCGATGCGGCGAAAGACGATGGGGTGGGCAATGGCCGGATTGGCGCCGGCGATCAGGATCACGCCGGCCTGGGCGATGTCGTCGTAACAACTCGGCGGCGCATCGGCACCCAGCGTCTGCTTGTAGCCCGCCACGGCCGACGACATGCACAGGCGCGAATTGGTATCGACGTTGTTGGTCCCGATCAGGCCCTTGGCCAGCTTGTTGAAAACGTAGTAATCCTCGGTCATCAGCTGGCCGGAGATATAGAAGGCAACGGCATCCGGGCCATGTGTGCGGATGATCTGCGCAAAACGCTCGCTGGCATGGTCCAGCGCATCGTCCCAGGCCAGTCGCTGCGGCGCTGCGCCGCGTAGCGGGCGTAGCGCCGGGCTAGCCAGGCGATTGGCGGTGCCGGCGGTCAGGTGCAGGGACGCACCCTTGGTGCACAAGCGGCCGTGGTTGGCCGGATGTTCCGGATCGCCTCGTACATCGGTGATGACACCGCCTTCCGTACGGATCAGCACGCCGCAACCGACGCCGCAGTAACAACAGGTGGATTTGACTTCCTGGCTCATGATCTTCCTTCCGGTCGTGCATTGAGCAACAGGCGTGCCATCCATAATAATCAATGGGTTGCAATAAAAAAAGGGAAAACCCGATGCAGGTTTTCCCTTTTTTGGTGCATCCCGGGGATGCCGTGTCCTTATTTGACGCGTTGCAGCTTCGGCCGCCCGCCTTCAGGGCGTGACGGCGATGGCGGTTCGTCTTCGGGGACTTCGTCCACCGGCACAGCTTCTTCGTCCTCGTCAAACGGCAAAGCCTCATCGCCGACCTCGAAAGCCATGCCGGCCCCGTTCTCGCGAGCGTAGATCGCCGAAACCTGGCCCACCGGCACCGACAGTTCGCGGGCGACACCACCGAAACGGGCCTGGAACTCGATCAGTTCGTTCCCCATCTGCAACTTGTTGGTTGCATCCGGGCCGAGATTGAGCACGATCTGGCCGTCGCGGACGAACTCACGCGGCACCTGGGTGCGCGCATCGACCTGGACCGCGATGTAGGGCGTAAAGCCGTTGTCGCAGCACCACTCCCAGATGGCGCGCAACAGATAGGGCTTGGTGGACGGCAGTTCCATCTTACTTGCGCATGGCCTTTTCCGACGGCGTCAGCGCGTCGATGAAGCCCTGGCGGCTGAAGATGCGCTCGGCGTACTTCATCAGCGGTGCCGCGGCCTTGCCGAGGTCGATGCCGTAGTGGTCCAGACGCCACAGCAACGGGGCGATGGCAACGTCGAGCATCGAGAACTCATCACCCAGCATGAACTTCTGCTTGTTGAAGATGGGCACGATCTCGGTCAGGCGTGCCTTGATTTCCTGACGTGCCTTGTCGGCGGTCTTGCCGTTCTTCTCGATGATTTCCATGTGCGAGAAGATTTCGCGCTCCATGCCGATCAGCAACTGGCGCGCGCGCGCGCGCATGATCGGATCGGCCGGCATCAACTGCGGATGCGGGAAACGCTCGTCGATGTATTCGTTGATGATGTTCGGCTCGAACAGCACCAGGTCGCGTTCGGCCAGCACCGGCACGCGGCCGTGCGGGTTGATGGCGGCCATTTCGTCGGCCTTGGAGAACAGATCGACGTCGATCACCTGGAAGTCCATGCCCTTTTCGAACAGGACGATACGGCAACGGTGACTGAAGGGGCAGGTTGTGCCCGAATAGAGGTTCATCATGTTTAGCAACCCTCAAAATGAGATTCGGCATCGGGGGCAGACCAAGGTCTAACCCACGATGCCGTCAGCCGATCCGGGAAGGATCAGTGAATGTCTTTCCAGTATTCCTTCTTCAGGGCGTAAGCCACCACGAAGAGCAGCGCCAGGAAGGCCAGCACGAAGATGCCGAGCGTCTTGCGGTACTCTTGCTGCGGTTCGCCCATCCAGACCATGAAGCCGACCAGGTCGGAAACCGCCTTGTCGTATTCCGCCGGGCTCATCTTGCCGGGAACGGCCAGTTCGAGCTTGTGGGTTTCCGGGTTCATCACCTGGGTGCCCTGCAGTTCCCACAGCACATGCGGCATGCCGACAGCTTCGAACGCAACGTTGTTCCAGCCGGTCGGACGCTTGTTGTCCTGATAGAAGGTACGCAGATAGGTGTACAACCAGTCGGCACCGCCACCAGGATTTCCAATCCACCCACGAGCACGGGCGATGATGGTCAGATCCGGCGGCATTGCGCCGAACCACTGCTTCTGCTCATCGTGACGCGCAGCAACCATCATCAGGTCACCGATCTTGTCGCTGGTGAACATCAGGTTTTCCTTGACCTGTTGTTCAGTCAGGCCAAGATCCATCAGGTTCTTGTAGCGCATGTACGAAGCGCTGTGGCAATTCATGCAGTAATTGACGAACAGCTTGGCACCGTTCTGCAGCGCTGCCTTGTCGCTCACCGAACCGGGCCACTTGTCGAGCGGCACGTTGGCGCCGGCTGCGAAAGCCAGGACCGGTGCGAAGAGCAATGCGATCAGAAATTTTTTCATTTTATGCATCCTCTCACTTCGTCGTCACGCGTTCGGGAACCGGCTTGTACTTATCCATCCGGGACCACCAGGGCATGGCGAGGAAGAAGCCGAAATAGAACACCGTACAAATCTGCGAGACCAGTTCACCCATGGCCGACGGAGCCTGGGTACCCAGATAACCGAGGATGAGGAAGCAGATCACGAACAGGGTGATCATCACCTTGGTGATCGGGCCGCGATAGCGGATCGAACGTACCGGGCTACGATCAAGCCACGGCAGGAAGGCGAAGATCACGACCGAGGCGCCCATGGCGACCACACCCCAGAACTTGGCATCAAGACCGAAGAAGTTCCAGACGATGGCACGCAGGATCGAGTAGTACGGGGTGAAGTACCAGACCGGCGCGATATGCGGCGGCGTCTTAAGCGGATCGGCCGGATAGAAGTTCGGCGTTTCCAGGAACAGGCCGCCACCTTCCGGCGCGAAGAACATGATCGCGCTGAAAGCCATCAGGAAGACGACCACACCGACGATGTCCTTGACCGTGTAGTACGGATGGAACGGGATACCGTCGAGCGGAATGCCCTTCTCGTCTTTCTTTTCCTTGATGTCGATACCGTCCGGGTTGTTCGAGCCGGTTTCGTGCAGCGCCAGAATGTGCGCGGCAACCAGACCGATCAGCACCAGCGGGAAGGCGATCACGTGGAAGGAGAAGAAGCGGTTCAGGGTCGCATCGCCAACGACGAAGTCGCCGCGGATCAGGATCGACAGATCGTTACCGACCACAGGAATGGCACCGAACAGGTTCACGATGACCTGGGCACCCCAGTACGACATCTGGCCCCACGGGAGCAGGTAACCGAAGAAGGCTTCGCCCATCAGCACCAGGAAGATGCCGACGCCGAACAGCCAGGTCAGCTCGCGCGGCTTGCGGTACGAACCGTAGATCAGGCCACGGAACATGTGCAGATAGACCACGATGAAGAAGGCCGAGGCACCGGTCGAGTGCATGTAGCGGATCAGCCAGCCACCCGGCACGTCGCGCATGATGTATTCGACCGAGGCGAAGGCGACCGGCACACCGGCGGCGTTCAGCGAGGCATCCGGCTTGTAGTGCATGACCAGGAAGATGCCGGTAACAATCTGGATGACCAGAACCAGCAGGGCCAGCGAGCCAAAGAAGTACCAGAAGTTGAAGTTCTTCGGTGCGTAGTATTCGGAAAGGTGACCCTTCCACATCGAGGTTGCCGGGAAACGGGCATCAACCCATTCCAGCACGTTGCCGGCCAGCGAGCCGTCCGACTTGTACTTTTCGAAATTTCCACCAGCCATGGTCATGCCCCCTTCTTGTCTTCGCCAACCAGAATACGGGTATCGCTCAGATACGCGTGCGGCGGCACTTCGAGATTGGTCGGTGCAGGCTTCGCCTTGAACACGCGGCCGGCGAAGTCGAACGTCGAACCGTGGCAGGGGCACAGGAAGCCGCCCAGCCAGTCGGCGGTCATGCCTTCTTCGGCACCGGCCTTGAACTTCGAGGTGGGCGAGCAACCCAGGTGGGTACAGATACCGACGACGACCAGCAGGTTTTCCTTGATCGAACGGGTCGGGTTGGCAGCGTAATCAGGCTGCTGCGACTTCACCTCGGAATTCGGGTCGGCCATCTGGTCGGCCAGCTTGGGCAGCGTATCGAGCATTTCCTGGGTCCGATTGATAATCCAGACCGGCTTGCCGCGCCATTCGACGGTGATCATCTGACCGGATTCCAGCTTGCTGATATCGACTTCGACCGGTGCGCCTGCTGCCTTGGCACGTTCGGACGGAAGCAAACTGGACACGAACGGCACGAGCGCGGCAACCGCGCCCACACCGCCCACGGCTGCGGTTGCGACGACTAGACGCCGCCGGCCGCAGTCCACTTTCCCTTGATTGCTCATAACGCTGACCCCTGAAGGAATTGAATGGGTTTAAAAACAAACGCTAAATTATACGCCAATGGAACCCCCGATAAAAGCCGCTGTCGCAATCAGGACGTACCCAGAACCTTGCGTTCGCGCAAAGCCTGCGCCAGCGTTCCGGCGTCGACGTACTCAAGTTCGCCGCCCACGGGCACCCCACGAGCGATCCGGGTGACGTTGATATCGCGCGCCTTGAGCATGGCCATGATGTAATGCGCCGTCGCTTCGCCTTCATTGGTGTAGTTGGTCGCCAGGATCACTTCACGCACCTGGCCGTCGCAGGCCCGGGCCAGCAGGCGTTCGAGCGCGAGATCGCGCGGGCCGATGCCATCCATGGGCGAGATCCGGCCCATCAGGACGTAATAGAGCCCCTGATAGGCCTGAGTCTGCTCCATCATGTTCATGTCGACCGGCGTCTCGACCACGCACAGCAGGCTGGGATCGCGCCGTGGCGAAGCACAGCGCTCGCAGATATCGAGTTCGGTGAAGGTGTTGCAGCGCTGACAGTGACGAATCGCCTGCAGGGCATGCTGAATCGCATCACCCAGCCGGGCCGCCCCGGCCCGGTCGTGCTGCATCAGGTGGTAGGCCAGCCGCTGGGCGGACTTGGGGCCGATCCCCGGCAGACAGCGCAGGGCCTCGATCAGGGCCTCAAGTCCGCTGGGATTCACGTCAGAACGGCAGCTTGAAACCCGGCGGCAGATTCATGCCAGCGGTGAAGCCGGACATCTTTTCCTGGCTCAGGGCTTCGCCCTTGCGCGCAGCATCGTTCATCGCGGCCGCGATCAGGTCTTCGAGCATCTCCCGGTCGTCCATCACCGAAGGATCGATGGAAACGCGACGCACATCGTGCGCGCAGGTCATCACCACCTTGACCATGCCGGCACCGGCCTGGCCTTCGACTTCGGTCTGCGCCAACTGCTCCTGCGCCTTCTTCATGTTTTCCTGCATCATCTGGGCCTGCTTCATCAGGCCGCCCAAACCGCCCTTAATCATGTGCTGCTCCGTCAATCAATGGGTTTAATGGAAGATTTCACAATGGATGCATCCAGCGAGGAAATCGCCTCCTGGACGAACAGATCCTGTTCAATGGCCGCTTCGGCGTCGGCCTGACGTGCCTGCCGCTGCCGCCCCGCCTGTTCGGCCGGCGTCTCGGACGACGGATCGCCCAGTTCGATTTTCAGCACCAGCGGCCGACCGAAATATTCGCTCAAGGCCTGTTGCAAACGCTCGGGCGCCGGCTTCATCTGCAGGTGCCCCTTCGTCGAGGGCAAGCGCAACAGACAACGTGCTTCCTCAAGCGCCCGCAATTCGCAATTCAGCGCCAGCTCCTTGGCCAAGCCACTCAGCGCCAGACGGGCAACCGTGGCATTCCAGTCATCGCCACCATCATCCGCAAACGGGCTCGGCGCGGGAGCCGCTCGCTCGGCAACCGGTGCCGGCGGCATGACTGCGGCCACCGGCGCCTTGGCAGCGGGGGCAGACACCGCCGCCGGCCGCGGTGTTGCGCGAACCGTATACAGCATTTCCGGCACACCGCGTGGCCGGAAAGCATGCAGCCGCAGCAGGGTCATCAGGAATCCGGCATGCTCGTCCGGCGCCAGACCCAGTTCGGCGCGGCCGAGATTGACGATCTGGTAGGCCAACTGGACAAACTCGGGCGACAGCATGCGCGCCAGCATGGCAATGCGTTCGCGGTCCGGGTCCTCTTCGTCAACGGCATCGGGCACGCATTGCGCCACCTGGATACGCGTCAACAACGCCGCAAGTTCCTGCAGCGCACTGGCAAAGGAGAGGCTGCGCACCGCCAGCGTCGACGCGACCTGCAGCAAAGCCGAGGCATTACCTTCGTGCAGCGCTTCCAGTATCGAAAACAGATGATCCTGGTCAACGCTGCCCAACATGACCCGGACCTGCGCCTCTTCCACCCGCCCGGCACCATGCGCGATGGCCTGGTCGAGCAGGGACAGCGAATCGCGCATGCTACCCCCGGCCGAACGGGCAATCAGGGCCAAGGCCCCATGATCGAACGGTATGTCCTCGGCTTGCAGGATGTTCGCCAGATGACCGGAGATGGCCGGCGCCGGCATCTGCTTGAGGTTGAACTGCAGGCAGCGTGACAGGACGGTAACCGGAATCTTCTGTGGATCGGTCGTCGCCAAGATGAACTTGACGTGCTCCGGCGGCTCCTCCAGCGTCTTCAGCATGGCATTGAAGGCAGAGGTCGACAGCATGTGCACTTCGTCGATCACGTAAACCTTGAATCGGCCGCGCGTCGGCGCGTAGATCGCGTTTTCGAGCAACTGACGCATTTCGTCGACACGGGTATTGGTTGCCGCATCGACTTCCAGCAGATCGACAAAACGCCCGGCGTCGATTTCCTGACAGGCCGAGCACTTGCCGCAAGGCGTGGCGGTAATGCCGGTTTCGCAATTCAGGGATTTGGCCAGGATGCGCGCGATGGTGGTCTTGCCGACCCCACGTGTGCCGGTGAACAGGTAAGCATGGTGCAAACGCTGTTCGGACAAGGCATGCGTCAACGCCCGAACCACATGTTCCTGGCCGACGAGTGTCGAAAAATTGCGCGGTCGCCACTTGCGGGCGAGAACCTGGTAACTCATGCGCCCCACACCAAAGCAAAAATGAAAGTGGCGAGCCTAACCCCCGGCACTTGCAGTTAATGGCTGTGGCTGCTTCCTTCCGGACCTGACCAGGTTCACCACACTACAATGCGGGGAGACCCGCCGGTGCGAATTCTAGCACAGAGCGCCTTCGCCGCCCCGAGGATCGACAACTAAATTCCCCGTGCTTTCGTCGTTCGCAAACGCAAAAACCCCCTCAGTGTTTTCTGAGGGGGTTTTGGATTTGGGTAGCCTGGCGGTGACCTACTTTCGCGAGCGGAAGCTCACTATCATTGGCGCTCATCTGTTTCACGGTCCTGTTCGGGAAGGGAAGGGGTGGGTCCAGAAGGCTATTGCCGCCAAGCGTAACTTGTATGTTCGTCGCGGGTTGAGTCGCGCCGAACGCAAAATGGGGTAGAAGGTTGATGTTGTGACTGCGGTATGAGTATGCTGCAGTGTTACAAGGTTATAGGATCAAGCCGCACGGGCAATTAGTATCAGTTAGCTTAACGCATTACTGCGCTTCCACACCTGACCTATCAACGTCGTGGTCTTCGACGACCCTTTAGGGAGTTCAAGACTCCGGGAAATCTTATCTTAAGGCGAGTTTCACGCTTAGATGCTTTCAGCGTTTATCTCTTCCGAACATAGCTACCCGGCGATACGACTGGCGTCATAACCGGTACACCAGAGGTTCGTCCACTCCGGTCCTCTCGTACTAG
>DKNF01000101.1 GCA_002470165.1 Betaproteobacteria bacterium UBA7395 | reverse complement strand
ATGTCCATCAGGATCAGGTCGTAGGCTGTCGCCGTCGCCATCTCGACCGCCTGCTTGCCGTCTTCCGCCGCTTCGGCGTTCAGCCCGGCATCGGCCAGCAGCATCAGCGCGATCTCGCGGTTGATCGGTTCGTCCTCGACCAGCAGGATGCGCCGCCGGGCGTAGCGGCTGGCAAGCAGGAATTCCAGGCCGTCGACATCGCGGCGCGGGCTGCTGGCAGGCGTCTGGCCTTTGTCCAGCCAGGCCGTGAACCAGAAGGTGCTACCCTGGCCCGGGATGCTGTCGGCGCCGGCTTCGCCGCCCATGGCCTCGGCGATCTTGCGGGTGATCGCCAGGCCCAGCCCGGTGCCGCCGTACTTGCGCGTGGTCGAGTTGTCGGCCTGCTCGAAGGCATTGAACAGGCGGTTGACCACCGCCGGCTCGATACCGATGCCGGTGTCGCTGACTTCAAAGCGCAAATGCAGCCGATGCGCTTCCTCACCCAGCACGACGGCGCGTAGCGTGACGCTGCCGCGGTCGGTGAATTTGAGCGCGTTGCCGGCGTAGTTGAGCAGGGCTTGCTGCAGGCGCGTGGTGTCGCCGTTGAGCCAGTCGATGCCCGGCGGCAGTTCGCGCTTGAGTGTCAGGCGCTTGCTGTCGGCACGTGCCTGCAGCATCGAACAGATGTTTTCGAACAGCGCCGGCAAGGCGAAATTCCGTGGTTCGAGTTGCAACTTGCCGGCTTCGATCTTGGACAGGTCGAGCACATCGTTGATGATTTCGAGCAGGTGGCCGCTGGCCGCTTCGAGCTTGTCGAAACGCGCCGTCTGCTGGCTGTCCAGGCCGGCACGGCGGATCAGGTGGGCCATGCCGGCAATGGCGTTGAGCGGGGTGCGGATTTCGTGGCTCATGTTGGCCAGGAAGGCGCTCTTTGCCCGCGTGGCCTGTTCGGCCTGCAGTCTGGCCTGCTCGAGTTCGGCGGTGCGTTCGGCCACGCGGGCTTCGAGTTCGGCGTTGAGCGAGAGGATTTCGGCTTCGGCTGCTTTCTGCGCCGAGATGTCGGTGTGCGTGCCCAGCATGCGCAGGGGCTTGCCGGCGGCATCGCGGGCCTGGATGCTGCCCTTGGCCAGGATCCATTTCCACTGCCCGTCGCGGGTCTGCATGCGGAATTCCACCTGGTAATCGGGAATCCGGCCGGCGACGTAGTCGTCGTAGGTGCGCAGCGTGGCGTCGAGGTCGTCGGGGTGGATCATGCCGGCCCAGCGCGGGAAGCTGAAGGGGCCGAATTCCGGCGCCGGATAGCCGAGCATTTCCGCGTATTCCGGGCTGACTTCGGCGTCGCCGGTCTGCATGTCGAGGTCGAACAGCCCCTGTTTGGCACCCGACATCGCCAGCCGCCGGCGCTCCTCGCTTTCCTTGAGCGCCTGCTGGGTCGTTTGCAGCGAATCCAGGGCTTCGAAAACTTCGGCGACTTCCTTGTTGCGTGGTCTGGGCAGCGGCGTGGCCGCCGTGGCGCCGGAACGCATGGCGGCGAGACGATTGGAGACCGCGAGCAGGGGGTCGATCAACTGGGCCTTGAGCAAGCGCAACAGGGCGACCAGGCTGAGGATCAGGAGCGCCGAGAAGGCCATCGACACGAGCAGCATCTCCCGGGCCGAACGGGAGGCGGTATCGGCCAGTTCGGTGGTGTGCGAGATCATCTGGCCGGAGGTCATTTCGGCGATGTCGCCGAGCAGGCTGCGGTGTCTGGCCCAGATGGCCTCGATCTCCTGGTCGGGGGCCTGGCGCTCGCGCATCTCGATCAGGCGCTCGGCCAGTTGAAAGCTGTCGGTGACGCTGCCTTTCTCGTTGCTCAGTCCCTGCAGCGACGGGTGGTAGCTGAGCGCCTGCATGGCGCGGCCGGCCGACTGCCAGTCTTCGCGGCCGGGGGCGGCGCTGAGCTGGTCGCCGAGCAGGATCAGGCGCTCGATGTTGGTTACTGCCCGGACCTTGTCACCCAGGCTGCTGGCCGCTTGCGCCCGGTGGGTTTCGGCCAGTTGCTGCAACGCCAGCATCTGCCGCGTCAGCAGCGTGCCGGCGACGAACAGCAGCACCAGCAGGACCGAGAGTACGGCCGCCGACACCAGTCGCAGGCTGGGTGGGCGCTTCTCCGGCATGGACTTACAGGATGCTGTAGGGGAAGTGACGGCGGGTCAGGCGTTCGTGCGTGCCGTCGCGGATCAGCGCGTCGAGGGCGGTGTCCACCTGGTCCTTGAGATTGTCGCTGCCCGGGCGCAGCGCGATGTGCACATCGCCGCCCAGGCCGCTGTCGCCGAGCGGCGCGCCGATGTAGCCGAAGCGCTGGCCGTCCTTGCCCTGCAGGAACGCCAGTGCCTGTTGGGTCGGCATCAGTGCCAGGGTGCAACGTTGCTGGCTCAGTTGCTCAAGCAGTTCGGCGTTGCCGCCGGCAGCCAGCGGCGGTTTGGCCGCATGTTCGCCAAGCCAGCCGAATTGTCGCGAGCCGGCGATGGCGCAGGTTTGTTCCTGGGCCAGCAAGGTGTTGCGCTGGGCACCGCCGAGTTCGCGCAGGCCGATCAGGCTGGAGGTGGAGCGCCAGATGACGCGGCTGAAGCGGACCAGTTTGTCGCGTTCCGGGGTGCGCAGCGTGTTGGCGACGCCGAGATCGAAGCGGCTGCTGCTGACGGCAGCGATGACTTCGGGAAAGCGCAGGACTTCCAGCTTGCATTTGCGTTGCAGTTGCTGGCACAGGGCATTGACCAGATCGACGTTGAAACCCTTGAGGTTGCCCTGTTCGTCGCGGTAGGCGAAGGGGGGCGCCGAATCTGTGATGGCAATGGTCAGCGGCTGATCTTGCGCCGCCACCGGCAATGCCAGGATGGCGAGCTGCAACAGCGACATCGAGGCAATCCGCTTGAAACCCATCATCATCTCCGCCCGCATCGTTTGATTTATGCGTGCATATTACCTTCGTGATAGCGTTGCCGCCAGCGCCCCGGCGTGTGTCGATCAGCTCGACTGGCTCTCCAGCGTGTATCGGGCACCAGGCCCCTGGGCCAGCAGCGCGGCCAGCGGCGGCAGAGTTTCGTGCAGGGTCTTTTCCAGCGTCCACGGCGGGTTGATGATGAACATGCCGCTGCCGTACATGCCGAAACCGTCGCGCGGTGCGGCCTTGACCTCGAGCGTGGCGTTCAGCCAGTTGGCGGCGCCCAGGCGCTTGAGCCGATCCGGCAGCTGGCGAGACTCCGGCTTGATCAGCATCGGGTACCACAGCGCGTAGGTGCCGGTCGGGAAACGTTTCATCGCTTCCTGCAGCCCCTTGATCACGTTGGCGTAGTCGTCGCGCGTTTCGTACGACGGGTCGATCAGCACCAGCGCGCGGCGTGGCGGCGGGGGCAGCAGCGCCTTCAGGCCAGCAAAGCCGTCGCCCTCGGTGATGCTGACCTGACGGCCGGCGCCGCGGAAACATTCCTGCAGCAGCTTGCTGTCGCTGCTGTGCATCTCGTATAGGCGCAGGCGGTCGGATTCGCGCAGCAGCTGGCGGGCCAGCCAGGGCGAGCCCGGGTAGTGCCTCAACTGGCCGTCCGGGTTGAGCATGCGCACGAAGTCGAGGTAATCGGCGGCAGCCGGCGGCAGGCCGCTGGCGTCCCACAGGCGGCCGACGCCGTCGCGCCATTCGGCCAGCTTGCTGGCGTGGGCGGAGTCGA
>DKNF01000108.1:5922-6818 GCA_002470165.1 Betaproteobacteria bacterium UBA7395 | reverse complement strand
CGCCAAGCAGCGCCGCATCGTGCTCGCCGCCCGCCACTGGCTGGCCTGGCGGGGCGATTGCGCCTGCCGCTTCGACTGCGTGCTGATCGACGGCGAACGTCTGGAATGGCTACGCGATGCGTTTACTGGCGACGCTTAGTCTCGCACTCTGGCTGGTCAGCGCCGAAGCACAGTCCATCCGCCTGCTGATTCAGGCCTCGCCGCTGGCCGGCAGTCAGTACTACGCGCTCGGCGCCTTCTGGTCGCAGATCCGCGTCGGCGACGAACTGGACCTGGTCCGCGAAGCCGACAACCGCCACGATGCCCGCGCCATCCGCGTCGACTGGCAGGGCCACCAGCTTGGCTATCTCCCCCGGGTCCAGAACCGGGCGCTGTCGGCAGCGATGGACAAGGGTGAGCGCCTGCGCGGGCGCGTCGCCGGCCTGACCGAACACCCCGACCCGTGGCGGCGCGTCATCGTCGAGGTCTATCTCGAGCTGTGATGTAGAATCATGCACTCCCCTCCACGAAGACCCCGTTCCATGGATTTGATTGCCCGCGTCGCCCAGCATTTCGAAGACAGCGCCCAGACCAAGCTCAATGCCGTCGATGCGATGTCGGCACCGATTGCCGCCGCCATCGAAACGATGACCGGCTGCCTGCTCAACGGCAGCAAGATCCTGGCGTGCGGCAATGGCGGCTCGGCCGCCGACGCCCAGCATTTTGCCGCCGAACTGGTCGGCCGTTTCGAGGCCGAGCGCCAGGAACTGGCGGCCATCGCCCTGACCACCGACTCATCCATCCTGACCGCGGTCGGCAACGATTACGGCTTCGCCCACGTCTTTTCCCGCCAGGTCCGCGCCCTCGGCCACGCCGGCGACGTGCTGCTGGCCATCTCGACCTCCGGCAATTCCGGC
>DKNF01000108.1:0-5810 GCA_002470165.1 Betaproteobacteria bacterium UBA7395 | reverse complement strand
CTCGACCTCCGGCAATTCCGGCAACGTCATCGAAGCGATCAAGGCCGCCCACGAACACGACATGCGCATCATCGCGCTGACCGGCAAGGGCGGCGGCGAGATCGGCGACATGCTGCGCGACGACGACATCCATCTGTGCGTCCCCGCCGACCGCACCGCGCGCATCCAGGAAACGCATCTTCTGATCATCCACTGCCTGTGCGACGGTATCGACGCACTGCTACTTGGAGTCGAATGACATGAAAAACCGCCTCAGCCTTTCCCTGATCCTCCTTGCCCTGGCCGTCCCGACCCTGCAGGGCTGCTTCCCGGCCGTCGTCGCCGGCGCCGCCGTGGGCGTGATGAGCATCCACGACCGGCGCACCACCGGCACCCAGGCCGACGACGAAACCACCGAATGGCGGGCTCGTGGCCGCATTCCCGAACAGTACAAGGCACAGTCGCGGGTCAATTTCACGTCGTACAACCGTCGCCTGCTGATCACCGGCGAAGTCCCCAACGAGGATGCGAAGTCGGCCATCGAAGCGGAAGCCCGCAAGCTCGACGGCGTCCGCGAGGTGTACAACGAACTGGTGATCGCCCCGGCATCGACGCTGCCCCAGCGCAGCAATGATTCCTTCATCGACTCCAAGGTCAAGGCCCGCCTGGTCGACAGCAACCAGGTTTCGGCCAACCACATCAAGGTCGTCACCGAACGTGGTGCCACCTACCTGATGGGCGTGGTCAACGAGCGCGAGGCCAAGGTGGCGATTTCGGTCGCCCGCACCACGGCCGGCGTGCGCAAGGTGGTCAACATCCTGGAAGTGCTCGCCGACGACGAAATCCGCCGCCTCGACGCCCAGGCCCTGGGCGCCCGCCAGGCGCCGCCGAACCAGGCGGCACCGGTCGAAAAACGCTGATTCTTTCGCCGCCGACGACAAGGGAAGGTCAAAATGAATCTGGAAAAGGTCGTTTTCGGTTTTTTCATCGTCCTCGCGGCGACCCTGAACTTCGGCTTTTTCCTCGGCGACATCGACCGCCCGGAACTGCATCACGTCTATGAACTGGCGGCCGCACTGGTCGTCAGCCTGATCGCCACCGCGCTCAAGTTCGGCGATCGCACGCAGATCGGCGCCATCCACCTGGCCACCAGCCTGGTCGCCGACCTGCAACTGATCGCCGCCGCCGTCACCTGGGCGGTTGCCGTGCATGTCACCGGCGAGGGCATGACCGCCTCGGTCACGTCCAGCGTCGTCTCGCTGTCCGGCGGCGCGCTGTTCGCCAACGTCGTGTCGGTCATCCTGCTGATTGTCGAAACCGTGATGCTGCGCCGCTGACGCGGAGCCGACGGTGGTCAACAGCACCTTCTTCCTGGTCCTGCGGCGCATGCGTGCGCCGATCATCCTGCTGATCGTTCTCTACGCGATCTCGGTCTTCGGCCTGACGCTGGTCCCCGGCGTCGACGGCGACGGCAACCCGGCGCCACCGCTGTCCTTCTTCCACGCCTTCTACTTCATCAGCTACACGGCGACGACCATCGGTTTCGGTGAAATCCCGAATGCCTTCTCCGACGCCCAGCGACTGTGGGTCATCGTTTGCATCTACCTGTCGGTGGTCGGCTGGTCGTATGCGCTGATCACACTGATCGCCCTGCTTCAGGACAAGGGCTTCCAGAACACGCTGACCGCCAGCCGCTTCCAGCGCCGCGTCCGCCGGCTCAAGGAACCCTTCTACCTGGTCTGCGGTTGCGGCGAGACCGGCGGGCTGATCTGCCGCAACTTCGACCGCCTCGGCCAGGCCTTCGTGGTGCTGGAAAAGGACGAACTGCGCGTCGAGGAGCTCGACCTGCTCGATTTCAAGACCGACACCCCGGCGCTGGCCGCCGACGCCAGTCTGCCCGACAACCTGTTGCTGGCCGGCCTGCAGCACCCGAAATGCCGTGGCGTGCTGGCGGTCACCAACGACGAACAGGCCAACCTGGCCATTGCCATCGCCGTCCACCTGCTCGCGCCCAAACTGCCGATCATCGCCCGCGCGCGCAGCCCGTCGGTGACCGCCAACATGGCGTCATTCAACACCGACCACATCATCAACCCCTTCGAGCGCTTCGCCGATCACCTGGCACTGGCGGTCGCCGCGCCGGAACGCTTCCGCCTGATCGAACTGCTGACCAGCCTGCCGGACTCGCCGATCCCGGCCCCGCACCGTCCACCACGCGGTCACTGGATCCTGTGCGGCTACGGCCGCTTCGGCCAGGCCGTCGCCCAACGCCTGCAGGCCGCCGGCATCCGCCTGAGCATCATCGACCCGACCGCGCCCGGCGGCGACGAACGCATCGTCGGCGACGGCACCGAAGCCGGAACGCTGATCGCCGCCGGCATTGCCGACGCCTCCGGCATCATCGCCGGCAGCGACAACGACGTGAATAACCTGTCGATCGCCGTCACCGCGACCGAACTCAAGCCCGATCTGTTCGTCGTCACCCGCCAGAACCAGGTGGCCAACAGCGCGCTGTTCCAGGCCTACGGCCCGGAGTTCGCGATGGTGCCGAGCCACATCGTCGCCCACGAGTGCATCGCCATCCTGACCACGCCCCTGCTCGCCCGCTTCCTCGACGAACTGGGCAGGCGCGACGAAAGCTGGTGCCACGCCCTGGTCGAACGCCTGCAAACCCTGTGCAACGGCTTGACCCCGACCGTCTGGAGCATCCGCCTGAACGCCTCGGAAGCCCCAGCCGCCCGATTGTCGCTGATGCGCGGCCGGGCCTTTACCCTGGCCGAAATCCTGCGCGACGACAGCGACCGCAGCCGGCAATTGCCCGCCATCCCGCTGCTGGTCGAGCGCAGCGACCGGATTCACCTGCTGCCGGACGGCGATTTCGAGCTGGCCGCCGGCGACCAGTTGCTGTTCGCCAGTTCGCTGACCACCCTCAACCGCCTGAAACTGACGCTGCAGAACGCCAACGAGATCGACTACGTACTCGACGGCAAGACCCATTCGGGCAGCTGGTTGTGGGAAAAGATCGCCGGCATCCGATAACTTTCGCCACCAGCACGCCCCGCCATGAACGACACCTTGTCACAAGCCCGCGAGCACTTCCTGCACGGCATTGCCGAGTTTGAAGCCGGCCGGGACATAAGCGCCCGCAACGCCTTTCTCGCTGCGCTTGAACTCGCACCGGGCAGGCTTTCCGTCATGGTCAATCTGGCCGCCACCCATTTCCGCCTGGGCGAATTCGCCGCCGCCCGCGAACTGTTGCAGGCCATCGTCGGCCAGGAGCCCGAAAACCTTGAGGCACTCGTTCAACTCGGCATTTGCGAGGAGGCCCTGGGGCACTGGGACGCTGCCGCCAGGGCTCTGGAAAAAGGGCTGGCGACCGGACAGCCCCCCGATCTGTGGTTGCTGTGCAGCCAGTGTTTCGGGCGCTCCGGGAATCATGCCGGCGCTCTGACCGCCGTAGACAAGTGTCTGGCCGCCGCCCCCGGACACGCCGAAGCCTGGAGTACGCGCGGAAGTTTGTTGCGGGAAATCGGCCGTTACGAGGAAGCGGCCGAAGCATTTCGCAAGGCCATCGCCCATGGCGGCGACAACGAACTCAACCGCTACTACCTGGCTTCGGTCAGCACGGCAGCGCAACCGACAACACCACCGGCAAGCTATGTACAGGCGCTGTTCGACGACTACGCCGACGATTTCCAGCAACATCTGCTGGGCAGCCTGCGTTACCAGGGCCACCGCACGCTGACCGAGCCGCTGCTGCGCGCCGGCAAGCGCTACCCGGTGGCCGTAGATCTCGGCTGCGGCACCGGCCTGTGCGGCGAACAACTGCTGCCGCTGGTCGATCACATCGACGGCGTGGACCTGTCCGGCGCCATGCTCGAACAGGCGCGTGCCCGCAACATCTACCGCCGACTCGAGCAAAGTGAACTGAACGCATTTCTCGCTGCCAGGCAGGAAGCGGCCGACCTGTTCATCGCGGCCGATGTCTTCAGTTACGTGGGCGACCTCGACGGCAGCTTCGCGGCCATCCGCCGGCTGCTCAAGCCGGGCGGCTGTTTTGCCTTCACCGTCGAGCAACTGGCCGCGGCCGACGGTTTCGCCTTGCAACCCTGTCTGCGCTATCACCATAGCGAGACCTACATCCGCCGGCTGGCCGAAAAACACGGCTTCCGCGTCCAGGACCTGAGCATCCACCCCTTGCGCTACGACCAGGAGCGCCCCATTCCCGCGCTCTACGTTTATCTGGCCTGAAACCCGAGCACGAGTTCCGGCAGCAGCGTGCTCAGGAAAGGCAACAGCGAGATGGTCAGCACGCCGAGAAAGATCGCCAGCGCCGCCGGCAGCACCGACACCGCCACCTCGCGCAGCGACTTGCCGAACATCGCCGACGAGAAGTAGAGGTTCATGCCCGACGGCGGCGTCAGGTAGGCGAGTTCCAGGTTGGCCAGGAAGATGATGCCGAAATGCACCGGGTCGATGCCGTAGGCCAGCGCGATCGGCAGCAGCAGTGGCACCAGAACGACGATGGCGGCGTAGATTTCCATCAGCGCACCGGCCAGCAGCAGGAACAGGTTGAGCGCGATCAGGAAGGTCCATTTGTTGGGCAGCACCGACTGCACCCAGTCGATGGCGCGGTCCGGGATGCCGGCATCGACCAGGAAATTGGTCAGCCCCAGCGCCATGCCGAGGATCAGCATGATGCCGCCGATCACCTGCGCGCAATCGACCAGCGCGCGCAGCACGCCGCGAAAATCGATCTCGCGGTGCAGCAGCGATTGCGTCAGCAAGGCATAGGCCGCCGTCAGTGCTGCGCTCTCGGTCGGCGTGGCAAAACCGCCGACCAGCGAACCGACCGCCACCACCGGCGCCAGGATTTCCCACTTGGCCGCCCAGGCGGCGCGGCGGGCGGCAGCGAAGTCGGGGCGCGACGGCGGCGCCACCACCGTCTGTTCGCCACGGCGCAGGAAGCCGCCAACGACCAGCAGGAAGAAGATCATCACCAGCGCCGGCAGGATGCCGGCCAGGAACATGGTATTGATCGGCACGCGGGCGATGATCGCGTACATGATCAGCGGCACCGACGGCGCCAGCAGCACGCCCAGCGCGCTGGCACTGGTCACCAGACCGATGCCGCGGCGCTCCGGAAAACCGGCTTTCATCAGCAACGGCAGCAACAGGCCGCCGAGCGCCAGGATGGTCACACCGCTACCGCCGGTCAACGCGGTGAAGCAGGAACAGAGCACGGCGGCGGCCAGCGCCGTGCCGAGCACACCACCGCCGAACAGCGCGGTGAACAGCGCACCGAGGCGGGCCGCGGCGCCGGTACGGGCGAACACCAGGCCGGCCAGGGTAAACAGCGGCAAGGCCGGCAGCGAGGGATTCACCGTGATCTGGTAATGGCTGAGCGGCACCGCCGCCAGCGGCTGACCCTCGCTCCAGAACAGGGCCAGCGCCAGCCCACCGAGCACGGTGAACACCGGCGCCCCGCACAACAACAGGAGCAGCAGGCCAATGGCGAAGGGCCACAGGGCGAGCATCTCGCCGTCGTACTGCTGGGCAAACAACCAGCCGAGGGCCGGCAGCGCCAATAGCGCGGCGATCCGCCATGGCAGGCCAGCCTCCAGGCGCCAGCCGAAACGGGCGCCGAGCAGCAGGAAACCCAGCGGCATGGCGAGCATGAACCACCAGCCGACAATGCCGTGAGCGATGTCGCGCGGCATTTCCATCTCGGCCAGGACAAAGGTCGCACTGGCCTGCGCCAGCATGCCGCAAAGCACGGCCGAGCCAGCGCGGGCGTAACGCCCGGCCCAGCGGCGCAGGCGGGCATCGCG
>DKNF01000229.1 GCA_002470165.1 Betaproteobacteria bacterium UBA7395 | reverse complement strand
AAAATGCAGACCCAGGTCTGGAAGTCCTCGAGCACGGCAAAAGTCGTCGCCGGACCGACCGCGCCAAGGCCGGGACCGGTGTTGTTCACGCTGGCCACGACGGCACTGAAGGCGGTGACGATGTCGAGCCCGGTAAACGCCAGCAACAGCGTCATCGAGACGATGCTGACCATATACACGAAGGCGAAGGCGAGCACGGCGAACAGTACCGACTGCGGCGCCGTCGCCCCGCCCAGACGGACGTTGTACACGGCCGCCGGGTGCATGGCGCGGACCAGTTCGCGGTAAACCTGCTTGTACAGCAGCAGCGCCCGCATCATCTTGATGCCGCCACCGGTAGACCCGGCGCTGGTCGAGAAACTGCACAGGAACAGCATCCACAGGCCAACGAACATCGGCCACTGGCCGTAATCCATGGTCGAATAGCCGGTCGTCGTCGCCACCGAGATGACGTTGAACATGGCGTAGCGGAAGGCCGTGTCCATGTCGTCGAAGGTGCCCTCCTTCCACAGGTAATTGGCGAGCACGAAGACGCTGACCAGCAACACGCCGACAAACCAGCCGGCTTCGGGGTCACGGCCGTAGATGAATACCGAACGCCCGGTCAGGGCGAGGAAGTGGGTGGCGTAGTTGATCCCGGAAAAGAGCATGAAGGCGATGCAGATCCACTCGATGGCCGGCGAATTGAAGTAGCCGAGGCTGGCATCGTGGGTCGAGAAACCGCCGAGCGAAACGGTCGAGAAACTGTGGCAGATGGCGTCGAACCAGCTCATGCCGGCCCAGCGGTAGGCCAGCGCGCAGGCGACGGTGATGAACACGTAGATCATCCACAGGCCCTTGGCCGTCTCGGTCACCCGCGGCGTCATCCGGTTGTCCTTCATCGGACCGGGAATCTCGGCGGCGAGCATCTGCCGGCCGCCGATGCCGAGCATGGGCAGAATGGCAACCACGAGAACGATCAGGCCCATGCCGCCCAGCCATTGCATCAGGTGACGCCACAGGTTGATCGACGCCGGCAGCCGGTCGAGGCCGGACATCACCGTCGCCCCGGTCGCCGTCAGCGCCGACACCGCCTCGAAATAGGCGTCGGTGTGCGACATGCCGAGATGCAGCATGAACGGCAAGGCCGAGAAAGCCGGCAACACCGTCCATACCAGCACGACCAGCAGGAAGCCGTCGCGCACGTTCAGATCGCGCGGGGTATTGCGGTAGCGGTACCAGAGGAAGCTGCCGCACAGCATGGTCAGCAGGAAAACCTCGTCGTAGACGCGCTGCGCCCCGTCGTCCATGATGTGCGAGACGGTCAGCGGTACCAGCATGGCCAGGCCGAACAGCATCAGGATCATGCCGAGCGCGCGATGGACGGGAGCGAAACGGGTCACGAATGCGGCCTCAGACGAAGTGGAAACCGACCTGGAACAGCTTTTCGACCTTCTTCACCAGTTTCTTGCGGGTGCAGAAAATGATCACGTGGTCACCCGGCTCGATCACCGTGTCGTGGTGCGCAATGACCACCTCGCCGTAACGGGTGATTGCCGTCCAGTCGTCGGTCTGGCCGACGACGATGGGAACTTCGAAATTGCGCACCAGGGCGGCGACGGTGACGCCCTTGGGCCACTGCACCTCGTCGATGCGCCGACCGACCACCTTGGACGTGTTGCGGTCGCCGTGAGCAACGATCTCCAGGGCTTCGGCGGCGCCCCGGCGCAGCGAGTGCACCTCGGCGACATCGCCCTGGCGGACATAGGCCAGCAAGGTGCCGATCGACACCTGGGCCGGCGAGATGCCGATGTCGATCGGTCCGCCCTCGATCATTTCGGCGTAGGCGCGACGATTGACCAGGGCGACGACGCGCTTGCAGCCCAGACGCTTGGCCAGGCTGCCGGCCATGATGTTGTCTTCGTCGTCGTTGGTCATCGCCAGGAACAGGTCCATCTCGGCAATGTTTTCCTGTTCCAGCAGGTCTTCGTCGGTGGCGTCGCCGTACAGCACCAGGGTGTCGTTCAGTTCGTTGGCCAGCAGTTCGGCGCGCGGCCGGCGGCCTTCGATCAGCTTGACCTCGTAACGGTCTTCGAGCGATTTGGCCAGGCGCAGGCCGATATTGCCGCCGCCGGCGATCATGATGCGCTCGACCCGCGCCGTCTGCCGGCGCAACTGGTTGAGCACCGGATGGATGTTCTCGGCAGCGGCCAGCAGGAAGACCTCGTCGCCGGCCTTGACCACGGTGTCGCCCTCGGGAAACACCGGCTGGTTGTCGCGGAAGATGGCGGCAATGCGGGCGTCGATTTCGGGCGGCAGATGCTCGCGCATCGCCTTGATCGGCTTGCCGACCAGCAGGCCGCCTTCGTAGGCGCGCACGGCGACCAGGCAGACGCGGCCGCGGGCGAAGTTGAGCACCTGCAAGGCACGTGGGAACTCGATCAGGCGGCGGATGTAATCGGTGATGACCTGTTCCGGGCAAAGCGCGAAATCGACCGCGAAATTGTCCCCCGACAGCAGCGACTCATCTTCGAGGAAATCGCGCGAACGCAGGCGCGCGATCCGGGTCGGGATGTTGAACACCGACTGCGCCAGCTTGCAGGCCACCAGATTGGCCTGGTCGCTCTGGGTCACCGCGATGACCATGTCGGCGTCTTCGGCGCCGGCGCTGCGCAGCACCGTCGGCGTTGCCGCATCGCCGACGACGGTACGCAGATCGAGACGATCCTGCAGTTGGGCCAGCCGGGTCGGGTCCTGATCGACGACGGTGATGTCGTTTTCCTCAGAAACCAGGCCTTCGGCCACGCTGGCGCCAACCTGGCCGGCACCGAGAATGACGATTTTCATGCTTATTCCTCGCCGCGCTTGCCCAGCCGGATGTCGAGCTGCTTCAGCTTGCGGTACAGATGGGTCCGCTCCAGCCCGGAGCGCTCGGCCAGGCGCGTCATGTTGCCGCCCTCCTGGCGCAGGTGGTGTTCGAAATAGAGTTTCTCGAACGCATCGCGTGCTTCGCGCAAGGGCTGCTCGAACAGTGGCAGGAAGGATTGCGCCGGGGCATCGTCCTCGATTTCCTGGGGCATCACCCGAGCCACGTCGTCGCCGACGATTTCCTCGTCCAGCGCCGTCAGCGCGAGGTTGCGCACCAACCCGTAGAGCACGTTCCAGCTCGCCTCCGGGTGTTTCTTCCAGGGCAGCGTACGCAAGGCATTGAGGGCAGCGGTCGAGAAACGGCGCGGCGGCACTTCGCCGCGCTCGACGAAATTGGTCAGCAACAATGCGGCAATTTCCGGCAGGTCGTCGGCATGCGCCGAAAGCGCCGGCAGCGCCACCCAGATCTCGCCCAGCCGGGCCAGCAGCTTGGCGTCCCAACCGGACAGCGCCGACAGCGGCGTGGTGCTGGCCACCACCAGTTGCAGGTGAAGTTTCTCGGCACGATCGAGCGCAAACGCCAGATTCATCTGCTGCATCTTGCCCAGTGCCGCCAGATCGGGCACGAACAGGATGCCGCCGCTGGTCTTTTCCAGTGCCTCCTGGGTCAGCGCGCTGCTCACCGTGGACAGGTCAAGCCAGGGGGCACGCGGCGCCAGCAGGGTGCGCGCGGCGATTTCGCCCATGCCGCCGGTCGCCCCCTTGATCAATACCACCGACGCCTTGGCC
Organism: Betaproteobacteria bacterium UBA7395; assembly: GCA_002470165.1. Classification (GTDB taxonomy): domain Bacteria; phylum Pseudomonadota; class Gammaproteobacteria; order Burkholderiales; family Rhodocyclaceae; genus Azonexus. The sequence continues at coordinate 3,646 of DKNF01000229.1, read as the reverse complement.
GCGGCCTGCTCCAGGCGACGGCGGAATTCCTTGACGAACGGCAGGCGGGCGAACGCCTCCAGGGTCAGCGGCGGACGCTGCGGCGGCGCGTCGTGCTTGAGCGCCTTCTGCACCGTGGCCAGCAGTTTCTGCAGGCCGATCGGCTTTTCCAGGAAATCGAAGGCGCCGAAACGCGTCGCCTCGACAGCCGTATCGATGGTGCCGTGACCGGACATCATGACCACCGGCATGTTCAGATGACCGCCGGCATGCCATTCCTTGAGCAGCGAAATGCCGTCGGTGTCGGGCATCCAGATGTCGAGCAGGACCAGGTCCGGACGCAGCTCGTTGCGCACGCGGCGGGCGGCACCGGCGTTCTCGGCGAGGCGGACGTCGTAGCCCTCGTCGATGAGGATTTCGGAAAGCAGTTCGCGGATGCCGACTTCGTCATCAACGACCAGAATGATTGCCATGCTTGGCCTCCTTGTCCCGGACCAGCGGCAGGCGGATCTCGATCCGCGCCCCGCCATCCGGTGCATTGCTGATTTCTATACTACCTTGATGCTCATCGACAATCTTCTTGACGATGGGCAATCCCAGCCCTGTTCCCCGGGCCTTGGTGGTGACATACGGTTCGAAAATGCGCGGCAGCAGCTCGACCGGAAAGCCCGGCCCGTTGTCGGTGATGCGCAGGCGTGCGCAGCGCCCGGCCGGTTCGGTGACGATCTCGACCCGGCCATCGTCGCGGCCTTCGAGGGCATCTTCGGCGTTGCGCAGCAGGTTGTGGATGATCTGGCGCAGCTGGGTGGCGTCGCCGAGCACCGGCGGCAGTCCCTCGCCCAGCACGACCGAGAACTGCACCGCCGAGCTTTCGTACAGGCCCATGACCTCGCCGAGCAGGGCGTTGAGGTCAAGCGGCGCGACTTCCGGCGCCGGCATGCGGGCGTAGTCGCGGAAATCGTCGACCATGCGCTTCATCGCCTGGACCTGGCCGATGATGGTCTGCGTGCCGCGCGCCAGCATTTCGGCGTCGCCGTTGCTGAGCTTGCTGGCCAGCTTGTGCTGCAGGCGCTCGGCCGAAAGCTGGATCGGCGTCAGCGGGTTCTTGATCTCATGCGCCAGGCGCCGGGCCACTTCGCCCCAGGCCGCGCTGCGCTGGGCTGCGATCAGCCGGGTAACGTCGTCGAACACGACCACGTCACCGCCCCCGCTGGTCTCCGGCAGGCGCGAGGCGCGCAGCAGCAGCACCTGCGGCATGCCGTTCGGCCGCTCCAGCTCAAGCTGGGCCTGCCACTCCGGTTCGCCGGTCGCGGCGAAATTCTGACGGATGAAGGCCCCCAGCGCTTGCTGGCGCGGCCAGTTCTCCGGCGCCAGACCGATCAGGCCGGAAAAATCGTCTTCCAGAATGGTCAACGCCCCTTCGTTGACCGTACGCAGACGGAATTCCCGGTCGAATACCATCACCCCGGCCGACAGGTTGGCCAGGATCGATTCCAGGTAGCCGCGCGCCGATTCCAGCTCACCGCGGTGCCGGTCGGTTTCCCGGCGAGCGTCGTCGAGTTGCCGGGTCATGCGGTTGAACGACTGGGTCAGCACCCCGAGTTCGTCGCCGCTATAGACCGCCTGGCGCTGCGAGAAATCACCCTGGGCCACGGCCTGCGTGCCTTCGGCCAGGATGTACAGCGGCGCCACCAGCCGCCGGGCCATCCAGTAGGCCAGGGCAAAAGCGCTGAACAGCGCGACCAGCACCGTCAGGGTCAGCGTCAGGGCATAGATCCGGGTCAACCCCTGACGGGCCAGTTGCAGCTCCTGGTAATCGCGATAAACCGCCTGCACGGCCTCGGCGTCGAGGGCCAGATTGGCCGGCACGGCCTGGGTCAGTTGCAGGATGCGCGGCTCCTCGAACATCTCGCGCGGCGAAACCGGCAGCAGCACGCGCAGGAACATCGATTCTTCCTCGCCCTCGATACCGCTCAATCCCTGGGGATTACGCGCCTGCTTGAGCTGGGCCTGACCGGGCAATGCCGGCAGCAGGACCAGATCGCCGGTAGCGCTGGTCAGCAAGCTGCCATTGACCGCGAACAGCGCGGCCGTTTCCACGCTTTTTTCCTCGCGCAACCGGAACAGGGCCGAACGCCGGGATGGTTCGGGAATCACCGACAGTTCGTCGGCCATGTCGCGCGCCTTGGCGTTCAGTTCGGCCAGCAGCGAGTCGAGCGCCGAGCGCCCGAGGTGCAGGCCCGACTCCAATGCCTTCTCGACGCGCACGTCGAACCAGCTCTCGATCGAACGGGTCATGAACTGCACCGACACGCCATAGACCAGCGCCCCCGGCAACACCGCGATGACACCGAACATCAGCATCAGGCGCAGCTTCAGGCGGGCGCCGAAGACCTGGGCCTTGTAATCCCGCCACAGGCTGCGCAACTGCCAGCCGACCAATGCCACCATGCCGAGCGCCAGGACGACATTGAGCGCGATCAGCAGCGGATAGTTGCGCGAGAAGACGACGGTGTCGGCCGCCGTCGCCATCAGCAACAGGAACCAGAGTATCCCGCCGATGGCGGCAGCCAGGGCACCGGCGGCAGCGACAAAACGTTTCACTTGTCCTCCGCGGCAGGGGACAACGGCAACTGGGTCACCCAGCTTTTCCAGTCGCTGGTGAGCGTCCAGTCCTTGTTGCCGAGCGCGCTGATCTGGAAGGGACGCGGCAACTGACGGACGTCAAGCTGCAGGCGCATGGCGGCCTGATAGCTGCCACCAGCTACGATGCGCGCATCGTCACGGGGAATGACCAGCCAGTTGCGCAGGCGGCGCAGCACGGCGAGCGCCTCGCCGAGACTATCGAAGGACTGATGCAGGCCGCCGGTACTGAGCCGGTACTGGCGGGTCAGCGCGTGATAGGAAAGACGATAGGTCAGGCTGCGGCTGAGCAGTTTCTCGTCGAGCCAGTACCAGCGCTCGCGGGTGAGTTCGAAATCGGCCACGAAATACAGCACGACGCCGCGATTGACGGCCTCTTCCAGGCTGGGACTCAGTTCGAAACGGAAGTCCGCCGACAGCGCATAGCCTTCGTCGGTCAGCGTCAGCCCGGGATTGCGCACCTCGATTTCCGCCGCCCAGGCCAGCGCCGGCAGGAAAGCCAGCAGCAGCAACAGGCCGCGCAGACGCTCAAGCACGCTTTTCGAGCAGGCAGTAATAGAAGCCATCGCGCTCCGCATCGGGAAGAAGCTGTTCCTCGTGAACGATCCCCGCCGCCGGCTGGCGCCCGAGGAAATTCCTGACCTGCACCGAGTTTTCCGTCGGGAAGACCGAACAGGTTGCATAAAGCAGTTTACCGCCGGGTCGCAGCACCTGCCACAGGGCGTCCAGGATGCGCGCCTGGGCACCGGCAAAGCTGGCGACATCTTCGGGACGGCGCAGCCATTTGGCGTCGGGATTGCGGCGCACGACGCCGCTGGCGGTACAGGGCACGTCGGCCAGCACCGCATCGAAAGGACGACCGTCCCACCAGCTGTCCAGCTTGGCACAATCGGCGGCCTCGACTCGGGCCGACAGGTGCAGACGCCCCAGCCCCTCCTCGACCCGCCGGCAGCGCGCCGGCTTGAGATCGAGCGCGAGCAGGTCGAGTTCGGCGCGTTCGAGCAGGTGCGCGGTCTTGCCACCG
>DKNF01000227.1 GCA_002470165.1 Betaproteobacteria bacterium UBA7395 | reverse complement strand
TGACCGACGGCCAGGGCCGCACGGTGGATTTCAAGAACACCGTCGTGGTGATGACCTCCAACCTTGGCAGCCAGATGATCCAGCAGATGCAGGGCGACGACTACCAGTTGATCAAGCTGGCGGTGATGGGCGAGGTGAAAACCTATTTCCGTCCGGAATTCATCAACCGTATCGACGAGGTGGTGGTCTTCCACGCGCTCGACGAAAAGCACATCGCCGGCATCGCCAAGATCCAGCTCGGCTACCTGGAAAAGCGCCTGGCGCAGCTGGAAATGGGCATCGTCGTCGACGAATCGGCGCTGCTCGAACTGGCCCTGGCTGGTTTCGATCCGGTCTTCGGCGCCCGTCCGTTGAAGCGTGCGATCCAGCAGCAGATCGAGAATCCACTGGCCAAGGCCATCCTCGAAGGCAAGTTCGCCGCCAAGGACGTTATTCGTGTCAGTTGCGAGGGCGGCATCCTGCGCTTCGCCAAGGGCTGATGCGCCGGCGGTAAATCAGTGGGCGGGCCCTTGCGGCCCGCCCCATCGTTCAGCAGTTGCCCTTCTTGGCCTGGCCCGGTGGGCAGAAACCGGGGCCCTGGTGCGGCACGCCCTGCGGCCTGCCGGTATAGTATTTCTCGCCGCGCGGGCCGTGGTGCTTCTTCCAGTAACCAGGTTCGCGCCACTCGTAGCCGTCCCAGTAGTAGCCGCGGTCGTTGCGGCTGCCGAAGGTGACGGTGACGCCGCCGGTCTGGACGCGGAGGCTGCCGACATCGACGCGGATGTCGCTGGCACCGGCCAACAGTGGGGTAGCCGCGATCAACGCGGCGCACAGGAATTTTTTCATGATTCTTCTCTCTTTCGGTAAGGGACCCTGTCCTGAATAACGGACGAGCGGCGGAAAAAGATTACGCAAGGATTGTAAGCAAATGAAAGCGACCCTGGAGGAATGGCGGCAGGCCCGCCATGCGGAACTTGCCGGTGCCGACAGCTGGCTCGGCCTGGTTGGCCTGTTCTGGCTCGACGACGAAATCAGCAGGGTCGGCAGCGGTGAAGATTGCGTTGTCCGCCTGCCGTCCGGGCCGGCGCATCTCGGCGATCTGATCCGCCGCGATGCTTGCGTCTTCTGGCAACCGGCCGGTGGCGAGGCGAGGGCGTTGCAGACCGACCGTGACGGCCGGCCCGATACCATTGAGCATGACAGCCTGTCGTTTTTTGTCGTCGACCGCGAAGGGCGCTTTGCCGCCCGTGTGCGCGACCGCGCCTGGGCGACGCGCCAGCCGTTCGCCGGTGTCGACTATTTCCCGGAAAACGCTGCCTGGTGCATCGACGCCGACTGGCTACCGCTCGATCCGCCGCTGACCATGGAAGTCCCCAATGTCACCGGCGAACTGAAACCGGTGACGGTCGCCTTCAAGGCGGTGTTCGCAGTCGATGGGCAAAGCGTCGAGCTCCTGCCGATGTCGGTCGGTGAGCGCGAGGTCTTCTTCGTCTTCCGCGACCGGACGAGCGGTCGGGAAACCTACGGCGCCGGCCGTTTCCTGAAGGCCCGCCCGGCGGCCGACGGCAGGATTCGCCTCGATTTCAACCGCGCCTTCAACCCGCCCTGTGCGTTCACGCCCTTCGCCACCTGCCCGCTGCCGCCGCCGGAGAACTGGTTGCCGATTCCCGTCGAGGCCGGCGAGAAGCGCTGGCTGGGCGGGCATTGAGCCGTGGCTTGAAATACTTGCTTGCTGCATTGCACCAATGTAATATTAGCGTCTAATTATATTTTGATGGAGTCAGCCATGTTGCGTTTCGACATTGCCCCGGTGTGTTCCAACGCCTATCGCTTTCAGGCGACGATGAGCTTTGCCATCGCCGCCATCTACCTGTTCACCCCGTACCAGTGGGTGTCCCTCCTGCTGGCCGTCGGCGGTTTCATCCGCGGTTTCGTCAATCCGCACAAGTGCCTGTCGTACAAGCTGTTCGCCGGCATTACAGACAAGCTGGGCATCCCCAAGATGCAGAATGCCGGTTCCAAGATGTTCGCCGACAAGATCGCCGCCATCGCCGGGACCGCGATGTTCGTGACCTGGCTGATCGGCTCCCCGGTTGGCATGATCCCGGCCTACGCTATTCTGATCTTTGCCTTCATTGATCTGGCGACCGGCTTCTGTGCCGCCTGCTGGGCTTACGGCGCTTACTACAAGTTCAAGCAGGCCTGATCGCAAGTTCCCGTTCTTTCATCCCCCCGAAAAACCGATGCCTGTGCATCGGTTTTTTATTTCCTGAAACTTTGTTTCGTAAAATTGTATTAATTTTAAAATTGACAAAAATAACCATAAAGAGGATGATGATTTGGAACTAGCCATGCAATGACAGGCGATGTGGATAGCGATGGATAACTCGACAAATTCCAACCCTGAATCGCTCAATGAAGCGCTGCTCGCCTCCCGCAAGCTGATGCCGAGCGTCCTCGACAATCTGCCCGTGCGGGTTTTCTGGAAGGACAGCAATTCAAGATATCTTGGCTGCAATCGTGCCTTTGCCCTGGATGCTGGCAAGCGTTCTCCGGATGAATTGATCGGGCTCACAGATTACGATCTGCCCTGGGCCTGCCATGCGGATGAATACGTGGCAGCCGATCAAGCGGTCATGTTGTCTGGCGAACCTCGCTACAAATTCGAAGAGCCGTTGCGCAAGTCGAACGGTGAAACCATCTGGCTACGGACTTCCAAGGTGCCGTTGCGCGGCGAAGATGGTGAGGTGATTGGCCTGCTGGGGATGTATGAAGACATCACCGAATTGAAGCAGTACGAGGCGCGCTATCACGCAGAGGCGGAGAGAAATCGTCAGTTGCTGGCGATTGCCACGGATGGCATCCATGTGCTCGATGCCGAGGCGCGTCTGGTGATGGTCAATGCGGCGTTTGCCCGCATGCTGGGTTATGAATCCGACGAAATGATCGGCATGCGCCTCGACCAATGGGATGCCGGCGATTACCCCGATGGCCTGATGAGCGCTTATCGCGAGAGTTTCGATCGTTCAGCCTTTCCCATTATCCAAACTCGCCATCGGCGCAAGGATGGCAGTTTGATCGACGTGGAAATTTCCACCTCACCGGTTGAGCTTGAGGGACGCAGGCTATTGTTCGCATCTGCGCGGGATGTTAGCGAGCGGGTGCGGACCCAGCAGCAACTCGAAGCCCATCGGCATTCGTTGGAACGGATGGTCGAGGAACGAACCAGGGAGCTTAGCCGGATCAACCAGAAACTGGCCGATACGCAGTTCGCCATGCAAATGGTCGGGATCGGTATTCACTGGGTGGATTTTCAGAGTGGCCGGTTGCTTTACGCCAATGATGCATCAGCCAGGATGCTTGGCTATACCGTGGATGAACTGCTTGCCCTCAGTGTTCCGGACCTGGACGCAAAGCTTGGCCCGACGGGTTACGATCAGGTCAAGGCCTCGGTGCGCGAGCGCGGAAGTATTCAGATCGAGAGCCTGCAACGCAGAAAGGATGGTTCGCTGTTGCCGGTCGAGATCAGCATTTACCATCACCGAGATATCGACGGCAATGAGCGTTTCATCGCCTTCATGACCGACATCAGTCAGCGCAAGCAGCAAGAAGAAGCGCTGCTTCAGGCCAAGGAGGACGCGGAAGCGGCCAATATTGCCAAGAGTGCCTTTCTGGCGAACATGTCGCACGAGATCCGTACCCCGCTCAATGCAGTGGTTGGTATGGCCCATTTGCTACGCCGCTCGGGTTTGACCCCGATTCAACTCGAACGGCTCGACAAGCTCGATACCGCTGGGCACCACTTGCTTGAGATCATCAATGCGATTCTCGATCTCTCCAAGATCGAGGCAGGCAAGTTCCAGCTTGAGGCAGTGAATTTCAATCTCCGGGCGGTGGTTGGCAACGTTGCCACGATCCTGGCCCCGCGTTTGCAGGAAAAGGGACTGCACCTCTTTACCGAGGTCGCGCATCTGCCGCATCTCCTGCTGGGCGACCGGACACGGCTGCAGCAGGCCTTGCTGAACTTTGCCGGCAACGCGATCAAGTTCACCGATCAGGGGCGAATCACTATCCGGGTTGCGCCGGTTGTCGAGGATGAAGCGAGCGTATTGCTACGTTTCGAAGTCGAGGATACCGGTATCGGGATCGAAACCGATGCGCAGGAACGTCTCTTCAATGCCTTCGAGCAAGCCGACGCCAGCACCACCCGGCGTTACGGTGGAACCGGCCTGGGCTTGGCGATCACCCGCCGGATTGCCAATCTGATGGGGGGCGAGGTTGGGGTGAACAGCACGCCGGGGCAGGGCAGTCAGTTCTGGTTCACCGCGCGTTTGCTGAAGGTGCGGGATGAACCGCTGGCCCGCCCGGCGGAACGCACGATGAACGTGGAGCGCAGGCTGCAGCAGGAGTTTTCCGGTTGTCGGATTCTGCTTGCCGAGGATGAGCCGATCAATGCCGAAATTGCCCGCATGCTACTCGAAGAAGCCGGCCTGCTGGTCGATGTGGCCGAGGACGGCGGTGTGGCCTGCGACATGGCGACCAGGGGCGACTATGCCTTGATCCTGATGGACATGCAGATGCCCAATATGGACGGTCTCGATGCGACCCGGTGCTTGCGCGAAATTCCCGCCATGGCCCGTTTGCCGATCATCGCGATGACTGCCAACGCCTTCTCCGAGGACCGGGCGCGGTGTTTTGCCGCGGGGATGAATGATTTCATCGGCAAGCCCATCGACCCGCAACACTTCTTCTCAACCGTGCTTTACTGGCTTGAGGAAGGCGCGGCTGGGCGGGTCTGAGGATCAGTGAATCTGGTTGGCCACTGCCCACACTGCGGCTTCGACGCGTGAGCGGAATTTCAGTTTCTTGAGCAGGTTGCGGATGTGTACCTTGACCGTGCTCTCCATGATGTCGAGTTCGCGGGCAATCAGTTTGTTCGACATGCCGCCGGCCAGGCATTTCAGGATGGCCGTTTCGCGTTCGGTCAGGCTGGCCTGGGAGCGTTGCTCGACCAAGCTTTCCTCGCGCAGGGCCGTCGCCAGCAGGCTGGTCAGTTCCGGGCTGATGGCCGTTTTGCCGTGCATGGCGCTGTCGATCAGCTTGAGGATGTCGTCCGGGTCGTTGTCCTTGAGGATGTAGCCGTCGGCCCCGCTGCGGATGGCGGCGATCAGGTCTTCCGGGGCGTCGGAAACGGTGACCAGGATGATGCGCGCATCGATTTCCAGGTCGCGCATGGTGCGCAGGGTTTCCAGGCCGTTCATGCCTTTCATGTTGAGGTCGAGCAGGATCAGGTCGGGATCGAGGCGCTTGGCCAGTTCGATGCCTTCCTGGCCGCTGGCGGCTTCGCCAACGATTTCGAAGCCGTCGGCCAGGCCGAGCAACTGGCTGACGCCACGGCGGAACAGCGGATGGTCGTCGATGATCAGGACACGGGTGGTGGTGGGCATGCTGGGTCTCTCAGGGTTCGGTCTGCCGGTATTTTTGCGGCAGGAAATGCAGGCTGATCGTGGTGCCGCCGCCGAAGGCCGTCTCGACATCGATGTCGCCTTCGAGGATGTGCGCGCGGTCGCGCATGATGCTGGTGCCGAAATGGTTTTCGGGGATGTCGGCCGGGTTGAAGCCGCGCCCGTTGTCGCGAATGCAGATGGTCACGGTATGGTCCGGCGCCACGAAGATTTCGACCGAGGCCCGGCTTGCCTGGGCGTGGCGCTCGATGTTGGAGAGCGCCTCGCGGATGATGCGGATGACGTGCATTTCCTCGTTGCCGGAAAGCACGATGCCGGACAGGCTGTTGTGCAGCTGCACCGGGAAGCCCAGTTTGTCGGAGAATTCGGCAATCGTTTCCTGCAGGGCGACGCCGAAGCCGCGCTCGTCGATGCGCAGGCGGAAGGTGGTGATCAGTTCGCGCAGTTCGCGGTAGGCCGAACCCAGTCCGTCCTTCAGTTCTTCGGCAATGGTGCGGGCATCGCACCCCTGTGCGATGCATTTCTCCAGGCGCGTGACCTGGATGCGCAGGTAGCTCAGCGACTGGGCAATCGAGTCGTGCAACTCGCGGGCGATTACCGAGCGCTCCTCGAGCACCGCCAGCCGATGTTTTTCCTCGGTGCGGCGCATGTTGAGCAGGGCGTTCGAAACGTGGTGGCCGATGGTTTCGATCAGCCGCGCCTTGTCGGCGGGTAGCGGTTCGCGCGAGCGCAACAGGATCGGTAGCGTACCGCGCATGCCGCTGGCGTCGCCGATCGGCAGGACGACGGTGCTGCCGGCTGCCGCCTGTTCGCCCAGCGGATGGGCGGCGCGGTCGAAGCACTGGGCGCAATCCTGTCTGCCGCACCAGCGTTCGACTTCCTCCGGCGTCAGGTCGCCGACCACCGGGTGGGCGGGCAGGTGGCCGTTGTCGCTGACGCAGATCATGCTGTGACCGAGTTCCAGCGCGTCCTCGACTTCGCGCAGGATGCCCTGCAGTTGATCGAGCGTCAGGTCGCTGGCCGACAGCTTCTGGCTGACACGATAGAGCAGTTCCAGTGACTGGTTGGTGCGGGTCAGCTCCTGCGTTTTTTCCTCGACCTTTTCCTCGAGGTGGGCATACATGCTGGCGATTTCCTCGACCATGGTGTTGAAGGCGCGGCCCAGCTGGCCGAGTTCGTCGCCGCCGACATGGCTGACCCGGGTCGAGAACGAGCCGCGCGAAACGGTCCTGGCCGCCTTGAGCAACTGCGCCAGCGGCTGGACCAGTTGCTGGCGCAGCATCCAGCTGGTCACCAGGCTGACCATGATGATCAGCGTCAGCAGGCCGAATTGCGTGGCGCGTAGCCAGCGGACCTTCTGTTCGAGGTCTTCTTCGATCAGCACGACGACCCGGTCGATCTGCTCGACGAAGGTGGGGATGTCCTGGGCCATGATCGTCAGCGCATCGACATTGCCCTCGGCGGCGAGCCGGGCCAGCGGACGGATGTACTCGACCCAGCGCCGGTTGACCACGTTGATTGCCTCTTTCGACGGCGAGTTGCCGACCGTCTTGTCCTGGATGAAGCGGTCCAGTCCGTGCAGCCGGCGTTCGAACTGTTCCAGGGTCTGCTGCGCCTGGGCGCGTTTTTCCGGTTGCAGCACTTCGCTCAGGCTGCGGAAGCTCATCATGCGCAGCGAGCCGGAAACGTTGATGGCGCTGGCCTGGCCGCTGATGCTCTCGGCAATGACGGTCGAGGTGACGATGGACGCGAAGGAGAGCAGGGCGAGGATGCCCATGGCCAGCCCCAGCCGCACCAGCACCGAATCCTGCAAGGCATCCGAAATGGAAGAAAAGAAACGCTTCATGGCCGGTATTGCGGATTACCTCTTTTTTGCCTGGGGGTATTCGGATTGCCCGGGCAGTTTTGTGTGCCCGGATTCATGCGCTTGATTCTACGGGAAAAAACCTCGGCGATTGCGGCAAAGGTACTACCTATTAAGGGGTAGATCGCAGTTCGTCGGGCCATTTTCCGGGGCTGTTGGCGCTCAACTCACGGGCGTAGGATCGGTTGCAGATCAACTTTCAGGCAAGCACAACATGCTCAGTCGCCGCGCTTTTCTCGGTGTCGCCCGCCCCTCCCGGGGAAATCCGGTGCGTCCGCCGTGGGCGTTGGCCGAGAGCGTTTTCGTCGATGCCTGCACCCGCTGCTCCGCCTGCATCGAGGCTTGTCCGACCGGCCTGCTGCTGCGCGGCGACGGCGGTTACCCGGAAGCCGATTTCACGCCGGGCCGCGCCCCGGACGGCTGCACCTTCTGTGGCGACTGCCGCACGGCATGTACCCCGGGGGCCTTGAAGGCAGAGGAGACCTGGTCGCTCAAGGCGGTTTTTTCCGACGATTGCCTGGCCGAGCGCAACGTCGTTTGCCGGACCTGCGGCGAAAGCTGCGAGGTCCGCGCCATCCATTTTCCCCCCCGGCTGGGCGGTGTCGCCGGGCCGCAACTCGATGCCCTGGCCTGTACCGGCTGTGGCGCCTGTCTCGCCGATTGCCCGACCCGGGCGATTCGTATCCTTTCCGTGAATACCACTGCCAACCGAGGTGCCGCATGAAGATCGTCAGTCTCGTTCTCAAATACCTGCCCGAGCACACGCGTGCCGTGCAACTCGGCGTCGAGGCCGTGCCCGGCGCCTCCGTCGCCCACGATCACGGCGACGGCCGGATGCTTGTCCTGATCGAAGACGGTGAAGGCTATGCCGTTTCCGATTCCATCATCGGGGTCCATCACGTGCCGCACGTGATGTCGGTGACCCTGGCTTACGAATACTGCGACGACGCGCTTGAACCCGAGGAGGCTTGACCATGACCATGAATCGCCGTGAATTTCTGAAGACCCAGGCTGTTGCCGCTGCTGCGGCGACCGCCGGGATTCCGCTGGCTGCCAGCGCCCAGACCGCCCGTGCCGGCGGCCCGACCGAAGTCCGCTGGGACAAGGCCGCCTGCCGCTTCTGCGGTACCGGTTGCGCCGTGCTGGTCGGCGTCCAGAACGGTCGCATCGTCGCCACCCAGGGCGACCCGGACTCCCCGGTCAATCGTGGCCTGAACTGCATCAAGGGCTATTTCCTGTCCAAGATCCAGTACGGTGAAGACCGCCTGACCAAGCCGCTGCTGCGCATGAAGAACGGCAAGTTCGACAAGAACGGCGATTTCCAGCCGATCTCGTGGAAGCAGGCCTTCGACATCATGGAAGAGAAGTGGAAGGAAGCGCTCAAGGCCGACATGCAGGCCAATGCCGGCAAGCCGGTCAATGAGATGACCTCGTCGATCGGCATGTTCGGCTCCGGCCAATGGACGATCTGGGAAGGCTATGCCGCCGCCAAGCTGTGGAAGGCCGGTTTCCGCTCCAACAACCTCGACCCCAATGCCCGCCACTGCATGGCCTCTGCCGTGGCCGGCTTCATGCGTACCTTCGGCATCGACGAACCGATGGGTTGCTACGACGACATCGAGAACGCCGACGCCTTCGTGCTGTGGGGCTCGAACATGGCCGAGATGCACCCGATCCTGTGGTCGCGCATCACCGACCGCCGCCTGACCCATGCCGGCGCCGAAGTCCATGTGTTGTCCACCTTCGAGCATCGCAGCTACGAGCTGGCCGACAACCCGATGATCTTCTCGCCGCAGACCGATCTGGCCATCCTCAACTACATCTGCAATCACATCATCCAGAGCGGCAAGGTCAACCAGGACTTCGTCAAGAAGCACGTCAATTTCAAGATGGGCGAGACCGACATCGGTTACGGCCTGCGTCCGGCGCACGCGCTGGAAAAGGACGCCAAGTCGAACGGTTATCCGGGCGCCGACGGCAAGCCCAAGGGCGATACCGGCGCATCCAAGCCGATCACCTTCGAGGAATTCGCCAAGTTCGTTTCCGAATACACCCTGGACAAGACCGCCAAGCTGTCCGGCGTGCCGGCCGACCGCCTCAAGCGCATGGCCGAGCTCTATGCCGATCCGAAGAAGAAGGTCGTCAGCTTCTGGACCATGGGCTTCAACCAGCACACCCGCGGTACCTGGGTGAACAACATGATCTACAACGT